>NZ_CVTN01000074.1:116777-143869 GCF_900004915.1 Pseudomonas sp. 31 R 17
CCATCCATGGCGCGGGGCGGCTAACCCGGCGTCCTGCCGGGTTGCCCACGGATTCAAGCCTGCGTTCGGCCAGCGTGGTTTAACGGGGCGCCTAGGATCAAGAGCAGATCAAGATCAAGAGCGACTCGCTGCGCATCGTGGTTACGGTTGGCGCTACAAAGTTGCGTCGATAACTATGGCTATCCGGGGTTATCCGGGGCTGGCTATCGGGGGCAAGCCCCATGCCACATTTGACCTTATTGTCAAAGCTGGTCAGGCGGTGGTTTTCAAGGCCGTTTCTTCCACCGGAACATGCATACGGTCGCGGTTGGCCAGGGTCGGGAACAGTTTGATCCACACTCCGGTCACGACCAGCGTACCCACGCCGCCCATGACGACGGCGGGCACCGTGCCGAACCAGTGCGCGGTGATGCCCGATTCGAACTCACCCAGTTGATTGGATGCGCCGATAAACAAGCCGTTGACTGCGCTCACTCGGCCGCGCATTTCATCCGGTGTTTCCAGTTGCACGAACGAAGCCCGGATCACCATGCTGATCATGTCCGCCGCGCCGAGGACTACCAGTACGGCCAGGGAGAACCAGAACGAGGTCGACAGGCCGAACGCGATGGTCGCCACGCCGAACACGCCGACGGCGGTGAACATTACGCGTCCCACTTTGCGGTCCACCGAAAAGCGCGCCAGCCACAGTGACATCAGCAGCGCCCCCACCGCCGGTGCCGAGCGCAGCAGGCCCAGGCCCCAGGGGCCGGTCAACAGGATGTCCTTGGCGAACACCGGCAATAGGGCAGTGGCGCCGCCCAACAGTACGGCGAACAGGTCCAGGGAGATGGCGCCGAGGATGTCCGGCCGGCTGCGGATAAAGCGAATCCCGGCCAGCAACGAGTCGAGGGTGGCCTTGCCTTTGTTCAGCGGCGTCTGGCGGGCGGGCAGGTTCAGGGTCAGTCCGCAGGCGATCAGGTACAGCACCACAGTCGGGCCGTACACCCACACGCTGCCGAGCGCGTAGAGCAAGCCGCCGAGGGCCGGGGCGACGATGGTCGCCAATTGCTGGGCCGATTGCGACGACGCCACGGCCCGGGGGAACAGTGCGCTGGGTACGATACTGGGCAGCATTGCCTGGGTGGTGGGCATTTCGAATGAACGTGCGGCGCCCAGCAGGAACGCCAGAATGAAGATCATTTCGCGGGTCACGTTGCCGGTCAGCCCGCCGATGGCCAGGGACAGGGCAATCAGCGCCTGGACGGTCTGGCAGATGGCGGCAACCTTGCGTCGCTCATAGCGATCGGCCACGTGCCCGGTGTGCAGCATGAACAGCACACGCGGCACGAACTCCACCAGGCCGACCAATCCCAGGTCCAGCACATTGCCGGTCAGTTGGTAGAGGTTCCAGCCGATGGCCACGGTCAGCATCTGGAAGCCGCTGGCGGTAAAGATCCGCGCCAGCCAGAACGCGATGAAAGGGCGGTGGTGACGTAACAGCAACGCGGGTTCGCTAGGCATTGGGCTTACAGGTCGGGGGCCGAAGGGAGCGTCGAGATTAGCATTATGTTGTAACAAAGAGTTGCAATAACTCGGGTGAGGCAAGCTGTCACGCGGCAAAAGACCACACAACCGGACAGCGCAAATGGGACTACTCTTTCAACAATGCTTGATCCAGATCAAAACCTGCCAGGGGATTGTTCTGGCGGTCGAAAGGCCAGACTCCCTGCGTGACGGGTAAAAAAAGAAACGAATTGAAATTCGCCACACTCCATATCCGTGGGGGCAGTGGGTGCAGGCTCCGAGCCCGCAGCCGGTATTACCTGACAGAGGAAGACTTATGTTCGGTTTGGAGGCGCTAGATCTCGCCCGAATTCAATTTGCGTTCACCATCTCGTTTCACATCCTGTTCCCGGCGATCACCATCGGCCTGGCCAGTTACCTTGCGGTGCTGGAAGGCTTGTGGCTCAAGACCCGCAATGACACCTACCGTGACCTCTACCATTTCTGGTCGAAGATCTTTGCCGTCAACTTCGGCATGGGCGTGGTTTCGGGCTTGGTCATGGCTTACCAGTTCGGCACCAACTGGAGCCGCTTTTCGGACTTCGCCGGCGCCGTCACCGGGCCGCTGCTGACGTACGAAGTGCTCACCGCCTTCTTCCTCGAAGCCGGTTTCCTGGGCGTGATGCTGTTTGGCTGGAACAAGGTAGGGCGCAACCTGCACTTCTTCTCCACCGTGATGGTGGCGATCGGTACGCTGATTTCGACGTTCTGGATTCTCTCCTCCAACAGCTGGATGCAGACGCCCCAAGGCTTTGAGATCGTCGATGGCCGCGTGATCCCCACCGATTGGTTCGCCGTGGTCTTCAACCCCTCGTTCCCCTACCGCCTGGCGCACATGGCCACCGCTGCCTTTGTGGCCACGGCGTTCTTCGTCGGTTCGTCGGCGGCCTGGCATCTGCTGCGCGGCAAGGACAACCCGGCGATCCGCAAGATGCTCTCGATGGCAATGTGGATGGCCTTGGTTGTCGCGCCGATCCAGGCGGTGATCGGCGACTTCCACGGCCTCAATACCCTGAAGCACCAACCGGCCAAAATCGCCGCGATTGAAGGTCACTGGGAAAACATCGGCAATGAGCCCACGCCGCTGATCCTGTTCGGCTGGCCGGACATGAAGGCGGAAAAAACCAAGTACGCGGTGGAAATCCCTTACCTGGGCAGCCTGATCCTGACTCACTCGCTGGACAAACAGGTGCCGGCGCTCAAGGACTTCCCGCCTGAAGACCGGCCTAATTCGACCGTGGTGTTCTGGTCGTTCCGGGTCATGGTCGGCCTGGGTTTCCTGATGATCTTCACGGGGCTGTTCAGCCTGTGGCTGCGCCGCGGCGACAAGATGTACACGTCCAAGCCGTTCCTGTACCTGGCGTTGTGGATGGGCCCTTCAGGGTTGATCGCGATTCTCGCCGGCTGGTTTACCACCGAAATCGGCCGCCAGCCGTGGGTGGTCTATGGGCTGATGCGCACGGCGGATGCCTCTTCCGGGCATAGCCTGGCGCAGATGACTATCACCCTGGTGCTGTTCGTGGTGGTGTACTTCGCGCTGTTCGGCGCGGGCCTGGGTTACATGATGCGACTGGTGCGCAAAGGGCCTGTGGTTTACCAGGTCACCGAGCCGACCCAGGGTGGACCTGGCCAGAAACGTACCCCGGCGCGTCCGTTGTCCGCTGCCGATGATGGCACCGACAACGACCACGACGACATCCAGCACAAGGGGCATTGAGATGGGCATTGATCTTCCGCTGATCTGGGCCGTGATCATCATCTTCGGCATCATGATGTACGTGGTGATGGACGGCTTCGACCTGGGCATCGGCATCCTGTTTCCGTTCGTGAAGGGCAAGACCGACCGCGACGTCATGATGAACACTGTGGCGCCCGTCTGGGACGGTAACGAAACCTGGCTGGTATTGGGCGGCGCGGGCTTGTTCGGTGCGTTTCCGCTGGCCTACTCGGTGGTGTTGTCGGCGTTGTACCTGCCGCTGATCCTGATGTTGATCGGGCTGATCTTTCGCGGCGTGGCCTTCGAGTTCCGCTTCAAGGCCAAGGACCATAAGCGCCACCTGTGGGACAAGGCGTTTATCGGCGGCTCGCTGACGGCCACGTTCTTCCAGGGCGTGGCGCTGGGGGCGTTTATCGATGGCATTCCGGTGGTGAATCGCCAGTTCGCCGGCGGCTCGCTGGACTGGCTGACCCCCTTCACGATGTTCTGCGGCGTGGCATTGATCGTGGCGTATGCCTTGCTCGGCTGCACCTGGCTGATCATGAAGACCGAAGGCAAGTTGCAGGAACAGATGCACAACCTGGCGCGCCCGCTGGCCTTCGTGGTGTTGGCGGTGATCGGTATCGTCAGCCTCTGGACGCCGCTGACCCACGCCGAAATCGCCTCGCGCTGGTTCACCCTGCCGAATCTGTTCTGGTTCCTGCCCGTGCCGTTGCTGGTGCTGGTGACGATGTACGGGTTGTTCCGCGCCGTGGCACGCCGGGCGCACTACACGCCCTTCCTGCTGACGCTGGTATTGATCTTCCTGGGTTACAGCGGCCTGGGGATCAGCCTGTGGCCGAACATCATTCCACCGTCAGTCTCGATCTGGGACGCCGCCGCGCCGCCGCAAAGCCAGGGCTTCATGCTGGTGGGGACCTTGTTCATCATTCCGTTCATCCTGGGCTACACCTTCTGGAGCTACTACGTGTTCCGCGGCAAGGTCACCCATGAAGACGGCTATCACTAGGAGGGTCGCAGCATGGCGGGCAAACCTTCGTTGCACGATATCGAACAGGCAGAGAAACAGCCGCTGTGGCGGCGCCTTGGATGGCTGGCGATGATCTGGACCGGCAGTGTGCTGGCCTTGTTTATCGTCGCCAGCCTGATGCGCATGTTCATGAACGCGGCCGGGCTGACCACCCACTGACATCCCGATCCGGGCTTTGCGGCCCGGTTTTTCAGCCCTGCTCTTCTTACCGGAAGGGCAGGGTTTTTTTATTTGCGCGCCTTGAGAATGACGAACTTGGGCGTGGCCGCCACTTGTTCGACGCCACGGAACAGGCGCGCCAATTTGCTGTGATAACCCAGGTGACGATTACCGACGATATACAGCGCGCCACCCACCACCAGCGCCTCCCGCGCCTGCTGGAACATACGCCAGGCGAGGAAGTCGCCCACCACCTGCTGCTGGTGGAAAGGCGGGTTGCACAGCACCACGTCCAACGACTGCGGGGCCTGGCCGGCCAGGCCGTCGTCGGCGCGCACGATGACATCACGTCCGCCCAGCGCGGCCTGCCAGTTTTCGGCGGCTGACTGCACTGCCATGAAGGACTCGTCCACCAGGGTGTAGTGCGCGTCGGGATTTTGCAGCGCGCTGGCAATTGCCAATACGCCGTTGCCGCAGCCAAGGTCGGCCACGCGGGCGCCGCCCAGGTTGTTCGGCAGGTGCGGCAGGAACGCGCGCGTGCCGATGTCCAGGCCTTCGCGGCAGAACACGTTGGCGTGGTTGAGCAATTCGATGGCCGGGGTGTCCAGGGTGTAGCGGGTAGGGTAGGGCGATACTGCCGCAGGGCGGTCGGCGACGGTGGCGATCAGCAGCCGGGCCTTTTTTACCGCAAGTGAGGCATGCATCGGCCCGATATAACGCTCCAGCAGTTCCCCGGCGGCGCGTGGCAAGTGTTTGACCATGGCCCCGGCGATCACTTCGGCACCCGGTGCCAGTTGCCCGTGCAACCGGATCAACTGTTCTTCCAGCAGCGCCAGGGTCTTGGGCACACGCAGCAACACCCGATCGAATGGCCCGACCGGCACTTGGCTGGCCGGCACGAAGGTTACCGCATCAAAGGCTTTGCCGTTGCGCACCAGGTTTTTTTCCAGGCCTTGGGCGGCGAGGAACGAGTCCCCGCTGGAGGTCACCTGCACCTGGCCTGCAAGGCTGGCCGCGAGGGCGCCGAAGCTGTCATTGAGTACCAGCACGCGGGTTGCCGCAGGGGGTTGCTGGCCGGCGAGGTGGTTGAGCAGGTATTCGTCGGCGGCATCGAAGGCTTGCAGCGGATCATTGTGTTGCTCGGGCTGACGGATCAAATCGAGCTGGGCGAAGGGGCTGTCAAGCAGGGGCATGGCGGGGGAGGCTCTGGGTAATCGACGGAACCGTCTGAGTGAACGGCGAGGCAACCTGTGAAAGGGCTGAATCAACACTCAGAATGGGCCGCAAATGTTACTTTTTTTTCAGCGCGATGACATGCGGTGTTTCTTGTTTGGGTCAAAACAGTCCTGCTTTAGAGGCACTGAGCACGGCCTGGATCTTATTGTGCACGCCAAGTTTCTTGAAGGTACTGCTGATATGAAAGCCCACGGTACGCTCGGACAGGCAGAGAATGGCCGCGATCTCGGAAGCGGTCTTGCCCATGGCGGACCACTTGAGCACCTCCGTCTCCCGTGCGGTCAACTTGCTGGGCGTGTTGATATGGGCTTTGTCGGCGTATTTTTTTGCAACCACTGCATGCATCGCATGGCAGAGCCACAACACCTGCCCGGCTTTTTCGTAAAGCTCTTCGGGGCTGACCTCGCCTTTGCCACGCGTCAGCGTGAGCATGCTGAATACACCCTGGAAATCATGGACCGCCTGGGTCCAGCCCAAGTGCACGCCAAACGACTGGGCCAACTCCCACAACTGGGGGGTACTGCTAAACGTTTTCGGGTCCCAGACAATGGGCAGGACACTGTTCTTGCAGTGGGATACAACAGGGTCTATTTCGAAGAAATGCGCTCGTTTGTAAATATTTCTCCATTCACTCGGATGGTTATCAAGATGTATGGGGTCTGTTTGGTTGCTTGGGGCTTGAGAACTCATCGTAAATGAGCAATGTTGGAATCCTAATTCATACGTGTGATTGACGACCATTTCAAACACGCTGGTGATTTCGCTCTCGCCCTCAAGCTTGGGCAGCCGTGTATTGCGCCATTTGACCATCGATTGCTCTCCATAGGTTTTCGTGTGACTTGGGTACGTCCTGATCCCAATGCGACTTGAATGGAAAGTGTAGGATAAGTCTTACTTGTGAGGCTGAAAAAAAAACTCCTTGACTGCCTTGGGTCAGGCTGTAACAGCGTGGACAAGGACTGGGCTTTAGTCGGACTTATGGAAGAGAGCGCAGTTTTTCAATCATTTACGAATGATGTCAAAGTGACGCTATCGGTACGTTCGCCTTCGTGTTGTTGCGTATTGCGGGCGTATTGATAGCGAAATGTTTAGTTCGATGTTGGGACGCTTTTTGTCACCGATTGTTACCCGCCTGACAGGGCCGTCGACTCGGTTGACTGTAATGCCATTACCAATCAGCGGTGTTTGCGCGGCGCGCTTTGAGAGACACTACGGCCCTGTGCAAAACGGAGCCCCCCATGACGGCCAGTGCTGAGAAATTTACCCGCCAGACCTTGCTCGACGTGCAATCGCTGACCCCCAGCCTTTTCACCCTGCGCACCACGCGTGATGCCGGTTTTCGCTTTACCGCCGGCCAATTCGTGCGTCTGGGTGTCACCAAGGCGGATGGCAGTACCGTGTGGCGCGCCTATTCGATCGTGTCGTCGCCGTTTGACGAATACCTCGATTTCTTTTCCATCGTGGTTCCAGGCGGCGAGTTCACCAGTGAGTTGAGCCGCCTGAAAGTCGGCGATAGCTTGCTGGTGGAGCGCCAGGCCACGGGCTTTCTGACGCTGAACCGCTTTGTAGACGGGCGTGATCTGTGGCTGCTGGGCACCGGCACCGGGGTGGCACCGTTCCTGTCGATCCTGCAGGATTTCGAGGTGTGGGAGAAATTTGAACGTATCGTTCTGGTGTACAGCGCACGCGAGGCCAGGGAACTGGCATACCAGACGCTGATCAAGGACCTGGGCGAGCGCGAATACCTGGCCGAATACGCCCACAAGCTGATCTACATCCCTATCGTCACCCGCGAGCGGCATACGGGCGCATTGAACGGGCGCATCACCACCTTGATCGAGAACGGGGAGCTGGAGCGCGCGGCCGGCATCGCGTTGACGGCGCAACACTCCCGCGTGCTGATTTGCGGCAACCCGCAGATGGTCGATGACACGCGCCAGTTGCTCAAGCAGCGCGACATGCAACTGAGCCTGAGCCGACGCCCGGGCCAGGTGGCGGTGGAAAACTACTGGTAAAAAAAGGCGCCTCACAAGGCGCCTTTTTGCATCTGCCGGTCAGAGCGGTTTGTCGTTCTGTGCCTTGAGCAGGTCGCGAATCTCGCCCAGCAGCACCTCTTGCTTGGTCGGCGTCGGCGGCAGGCTCGGGGCTACGGCCTCTTCGCGCTTGAGGCGGTTGATCGCCTTTACACCCATGAAGATGGCGAAGGCGACGATCAAAAAGTCGACCACGCTCTGGATGAACTTGCCGTATGCCAGCACCACGGCGGGCGCATCGCCTTGCGCGGCTTTAAGCGTGATTGCCAGGTCGCCGAAGTCCACGCCACCGATCAACAGGCCGAGGGGCGGCATTACCACGTCGCCTACAAACGAGGAAACAATTTTGCCGAACGCAGCGCCGATGATAATACCGACGGCCATGTCGACCACATTACCTTTGACCGCGAAGGCCTTGAACTCACTGATCACGCCCATAAGTTATTCCTTGTTACAGATGAGAAGGGTGGAGGTCAGTGTAAGTCAGTCGTAGCGGGCTCGCGCGACACAACCTTTAACACTGTTGGTTTTTATCGACACATTAAAACGCAATTAGTTTGCAAAGTGCCACCAATCGCGCGCGGAATACGGCCAATTTCAGCGGGTTACCACATTTTTTTCTCAATCGCGCCTGTGGGGTTTTTCTATTTATCTTCTGACCCGCAGGTCACTAGCCTCTGGCAAGCACAACTGAATGTGCACTAAAAAAACCAGAGGAAACCTTGATGAACCATTCAATCAATCGCAGGCCCGTGTCGGCACGCCAAGCCTTGGCGTTGGTGACCGCCAGCCTGCTGACCCTCTCCGTGCAAGCCGCCAACCTGACCCGTGACAACGGCGCCGCCGTTGGCGATAACCAGAACTCGCAGACGGCCGGCGCCAATGGCCCCGTGCTGCTGCAGGACGTTCAATTGATTCAGAAGCTGCAGCGCTTCGACCGCGAACGTATCCCCGAGCGCGTGGTGCATGCCCGCGGCACGGGCGCCCATGGCACCTTCACCGTGACCGACAACCTCAGCGACCTGACCAAGGCCAAGGTATTTGCCGCCGGTGAAGCCACGCCGGTATTCGTGCGCTTCTCGGCCGTGGTCCACGGAAACCATTCCCCGGAAACCCTGCGCGACCCACGGGGCTTCGCCACCAAGTTCTATACCGCCGAAGGCAACTGGGACCTGGTCGGTAATAACTTCCCGACGTTCTTCATTCGCGATGCCATCAAGTTCCCGGACATGGTCCACGCGTTCAAACCGGACCCGCGCACTAACCTGGACGATGACTCGCGTCGTTTCGACTTCTTCTCCCATGTTCCCGAGTCCACACGCACACTGACCGAGTTGTACTCGGACTCCGGCACACCGGCCAGTTACCGGGAGATGGACGGCAACGGCGTACATGCCTACAAGTTGATCAACGCCAAGGGTGAAGTGCACTACGTCAAGTTTCACTGGAAGAGCCTGCAAGGCATCAAGAACCTTGACCCCAAGCAAGTCACCGAAGTGCAAGGGCGTGACTACAGCCATATGACCAATGACCTGGTCACCCATATCAACAAGGGCGACTTCCCCAAGTGGGACCTGTATGTGCAGGTGTTGAAACCTGAAGACCTGGCCAAGTTCGATTTCGACCCGCTGGACGCCACCAAGATCTGGCCGAATGTGCCGGAGCGCAAAGTCGGGCAAATGGTGCTCAATCGCAACCCGGGCAATGTTTTCCAGGAGACCGAACAAGTGGCGATGGCCCCGGCCAACCTGGTGCCGGGTATCGAGCCGTCGGAAGACCGCCTGCTGCAAGGTCGGGTGTTCTCCTACGCCGACACGCAAATGTACCGATTGGGCGCCAATGCCCTGCAACTGCCGATCAACGCCCCACGGGTCGCCATCAACAACGGCAACCAGGACGGCGCGCTGAACTTCGGCAAGACCACCACCGGCGTGAACTACCAGCCAAGCCGCCTGTTGCCACGGGAAGAGCCACAAGCTGCGCGCTACAGCCAGTCGCCGCTGTCGGGCAGCACCCAGCAGGCGAAGATTCAGCGTGAGCAGAACTTCAAGCAGGCCGGTGACTTGTATCGCTCCTACAGCAAGAAAGAACGTCAGGACCTGATCGACAACTTCGGCGGCTCGCTGGCGACCACCGATGATGAAAGCAAGCACATCATCCTGTCGTTCCTCTACAAGGCCGACCCGGAGTACGGCACCGGTGTGGCCAAGGTGGCCAAGGGTGACTTGGCGCGTGTCAAAGCACTGGCTGACAAACTGAGCGACTAATCACGCCCTCCTGTAGGAGCGAGCTTGCTCGCGAAGAACGTCAACGATAACGCGTACATCCTGGATGAATGCGTTGCCTTTGAGTTCTTCGCGAGCAAGCTCGCTCCTGCAAGGGGATCTTTCTCAAGGATCTTGATCATGCGTACGTTCATATGGGCACTGCTGGCCTGCTGTTCGTTCAGTGTGCTGGCCGAACAACCCCCATCCAATGACCCTGGTGCGCTCAAGGCGCAGCTTCAGGATTATTATTTCGACGCCGCCCGCCGTGGCGACCTCGACATGCTCAACACGTTCATTGAATCGGGCTACGCCCTGAATACTCAGGACGACAAGGGCTACACCGCCTTGATCCTCGCCGCCTATCACGGCCAGAGTGCCTACGTTGAGCGCCTGTTGACCGCCGGCGCCGACGCCTGCGTGCAGGACAAACGCGGCAACACCGCGCTGATGGGCGCGATTTTCAAAGGCGAACTGCAAATCGCCCAGCGCTTGCTGGCCACCGACTGCAACCCCGACCAACGCAACGGCGCGGGGCAGACGGCCGCCATGTACGCCGGGCTATTCAACCGCGTGGAATTGTTAAGCGAATTGAAGGCCAAAGGCGCCGACCTGAACGCCGAAGACCCCATCGGCAACAGCGCTTCACGCTTGGCCAACGGTGAAATCCGGACCCCGGCGCCGCGCTGAGCTATCATCACGGTTTTTCGGTTGGAGGTTCTTCAATGGCAAAGGCCAAGCGCATGTACGGCTGCACCGAGTGCGGCGCGACCTTTCCCAAATGGGCGGGCCAGTGCGGCGAGTGCGGTGCGTGGAACACCCTGACTGAAACCATGATTGAAAGCGGTGGCGCCGCAGCGCCCACCGGCCGCGCCGGTTGGACCGGGCAACAAGCGCAGATCAAGACCCTGGCTGAAGTCAGCGTCGAAGAGATCCCGCGTTTCTCCACGGCCTCCGGCGAGCTGGACCGGGTATTGGGCGGTGGCCTGGTGGACGGCTCGGTCGTGCTGATCGGCGGCGACCCCGGCATCGGTAAATCCACAATCCTGCTGCAAACCCTGTGCAGCATCGCCAGCCGCATGCCGGCGCTGTACGTCACCGGGGAAGAGTCCCAGCAACAAGTGGCCATGCGCGCCCGTCGTCTGGGCCTGCCCCAGGACCAACTGCGGGTCATGACCGAAACCTGCATCGAAAGCATCATCGCCACGGCGCGCATCGAAAAGCCCAAGGTCATGGTGATCGACTCGATCCAGACGATTTTCACCGAGCAATTGCAGTCGGCGCCCGGCGGCGTATCCCAGGTGCGTGAAAGCGCGGCGCTGTTGGTGCGCTATGCCAAGCAGAGCGGCACGGCGATCTTCCTGGTCGGCCACGTGACCAAGGAAGGCGCGCTGGCCGGGCCGCGAGTGCTGGAGCACATGGTGGATACCGTGCTGTATTTCGAAGGTGAATCCGATGGCCGCCTGCGGTTGCTGCGGGCGGTGAAGAACCGTTTTGGCGCGGTAAACGAGTTGGGTGTATTTGCCATGACCGACCGCGGGCTGAAAGAAGTCTCCAATCCGTCGGCGATCTTTCTTACCCGCGCCCAGGAAGAAGTCCCGGGCAGCGTGGTGATGGCGACGTGGGAAGGCACCCGGCCGATGCTGGTGGAAGTCCAGGCGCTGGTGGATGACAGCCACCTGGCCAACCCGCGCCGGGTCACCCTCGGCCTGGACCAGAACCGCCTGGCCATGCTGCTGGCGGTATTGCACCGCCATGGCGGCATTCCGACTCACGATCAGGACGTCTTCCTCAACGTGGTGGGCGGGGTCAAGGTGCTGGAGACCGCGTCCGACCTGGCGTTGATGGCGGCGGTGATGTCCAGCCTGCGCAACCGGCCGTTGCCCCATGACTTGCTGGTGTTTGGCGAGGTGGGGTTGTCGGGCGAAGTGCGCCCGGTGCCCAGTGGCCAGGAGCGCTTGAAAGAGGCGGCCAAGCATGGCTTCAAGCGGGCGATCGTGCCCAAGGGCAATGCGCCGAAGGAAATGCCGCCGGGATTGCAGGTGATTGGGGTCACGCGCCTGGAACAGGCGCTGGATGCGCTGTTCGAATAATCAGCAACACCCTGAAGCCAATAGGGGAGGGGGCAAGCCCCCTCCCACATTTTGACCAGTGTGGATTCCAGGTTTCCAGCAATGCCGCCACCGCTGCGCCATCATCCAGCCTTTATTTCTGCTTTTTTTGCCTCGGCAAGGCTCTAGACCAAGGTAGGGGGGTGGCCTTTAAGGCCAACAGCGCTAAACTCGGGCTGGCTGTCCTTTCTGTCCACCCTGGCTGGAATATAAAAATGAAAAATAATAATAGCCTGCTACGCCATCTACCCTGGCTGGTGCTGGCAATCGTAGGAGCATGCGCCCTCGGCGTAGTGGCCTTGCGCCGCGGCGAGGCGATCAACGCCTTGTGGATTGTGGTCGCTGCGGTGGCCATCTACCTGGTCGCTTACCGGTACTACAGCCTGTTCATCGCCAATAACGTGATGCAACTGGACCCACGGCGAGCAACCCCCGCAGTGGTCAACAACGACGGTCTGGACTACGTGCCGACCAACAAACACATCCTTTTCGGTCACCACTTTGCGGCCATTGCCGGCGCGGGCCCTCTGGTCGGTCCGGTATTGGCGGCGCAAATGGGTTACCTGCCCGGCACGCTGTGGCTGATTGCCGGCGTGGTGCTGGCCGGTGCGGTGCAGGACTTCATGATCCTGTTCCTGTCCACGCGGCGTAACGGCCGTTCCCTGGGCGACATGGTCCGCGAAGAGATGGGCCGCATTCCCGGGACCATCGCGCTGTTCGGCTGCTTCCTGATCATGATCATCATCCTTGCGGTGTTGGCGCTGATCGTGGTCAAGGCCCTGGCCGAGAGCCCGTGGGGCATCTTCACGGTGATGGCGACCATCCCGATCGCGATGTTCATGGGCATTTACATGCGCTACATCCGTCCGGGCCGCATTGGCGAGATTTCGATCATCGGCGTGCTGTTGCTGCTGGGTTCGATCTGGCTGGGCGGGCAGATCGCCGCTGACCCGGTGTGGGCCAAGGCCTTCACCTTTACCGGGATCCAGATCACCTGGATGCTGATCGGCTACGGTTTTGTTGCCGCAGTACTCCCGGTGTGGCTGATCCTGGCCCCGCGTGACTACCTGTCGACCTTCCTGAAAATCGGCACCATCATCGCGCTGGCGATTGGCATCCTGGTCACCATGCCTGACCTGAAAATGCCGGCGCTTACCCAGTTCATCGACGGCACCGGTCCGGTGTGGAAGGGCGGCCTGTTCCCGTTCCTGTTCATCACCATTGCCTGTGGCGCGGTCTCCGGCTTCCATGCGCTGATCTCCTCGGGCACCACGCCCAAGCTGCTGGCCAATGAAAGCCATGCGCGCTACATCGGTTACGGCGGCATGCTGATGGAGTCGTTCGTGGCCATCATGGCGATGGTTGCCGCGTCGGTGATCGAGCCTGGCGTGTACTTCGCCATGAACAGCCCGGCGGCGATTGTCGGTAGCGACGTGGTGACCGTGGCGCAGACCGTCAGCAGCTGGGGCTTTGCAATCACCCCCGAGGCGCTGTCGGCCGTGGCCCATGACATCGGTGAAACCACCATCCTGGCCCGTGCCGGCGGTGCACCGACCCTGGCGGTCGGTATCGCGCAGATCCTGCACAGCGTACTGCCGGGTGAAAACACCATGGCGTTCTGGTACCACTTTGCGATCCTGTTCGAAGCGCTGTTCATCCTGACGGCGGTCGACGCCGGTACCCGTGCCGGTCGTTTCATGCTGCAGGACCTGCTCGGCTCCTTCGTGCCGTCGCTCAAGCGCACCGAATCCTGGACCGCCAACCTGATCGCCACCGCCGGTTGTGTGGCGATGTGGGGTTACCTGCTGTACCAGGGCGTGATCGACCCACTGGGCGGCATCAACACCTTGTGGCCGCTGTTCGGTATCTCCAACCAGATGCTGGCCGGGATCGCGCTGATGCTCGCCACGGTTGTGCTGATCAAAATGAAGCGTCAGCGCTACATTTGGGTGACCCTGGTGCCGGCCGTCTGGCTGTTGATCTGCACCACCACGGCGGGCTTTATCAAGCTGTTCGACGCCAACCCGGCAATCGGCTTCCTGTCGCTGGCGAAGAAATACAGCGATGCCCTGGCCAACGGCCAGATCCTCGCCCCGGCCAAGAGCATCGACCAGATGCAGCACGTGATCTACAACGCCTACACCAACGCAACGCTGACGGCGCTGTTCCTGTTCGTGGTGTTCAGCATCCTGTTCTATGCGCTCAAGGTCGGCATTGCCGCCTGGGGCAACAAAGAGCGTACGGATAAAGAAGCGCCGTTTCAGGCCGTACCGGACGCATAACCGAGGATTGCACCCATGTTCAATGACATCAGTCGCCTCGGTAAATACCTCGGTCAGGCCGCGCGCCTGATGGTCGGCATGCCCGACTACGACACGTACGTCGAGCATATGCAAACCAAGCACCCGGACAAGCCGATGATGGACTACAAGGCGTTCTTCCGCGAACGCCAGGAGGCCCGTTACGGCGGCAAGGGTGGGCCCAAGTGCTGCTGACCCGGCACTCGGGCCAGTAGTGATTCCATGTGGGAGGGGGCTTGCCCCCGATAGCGGTGTATCAGCGACACATCAGTGCCTGACACACCGCCATCGGGGGCAAGCCCCCTCCCACATTTGTTTTGTGTTCCTTCAGATATAAGGAGAACTGTCTGTGTCCTCTCCCATTCCGGTCACCGTGCTCAGCGGCTTTCTCGGCGCCGGCAAGACCACCTTGCTGCGCCATCTGCTCAAGGCCGAACACGGCTTGAAGATCGCCGTGATCGAAAACGAATTCAGTGATGCCGGCATCGATACCCAACTGTTGGGCGCAGAGCCGGTACAGGTCATGACCCTCTCCAACGGCTGCGTGTGCTGCACCATCCACACCGACCTGACCAAGGCGCTGTACTTGCTGCTCGAGCGGCTGGACCGCGGTGAAATCGCCTTCGACCGCCTGGTGATCGAGTGCACCGGCCTGGCCGATCCCGCGCCGGTGGCCCAGACCTTTTTCATCGATGAGGAACTGCGCGAGCGCTATATCCTCGACGGCATCATCACCCTGGTGGACGCGGCCCACGCCGAGCAACACCTGACCCAGACCATCGCCCAGGCCCAGATCGGCTTTGCCGACCGCCTGCTGGTGAGCAAGCGCGACCTGGTAGACGAAGCCTCCTTCAACGCCGTCAGCGAACGCCTGACCCGCATCAATCGCCGCGCACCGATCCGGGTGGTGGAGCATGGCAAGATCGACCTGGCCGAGTTACTGGATGTGCGCGGCTTCAACCTCAACGCCGGCATGAGCCTGCGCCCGGTCAGTGCTGCGCCATCGGTCGACCGTATTTCCAGCCTGGTGCTGCGCACCGACCAACCGCTGGATATCGATCGCCTCAGTGAGTTCATGAACGAACTGTTGGAAGACCATGGCAAGCAACTGCTGCGCTACAAGGGCGTGCTGAACATTGCCGGAGAGGATCGGCGCATGGTGTTTCAGGGCGTGCTGAAGCTCTACGGTTTCGACTGGGACACCGAGTGGGCCGAGGGCGAGACGCGGGAAAGTGTGATTGTGTTTATTGCCGATGAATTGCCGGAAGACAAGATTCGCCAAGGCTTTGCCAGGGTCTACCAACCCACCTGACTTGAAATGCAACCCAATGTGGGAGGGGGCTTGCCCCCGATAGCTGAGTGTCAGTCACCACAGGCAGCGACTGATAGATTGCCATCGGGGGCAAGCCCCCTCCCACACTTGATTGCATTTCAAATTGGAATAAAAAAGCCCGGCTCAAGAGCCGGGCTTCTCATTCAAGCAACTGCAATCAAGCTCCGTACACCGGCAGCTTCTTGCAGATGGCCTTGACCTTCTCACGTACCGCGTCGATCACGGCTTCGTTGTTCAGGTCCGCCAGGATGTCGCAGATCCAGCCGGCCAGTTCCTTGCACTCGGCTTCCTTGAAGCCACGGGTGGTCACAGCCGGGGTGCCGAAGCGCAGGCCGGAGGTGACGAACGGTGAACGTGGGTCGTTCGGCACGGAGTTCTTGTTCACGGTGATGAAGGCTTTGCCCAGGGCAGCGTCAGCATCTTTACCGGAAATGTCCTGCTTGATCAGCGACAGCAGGAACAGGTGGTTTTCGGTACCGCCGGACACCACGTCAAAACCGCGCTCGATGAACACGCCGGCCATGGCCTTGGCGTTCTTGACCACTTGTTGCTGGTAGGTCTTGAACTCAGGCTGCAGCGCTTCCTTGAAGCAGATCGCCTTGGCCGCGATCACGTGTTCCAGCGGGCCACCCTGGGCGCCCGGGAATACGGCGGAGTTGAGCTTTTTCTCGATCTCGGCATTGGCGCGCGCCAGGATCAGGCCGCCACGTGGACCGCGCAGGGTCTTGTGGGTAGTGGTGGTGACCACATCGGCGTAAGGCACCGGGTTCGGATAGACGCCCGCAGCGACCAGGCCTGCAACGTGAGCCATGTCCACAAAGAGATAGGCGCCGACCTTGTCAGCGATTTCACGGAAGCGTGGGAAATCGAGGATCTGCGAGTAGGCGGAGAAACCGGCCACGATCATTTTTGGCTTGTGCTCGACCGCCAGGCGCTCGACTTCGTCGTAGTCGATCAGGCCGTTGGCATCGATACCATATTGAACGGCGTTGTACAGCTTGCCGGAGGAGGACACGCTGGCGCCGTGGGTCAGGTGGCCGCCGTGGGCCAGGCTCATGCCCAGGATGGTATCGCCACCTTGCAGCAGGGCCAGGTACACCGCGCTGTTGGCTTGGGAACCGGCGTGGGGCTGGACGTTGGCGTAATCGGCGCCGAACAGCTCTTTGGCACGGTCGATGGCCAGTTGCTCAACCACGTCGACGTATTCGCAACCGCCGTAGTAGCGCTTGCCTGGGTAACCTTCGGCGTACTTGTTGGTCAGCACCGAACCTTGAGCCTCCATCACCGCAGGGCTGGTGTAGTTTTCCGAAGCGATCAGCTCAATGTGCTCTTCCTGGCGCACGGCTTCTTGCTCCATGGCGGCGAAGAGATCGGCGTCGTACTTGGCAATAGTCAAATCACGGCTGAACATGGCGGTCCTCAAGGATCGGGGGCAGAAAAGGAGGGCATTCTAACCCAATGGGTTTTGGATGGCATATGAAAGGACATCATGTCGCGGACAAGTGGGGCTCATCTGGGTGTGGGTGGTGACTGTGCCGGCCTCATCGGGGCAAGTCCCCTCCCACACTTGAATGTGTTCGCAGATCAAAATGTGGGAGGGGGCTTGCCCCCGATGAGGCCAGTGGCCTCACCACACATCTCAGTCAAACATGAACAGCGCATCATTGCTGAACTGCGCCTCAAACCGATTCGCCGGCATCGGCCGCCCGAACAGGTAGCCCTGCACTTCATCGCAGCCATGCTCGCGCAGGAAGTCCAACTGCTCGTGGGTTTCCACGCCCTCGGCGATCACCGCCAGGTTCAGGCTGTGGGCCATGGCGATGATGGCGCGGGCGATCTGCGCATCCTGCTCGCCGGAGGGCAGGCCGTCGACGAAGGTGCGGTCGATCTTCAGGACGTCGATGGGGAATTGCTTGAGGTAGTTGAGCGATGAATAACCGGTGCCGAAGTCGTCGACCGCAATGCTCAGCCCCAGGTTTTTCAGGCTGGCGAGGATCTGCATGGCTTCGTTGACTTCGCGCATCAGGATACTTTCGGTCAGCTCCAGCTCCAGGCACGCCGGTGGCAGGCCGGTGTCCTTGAGGATGGTGGCGATGCGCGTGCCCAGCTGCCCGTCGGAGAACTGTCGCGCCGAGATGTTGACCGAGACTTTCGGCACCCGCACTTTGTTCTGGTGCCAGGTCTTGAGCTGGCGACAGGCTTCGCTGATCACCCAGTCGCCCACATCCACCACCAGCCCCAGCTCTTCGAGCACCGGAATGAAATCCCCCGGCGGCACCAGGCCGCGGCGTGGATGGCGCCAGCGCAGCAGGGCTTCGGCGCCGGTCAGGCGTTTGCCGTCGCCGCTGAACTGCGGCTGGTAATAGAGCACGAATTCGTCCTGTTCCAGGGCGTGGCGCAGGTCGCTTTCCAGTTCCAGGCGTTCCAGGGCGCTGGCGTTCATGTCGGCCTGGTAGAACTGGAAGTTGTTCTTGCCGCGCTCCTTGGCGTGGTACATCGCCGTGTCGGCGTTTTTCATCAACTGGCTCAGCTCGTTACCGTCCTGGGGGCTCAAGGCGATGCCGATGCTGGCGGTCACGAAGAACTCGCGGCCTTCGAGCACGAACGGCTTCACCAGGCTGGCCAGGATCTGTTCGGCCACAGTGATGGCACGGTTCAGCGCCATTTCGCGGTTGATACGCGGTTGCAGCAGCAGGGTGAACTCGTCGCCGCCCATCCGTGCCACGGTGTCGTCTTCGGCCACGCAACCGAGCAGGCGCGTGGCCATTTCCTTGAGCATACGGTCGCCCGCGGCATGGCCCAGGGAGTCGTTGATCGGCTTGAAACGGTCGAGGTCGAGGAACATCAGCACCACCCACGACTTCTGCCGCTCGGCCGATTGCAATGCGGTGTGCAGGCGGTCCTGGAACAGCGTGCGGTTGGGCAGGTGGGTCAAGGCGTCGTAGTAGGCCAGGCGGTGGATGCGCTGTTCGCTGGCCTTGCGCTCGCTGATATCGCTGAAGAAACACACGTAGCTGGCCAGGTCGCCTTCATCATCGAACACGGCCGTGATACCGACCCAGGCCGGGTAGTGCTCGCCATTGCGGCGCTTGAGCCACACTTCACCTTCCCAGGTGCTGTGCTGGTGCAATTGCTTGAGCACGTAGCGCAGGTGGGCTTCCTGCTGTTCGTCGACGGTGAGCATGTTCGGCAACTGGTCGAGTACATCGCTGACGGCGTAACCGCTGACCCGGCTGAAGGCTTCGTTGGCCTGCACGATATAGCCGGCCGGGTCGGTGATCAGGATCGCCGAGGTGGAGTGTTCGAACACCGTGGCCGCCATGCGCAGGTCTTTTTCCGCGCGGCGTTGCTGGCTGATATCACGGCCGACGCCGAGGATGCCTTCAAACGCGCCATGTTCGTCCCACACCAGCACCACGCGCAGCTCGATCGGCACTTTGCGCCCATCGGCGCGCAGGCAGTCGAACAGGAACAGTTGGGTCTGCACCTCATCGCGCAGGCTGTTCAGCGCCTCGGGATTACCCACGGCACGGCTGACCTGTTCCATCAGGCCATACATGCCGGTGAGTTGCTGCGGGTTGGCAATGATCGACTGCCAGCCGTTCTTGAACACCCAGTCCACGTCGTACCCCAGCACGGCGTTGACCGATGGGCTGACGTAGTTGAGGGCCAGTCGGCTGTCGGTGGAACAGATCACATCACTGATGCTCTCGGCCAGCATGCGGTAGCGTTGTTCGCTGTCGCGCAGGGATTCGCTGGCCTCGATCTGGTCGGTGATGTCCTTGGCCACGCCGATGATCCGTGTGACCGCCGCCGAGGTGTCCGTGGCCAGGGCCTGTTCGCGAATGTCGAAGCGTCGCCACTGGTTGTTGCGGTGACGAAAGCGCAGCTGGCAGTGCAGTTGGGTCGTATAACCCACCTCGCGTTGCTGTTGACGCGCGTCCTGGTAATGTTCGGCGTCTTCGGGGTGCAGCAGGATTTCCCAGAAGTACTCACCCATTTTCTGCAGTTCGGCCTTGTTGTAGCCGAGGGTATGGCCCAGGTGATGGTTGCTGAAGATCATGCGCTGGCTGACCACGTCCTGCACATACAGGTGGTCGGGCACGGTGCGTACCACATCCGACCAGAAACTCTCGCGCTCGACCAGCGACAGCTCGATCAGCTTGCGGCTGGTGATATCGCTGATGCTGAGGATGACCGCCCTGATGTCATCCTGCTGTTCCGGCAGACGCATGACCAGCCACAGGTATTGTTCATTGCCCGTCACATCGTTGAGCTGGATTTCCAGCTCCAGTTGTTTTTGCCGGGTCAGTACGGCTTCCAGCACCTGGTGGCCGATCGAGGTGGCATTGTGCGGCCCATCGTCAATCAGGCGCTCCCAGGCCTGCTCGCAGGAGCTGACGCCCAACAGGCGCACCGCCATCTGGTTGATCTCGGTGACGCGCAACTCCTTGAGCAGTTTGCGCCGCTCGGCGGGGTTGGCCTGCATCCAGGCGTGCAATTGTTCGCTGTCCTGCACCTGGGTCTTGTCGCAGAACGCCTTCACCCCCGACAGATCGAGTACGCACAAGGCCACGCCGGTGCCTTCGAAAATATCCTGGTAACGTCGGCGGCCCTCATTCACCTGGCGCTGGCGCCGGCGCATGTTCAGCAGCACGATCACCGGGATCAGCGAAAAAGCCAGGCCCAGCAGGCATTTGCCGATAAAGGCCGGCAGCAGTTGTTCGAGCACCGCGCTGCGGTCGAACAGCCCGTGCAGCTGCCAGTCACTTTTGCTCAAGGGTGTGACCAGCACACTTTTATTCAACTCGTCCGGGGTCAACGCAGTGGCCCAGGGTGCTGGCATGCCGCTGTCGCGGCTGACCACGCGATGGTTCAGGCGGTTCTCGATCGCCCACATCGGGCGCTGGCCCTGGGCATCCTGGCGCGTCAGGTTGGCCAGGTAAGTGGGCGTCAGGCGCAGTGCCCAGTACAGTTTCGAGCCACCGCTGGGCTGGTGCAGCAACAGATAGATGACGGTGCCGTCGCTGTCGTTGCTCAGGTAATAGGCTTGGGCGTGGCTGCGCTTGACCAGTTCTTCGAGCAGGGCGCTGTCCTGGCTGTCGCCGGCGGTGTCGCTGATCAGCGCGCCGCTGGGGGCGAGCAGGGCGAAGCTGCGCAATTCGGGAAATGAGCGCTGCAACGTGCGCATCAGGGCCTGTTGTTGTTCGGCGTTGCGCGGCGGCTCGACCATCGGCAGCAGATTCAAGGCGATTTGTGCGCTCAGGGCCATGTTCTGGCTGATCTGTTCGGCCAGGTCGGCGCTGTAGTCGATGGTGTATTGCTGCTGGTTTTTCTGGTTCTGCTGCAATTGGTCGAGCAGTTGCCAGAACAATAACGCGAGCAACACCAGCACAAGCGTCGCCAACGCGCCTTTAAAGGTGCCGTGCAGGGGCGCTCCTGGCGCTAGATGAGCGGCGCGCAAGGGCGTGGGCGGCGTGACTTTGGACAAGCTGTGATCCTGCGGTTGGCTGGACTGGCGCGCGACGTGCACTATAAGCCGGACGCCCGGAGGGCGGCTAGCATGCCTTGAGTTGTGGCAAAGTGCCAGTCCCGCCTGGCTGGACTGCCCCAGCGCATTCAGGTAGCTTTGCCGGTTACGCGGGGGCGTTCCAGCCCCAGATATTCAGGCTTTTTTTCGCTCGCCGGCATTGATGATAGTCAACGGCCCGCGCGGCGCATGGCCTGGCACGGGCTTCGTCCGCATAATTCATCAGTCACTGACGCTAGGTTCACCATGGCTCAATACGTCTTCACCATGCATCGGCTGGGAAAAGTTGTTCCGCCGAAGCGGGAAATCCTGAAAAATATTTCGCTGTCCTTCTTCCCTGGCGCCAAGATCGGCGTGCTCGGCCTCAACGGTTCGGGTAAATCCACGCTGCTGAAAATCATGGCCGGCGTCGACACCGAGTTCGAAGGCGAAGCCCGCCCGATGCCGGAGCTGAACATCGGCTACCTGCCCCAGGAGCCGATCCTGGACCCGACCAAGACCGTGCGTGAAGTGGTCGAAGAGGCCGTCAGCGTGATCAAGGACGCCCAGGCGCGCCTGGACGAGGTCTACGCCGCCTACGCCGAGCCGGATGCCGACTTCGACAAGCTGGCCGCCGAACAGGCCAAGCTCGAAGCCATCCTGCAGGCCGGCGACGGTCATAACCTGGAGCGCCAGCTCGAAGTCGCCGCCGACGCCCTGCGCCTGCCGGCCTGGGACGCCAAGGTGGAGTTCCTGTCCGGTGGCGAGAAACGCCGCGTGGCCCTGTGCCGCCTGCTGCTGTCGGCTCCCGACATGCTGCTGCTCGACGAACCGACCAACCACCTGGACGCCGATTCCGTCGCCTGGCTGGAGCACTTCCTGCACGATTTCCCGGGCACCGTGGTAGCGATCACGCACGACCGTTACTTCCTCGACAACGTCGCCGGCTGGATCCTCGAACTCGACCGTGGCGCCGGTATCCCTTACGAGGGCAACTACTCCGGTTGGCTGGAAGCCAAGTCCGACCGTCTGGCCGCCGAATCCAAGCAGCAATCGGCCCATGAAAAAGCCATGAAGGAAGAACTGGAGTGGGTGCGCAAAGGCGCCAAGGCCCGTCAGTCCAAATCCAAGGCCCGTCTGCAACGCTTTGAAGAAATGCAGTCGCAGGAATTCCAGAAGCGCAGCGAGACCAACGAGATCTACATCCCGGCCGGTCCGCGCCTGGGTGACAAGGTCATCGAGTTCAAGAACGTTTCCAAAGGCTATGGCGACCGCGTGCTGATCGACAACCTGTCGTTCTCCATGCCAAAAGGCGCGATCGTCGGCGTTATCGGCGGTAACGGTGCGGGTAAATCCACGCTGTTCCGCATGCTGATGGGCAAGGAAACCCCGGATTCGGGCAGCATCGAGATCGGCGAAACCGTGCAACTGGCCTGTGTGGACCAGAGCCGTGAAGACCTCGACGGCAGCAAGACGGTGTTCCAGCAGATTTCCGACGGCTCCGACCAGATCCGTATCGGCAACTATGAAATCCCGGCGCGTACCTATGTGGGCCGCTTTAACTTCAAGGGCGGCGACCAGCAGAAGTTCGTCAAGGACCTGTCCGGTGGTGAGCGTGGCCGCTTGCACCTGGCCCTGACCTTGAAAGAGGGCGGCAACGTGTTGCTGCTCGACGAACCGTCCAACGACCTCGACGTTGAAACCCTGCGTTCCCTGGAAGAAGCCCTGCTGGACTTCCCGGGCGCCGCCATTGTGATCTCTCACGATCGGTGGTTCCTTGACCGCGTGGCGACTCACATCCTGGCTTACGAGGATGATTCGCAAGCGGTGTTCTTCGAAGGTAACTACACCGAGTACGAGGCGGACCGGAAAAAGCGCCTGGGCGAAGCAGCTGCCCAACCGCACCGGGTACGCCACAAGAAACTGGCCTGATTCGGCAACAGGCGCAGCTTCGGCCGCGCCTGTACGCAGCAGCCTGTAGAAAAATACCCCTCGCGCAGGGTAATGCTGTTCAGTTAAGCGTACATCGCCCTCTGTAGGAGCGAGCTTGCTCGCGAAAAACGTCAACGATAACGCGTGATTCCTGATTGAACGCGGCGCCTGTGGTTTTTCGCGAGCAAGCTCGCTCCTACGAAAAGCCTTAACTCGCGCAGGGGTATTTTTTTGCCCGGATTATGCCCGCGGCGCCAGCGCCGGCCGTCCTTGCAGCAATTCACCGACCACCCCCATGAACGCCTCGACCAGCAGCGAGCGTGATTGCGAGCGCGTGAGGATCAGCAGGTGCACCCAGGCTTCGGGGTCTGCCAATGGTCGGTAGACCACGCCTTGCCTGGCCAGTGTGCGGGTGCACTGGGGCACCAGCGAGACACCTTGGCCTGCCGCGACCAGGGCGATGATCGAGGTGATCTGGCGCCCCGCAGGGCCCGGGTGCAGCGCCAGGCCGTGGCGTTGATACAGCTGCTCGATGGAACCGTTGAGGCCCGAACCGTAATCGCTGGGAAACAGAATCAACGGGAACTCACTGAGCTGGGCGAGGGTGACTTCGTCATGGCCAGCTAATGGGTTGTCGCTGCAAAGCGCTGCGACCAGGGGTTCCTGCCCCAACGACAACACCTCGACGTCGGTTTGCCCGGGCTCCGGCAGCAGGCGGCTCATGCCGATGTCGATGCGACCGTCCAGCACGTGCGCATGCAGGCTGCCGGAAGCGCTCTCCACCAGGGTCAGTTGCACCTCGGGAAAACGCTGGGCGAAGGCTCGCAGGGTTTGGCTGAACAGCTCCGACAGCGCGATGGAGCTGGCATAGCCCACCACCAGTTGGCCGGTGGCGCCGGCGGCCAGCTTGGCAGCGATGTCCTGCGCGAGCCGGGCGTGCTCCAGCGCGGCGCGGGCATAGGGTAGAAAGTGCCGGCCCTGGGCGGTCAGGGTGACCGTGCGGCTGGTGCGGTCGAACAGACGAAAGCCGAGCTCGGTTTCCAGGGCCGAGATGTGCCGCGTCAGGGGCGGCTGGGCGAGGTGCAGGCGCTGCGCCGCGCGACCGAAGTGCAACTCTTCGGCGACCGTCAGGAAGTAACGTAACTTGCGTAGATCAAGCATTCTGTTTCCTGGGTATTGATCGGTCCGAATTCGGTATTGGTGTTCGCCACGCTGGGCATTCTATAAAGATCCTCGACAATAAGACGAGAGGTCCCATGAGCCCGCGCTTGCATCACGCCCGCCTTGCCGTGTTTCTGTGTGGCTGTGCGGCGTTCCTGAATCTCTATGCGACCCAGAGCATCCTGCCCGTGTTTGCCCAAAGCTTCCAGGTGAGCGCCCGGCAGGCCGGGTGGAGCATTACCGTGACCACCCTGGCGGTGGCGCTGACTGCGCCGTTTGTCGGGCGCCTGACCGGACGTTTCGAGCAACGCACAGTGATTGTCGCGGCCGCCTTGCTGCTGGCGCTGCCGACGCTGCTGACGGCTTATGTGGACAGCTTTGCCGAGCTGCTGGTGTGGCGTTTTATCGAGGGTATGTTGATCCCGGTGGTGTTCGCCACCAGCGTGGCCTATATCGGCGACCGCTGGCGCGCAGCGACCGTCACCGAGATCACCAGCCTGTACGTCGCGGGTACGGTGCTCGGCGGGTTTGCCGGGCGCTTTGTCTCCGGGGTCATGACCCAATACGTCGGCTGGCGCGAAGCCTTCGAGCTGTTGGCGGTGATCAGCCTGGCGGTCGGCCTGCTGATCCTGTTGCTGCTGCCGGCCAATCCAGTGGCACGTCCCAACCTTGCTGTCGTGCGCGCACGCGGGGTGCGCAGGCTTTTGCGCAAACCCCTGCTGGCGGCCTATGGCGTCGGTTTCTGCGTGCTGTTCTCGCAAGTCGCCACCTTTACCTATGCCGGGCTGTATCTCAGCCATGCACCATTCAACCTGGGCGCCGCCGCCTTGGGGACACTGTATGCCGTGTTCCTGCTGGCGCTGGTGGTGATTCCCATTGCCGGGCGCTTGAGCAAATCGCGACCGCAATCGCAGTTATTGAGCGCCGCCGTGGCCCTCGGGCTCTGCGGGTCGGCCCTGACCTTGTTGCCGTCCCTGTGGCTGATCGTGCTGGGCCTGGCCCTGAGCTCGACCGGCGTATTCCTGGCCCAGGCCTGCGCCAATGCCTACATCGCCACCACGGCCGGGCAGGACAAATCCGGCGCCGTGGGCCTGTACCTGACCGGCTATTACCTGGGCGGCAGCGCCGGCGCCGTGGCCCCGGCGCTGCTCTGGGAGCAGTGGGGCTGGCCGGGCTGCGTGGCATTGATCGCAGGCTTTCAGTTGTTGTCGCTGGTGATCGCCCTGCTGGGCTGGAAACCGGTAAACACCCAGGCACCGATCGCCGGCCAACGCGGCAAACCGGCCTGATTTTTTCATCCAATAAAGGACTATGAGAGGTGAATATGACTGACACCCTGATCAAGCGCAGCCAGCTGTTGAAAATCATCGAACCGGTATTGAACGACATGCCGGCCAGTACCTTGCGCCATGCCCTGTTCGAAACCGTTTGGGCTCAGGAAGAGGCGCTGATGGCTATCGAAGAGGCTTTTGCGCGACTCACCTCGCGTCGGCATTCGCCGGCGGTACTGCGCAAGTTCTTCGCCAGTTGGTCCAAGACCAATAATTCGGCGGCCAGTGTGTCCGGCCTGGCCAACCGGATTACCTTGCTGGCGCGTTCCGACGCCGGTTCCGCTGCCGCCGCGCAGCTGTACCGTGCCTGCGGCAGCCTGCAGCGTATTACCGATGAAGACTTGGGCGCATTGGGCAACACCGTGCACGCGGACCTGTTCTACACCATGGCGACCGCGCTGTGCGGCGATGACCAGTGGATGTTGAAGGACAATTGCCTGCCCTCGGCCCAGGCCTTCAAGGATTGGACCGACAGCCGTCGCCTGCGTGATCGCGACCTGTTGCAGGGCTTGCTGACCACGTTGATCCACGAGGTGTATACCCACGGCGAAGTGGAGTTCATCCATCCGATGTACTCGCAGTGGTTCGTCCGGGACATGGGCGTGCCGCCGGAAAAATCCCGTGCGACGGTGGCCTGGGTCACCGTGCACACCGGCGGCACCGAGAGCAACCATTTCGCCCATGCGGTGGCGGCGGTGAACGAGTTTACCAGCGCCCTGCAGATTGAGGTGGACCCCGCCACGGCGCGCGACATTTTTGCCGAATACCTGCAGCGTAAAGCCAGCGTGATGAACGACTGTGCGCAGTTGCTGGGTTGACCCGGCGGTTTAGCCTGAGAGCCTCTGACCCAGATGAACACCCTGAAGCACACCGCAGCCCCGTCGTTGTCGCCGCCTGACCCGGCAAGCGTGCGCCGCCGTTCCCTGGTGGCTGGTTGCGGCGCGCATGCCGTGCACGACGGCCTGACCGATGTGATCTACGTGCTGTTGCCGATCTGGCAAGCGCAGTTCGGCCTCAGCTACGCCCAGGTCGGCCTGTTGCGCGGTGCCTATGCGGGCATGATGGCCGGTTTCCAGCTACTGGCCAGCCGCGCTGCGGCGCGCTGGGGGCGCGAACGTCTGCTGGTGGGCGGCACTGCGCTCGCGGGCCTGGCCTACCTGCTTGCCGGCCAGGCCGGTGGGCTGGCGGTGCTGCTGGTGGCGCTGCTGCTGGGCGGTCTGGGTGCAAGTACGCAGCACCCCCTGGCTTCGTCGCTGATCACCGATACCCACGAGGCGGGCGGGGGCGTCAAACAAGCGCTGTCGCAGTACAACTTCAGCGGGGATATCGGCAAGACCCTGATCCCGGGACTGATCGGCCTGTTGCTGGCAGTGATCAGTTGGCGCGCCAGTGTCACCCTGCTGGGTGTACTCGGGCTGTTGGCGGCCGGCC
>NZ_CVTN01000072.1:0-20429 GCF_900004915.1 Pseudomonas sp. 31 R 17
CAAACCAAGTTGCCGACTCATGCAGGCTTCTTCAATAACTCCAACTTCTTGATTTTTCGTAAGAAAAATCGGGGATCCCTCAGGGTCTGACCCCGTTTGTACTGTTCGGTAGACAACCTCGAATAAAGTAAAAAGTCTCTAGGTGTCCCACGGACCATCCGGTAAGAACGCAGTAGTCCTTCGTGCTGAAAATGACAACGCCGGAGAACATTCTCAGAGCGTGCATTTGTGTGCAGAACCGTTGCTTGCACACGAACAAAGCCGTATGCGGAAAAGGACCATCGCGTAACCGCGTCGCATACTGCGCCAGCAATCCCCTTTCCCCAGTGCGATGGAGCGATGTCATAGGCTATTTCGGACGTCCGGTTGGCGTTTGAGAGGGTGTGAAAGCCGATCGTGCCGACCAATTGCTGGCTATGATTTTCAACAATGGCCAGACGCCGCACCGAATCCACAGACGGTGAATCGAACGCGTCAAACATGGGTAACAGGTCCTCAATCGAATGCAAGTCCCAAATCGTGTGTTCAAACACCTCCGGCAAGGTGAGATATGTATACCAATCATTCGCGTCCGATCTTTCTAGCTGTCGTAGGAAAACTGCAGGATGCTCGGAGCTTGGGGGCACATTGATTCGCATCTCACGTCCTTTTTTCATAAGTGGCAATAAGCGACTGTGACCACATATGCACTATCGCTACATCAACGCTATCCTAGCCCATCCGCACGCAAGACTACTTGGCGATAGCTACGCTACTGGCCGTTTTTTGCCTTTCGTGACCAGCTGAAAGTGACTCTAAGCAGTCAGCCTACCTGGGAGCATGATTGGGATGACGTGTACCAGTGGGCTGCGGAGTCAACATGAAGGTGTTTTTGCTTTTCAGGCATGATGGGCGTGTTGAGCGTGCCTAGCGCTATCGAAATCCAGTCGGCAAACTCGCCTTGAGATCATGACCAGAACAATGGCGAGCCACAGTGCGTGCAGAATTCGCGTAACACTGTCTCTGAGGATGTGTAGGCTTTAATGCTGGTGGCGCCGAAAAATATCCGTAGAGCGTCACGGGGAACGCTGCCGCACTAAGCGGATGCTGCCCCGTGACCTTTTCGGCATTGGCGGCAATGGCAATCTACCACTGGCGTGCCCACGGCCCAAGTCAATATCCCCAGAGACCTCAGAAGGGTTTCGCGCCCGATCGGAGAAGATTGACCTCAATGGAGATTCAACGGATCACGCATCTTCCGCCCCAAATCCTCGACCTGGAAAAAGCGGCAGTTGCAGAAGGCTTCAGGTTTCTCACCCGACTGACTTCAGAATGGCAATCAGGCACCCATCGCTTCGATGCGCCTGGCGAATGCCTCATGGCAGCGTATCTGGACCGTAAGCTTGTAGGCATTGGAGGTCTTTCTGTTGATCCGTTCACCCATGACCATACAGGAAGGCTACGGCGTGTGTATGTGGCGCCTGCGTCACGCGGGCAACAGGTTGGCCGCAGATTGGTTAACGCATTGCTTGCCCACGCCGCGTTGCATTTTGAGCGTGTGCGTCTCTACACCGATACCTTGGAGGGGAACACTTTTTACCTGCGCTGCGGCTTCAGTCGCATAGAAGATGCTCATGCGAGCCATGTCGTGCGGATCACAAGACTCTGAATTTGTCGGGTATCGGCCAGGGGTGGACCTTAGTGTGCAGACTGCTTCTAGCAAACTAACTAATACTCAGCGCTCCGCAAGTTAAATTCCTCACTTCATACACGCATTTATAACCATCGACACGGCAGCTTTGCCAAGCAAATACGGCCCCCCGTTTATCAGTATTTGAAATTTCGATGGGATTGAAAGGCAAAGCCCTTTTCTATGAAATCAAGGGCATACCACGTCGTGATAACACCATGATTGGTTTTCAGTTCAAACGCATGGGTAAGCCGATTGATCATCCCAGGGAGTCTCACCAGTATCACTCGACTTTCTTTAACCATCAGCTCCTGATATCTCTCTGCAAATAAGCGAGGTATTTTTTCCTCCTCGTCTGTGGTGGGCCACCATTTTGCAAGTTCTAGACGTTTCCTGCGTAACCAATCAAATCGGCGTGGCAACCAGCAGATTGGGCGGGGGATTTCGTAAACAGCTAAGCTTTGTATCACTGCTGACACCGACCCGGGGTTGAAGAAAACCAACTTAACTAAAACCGAGTCATCTAGTTGCTCGGCGCTGATCACATGAAAATCGTTCGTGCTGCTCCAGTGCGTGGACCGGGTCAGCCGATACATCGCTTTCTGAGTTTTTCGGTTACGTATGCTCAAGCACAACGCCACTAACGCTATCGCTCCATTCACGTAGGTCATGATTTCTCCACCACCGCTCATGTCCATCGTACTGTTCTCCTATTCCAATTAGTAAATGGCACAGCCTACAAGGCTATGGGGACAGACCACCACTAATCAGCTGTTGCTTTGGTAGCGTCGCTCCACGCCGCGTTCTTGTGCCTGCAGCCCCGTTAAAAACAGAAGTTAGTTGGCCAAAGCAGCAATCAGCAACAACACCTCAAATTGATTTTTCGTAAGAAAAATCGGGGATACCTCAGGGTCTGCCCCTGGTTTTTTTTCGAGAAAAGCCCACTTCACGGGCCTTTTCGTACGCGGGGTAAAAGTGCTAATTACTTGTTCCGCAGTAGCACATACGCTTCACCGCCGTTGCGATCATGCTGAAGAATAAAGTTGTTGTCCTGGATACGCACCTTCGATGGCACGCGATCTGCTAACGACGTTTGCGAGTAAGTCTGCGCGGCGCTCAGCAGTTGGCGGGTCAGACTGTCGTCGGGTTGCTTCGGAGTGGTAACGACGCATTCCTTTTCGGAAAGTTGCACGGAGAGGTTTTTGTCCGCGGTGAAGCCGATGCGCGTGAAACCCATGTCCTGGAGGTCGTTGATGCCGAACCGCTTGGCCGCTTCAGCAGAGCCGGCGAACGAGGGGGCGGTCTTCAGACAGATATCGACGAAGGCTTCGATCGCCTTGGAGGTGACAGGCGTCGATACGCTTGGCGTTGCAGTGGAGCAGCTGGCGAGGACTAACAGGCTGGATAAGGCGAGTGTACGGAACAGGGTATTGGACATGAAGCGGGATCCTTCCATTGGAAATTCGGAGTGCAGGCGTGGGCTGAGCGGCGCCGGAACGGAACGCCTGCGAATGGTAAATTAAAATGGAGTACGGGGTTTACGACTTTGCGAACCTCTACGCTTGCTGGCAGTGCGCTCGCGACGTGAACCTGTGTGCAGAAACAGCCTTTCATGACCGGCTGTTAGCCACCTGTAACCTCGCGCCGCACCCGGACCGTGACCCATCGCCCGGCTTTGCGGAATGTCAGGCAGGCCATACCATATCTTCACGTCATCAAAGGCTAATGGAATGGCACTACAACTCAGACAAGCACGTGTTACCGATCTTCCGGCCATCTACAGAGGCGAGGAGAGCTATATTCGCTGTTGGGAGCCCGAGCATGAGGCATCGTGGCGAGCCCAACTGGGACGGCACCTGACGCGTTGGGTAGAGAATTTTGACCGTCTGAACGTCGCGTTCATGGGTAATGCCTTCGCCGGTTACTCACTCTGGATACCTGAGCAGAGTTACGCAGAACTTTGCACTATCCATGTAAGTCCAGAACATCGGCGTAGCGGGGTGGGAATGGCCCTCTTGGAAGCCTATGCACTGGACGCGGCACGGCACGGATTCACGCAGTTGCGGTTGAGTGTGCGATCTGATAACCCCGCGAAGAGGATGTACGAGAAGGCGGGGTTTTTATGCACCGGTACCGGTGCCCATGATTACCTGACGTATAAGCGCCATGCGTGAGGGGGCGGTGCGGGTCCGCTTCTGGCCGATAGCGGCCTGTCAGAACTCCGCCCCTGGCGGATGACCGAAATACGCCTTATACGCATGGTTGAAATTGGCAGGGTTGGCGTAGCCCAGGCGGTGGGCAATTTGTGCGACGTGCCATTTGCGCTGGCGCAGCAGGTTGCGGGCCAGTTCCAGGCGCTGTTGGCGCACGTAATCGAGCATCGACTGGCCGTACACCCGGCTGAAGGCACGTCTGAGGGTGGTTTCACCCACGCCCAGTTCCCGTGCCAGCGCCAGAGTGCCGGGTGGGCTCATCAGGTTGGCGTCGAGCTTGAAGCGTGCTTCGTGCGCGAGGTCCGATTGGCTGCGCAACGCGGTCTCAGGGTTGGCCGGCTGTGGCGCCAGGTGCGTCGCCAGCTCGACCAGCACGGCCAGGCTCAGGCTTTCCTGATTCAACCGCTCCAACGTTCCCTGGTAGGGCGAGTGATAAAGGCGCTCGAACAAATGCCCGACGACACGGCAGCCGTGCAGTTCTGAAAAGTGCATGCCATCGTCGAGCAGCCTGGCCAGCGATTGCAGTGACGGGTCTTCTTCGGCCAATTCGCGTAGGTAGTCCCCGCCGATGCGCAGCCCGGCCATGCGCGCACGGCTGCCGGCGGGCATCTGGTCCATGGCTTCCATGCTTTCGCTCAAGCCCAGCACATGAGGCGCGCCGGGGGTGTATTCATTTAGCCGACCGTCTACCCGATGCTGCCATTGCCCACCCAGTACCTGCACGATGCATACGCTGTCGGGCAGCACCTTGTGGATACGTAACGGTTCGGGGAACTGCAAATCGCAGTCGAAATACTGCAGGTGCGACCGCACCGTCTGAGCGCGGTAATGGCCGATCGCGCTGCCGATGACCTGCCGCGCGCTGGCATCGAATACACCGGCCTCGTCCAGGGCCTCTGGGTGATCGAAGCAGAAGTGGGTGTCCAGATAGGGGTTGCGGCGGTCCATTGGTAAAAGCGTCCGTCAGAGCGGGTGGGCAGCGTTGCATGATATCGACATCGGGCAGCCCGATCAGTTGTTGTGACTCACGGCCTTATTGTTGTGCGCCACGGCCGGACCGCTTGGCAGGCGCCGGCGCTTTGATTTCAATGTCCGGCTTTGAACTGTCGAGGAAGCCATAAATGTTGATGTATCGCAAGTGGGCAGCGCTGCTGTGCCTGGTTCTGGCCGTGATCGCGGGTGGCGCCCATGCTGAAAACCGCCCGGAAGTCGCGGAAAAAGTACTGGCCTATGCTGGCGAAGGCGGCGTGAAAGTCTGGACTCTGCGCATCGGTGCGCGCACTGACAATCAGGCGCTGGTGCAGTTGGAGGGTGTGGACCACGACTGGAACATGAAGATCCAGAAGATGACCGTGGAAAAGACCAGCAAGGACACCCGCTACTCCACCACCGTGGACGGCCAGAAATTCGTGGTACTGGTGCTGCAAAAAGGCTGGGGCGAGCTGTACCTGCCTGGCGAATCGCAGGCGCTGAACGTCGGCTATGACGAGTTCCTGTCCAGCCAAGGCAATGCACAGGCTTTCCTGACCGACTATTTGCAGGCCAACTGAGCCATGGGCCGATTCGCGCGGTGGTCGTGGCCGCTGACGATATTGCTGCTGCCGCTGGTACTGATGGGCTGGGCCAGTGTGCAAAGCGGACGCGTCGATGACGTGCTGCGCGAAGCACAGAATATCGGCGGCGACTATGCCTGGCTCCGCGTGCGTCAGGTGTTGGCAGGGTTGGCCTACTGGCTGGCCCTCGCCGCGTTGGTGGCCGGACCTGCGACGTGGCTCAAGCTGAGGCTGGATGCCTGGCGCGCGCTGAAGTCCCGGGATTTTCTCTACGAACACCTGTTCCTCTGCTGGCGTGCCTTGGGGCATTGGCTGGTGGCGTACACCGGGCTGTTGGTGGGCGCGTTGGCCCTGAGCCTGGTGTATGAACTGAGCTGGGGCTGGACCCACTTCAAGGCCGGTGGCGCGTTCATGCTGGTGGTGGCGGTGCCGCTGGTTGCGGTGCTATGGGCAGGATGTTTGTTGATCGGGCGTCTGCGCCAGCAATGGCATGCCCTGGATAGCCCGTCCTCGGCGCTTCTGGGGCAAAGGATCGGGCGTGACAAGGCCCCGGCCTTGTGGGCGTGGATTGAAGAACTGGCCACCGCCACCTGCGCGCCGGTGCCTGACCATATCGTGGTGGGCATCGATCAATCGTTTTTCGTCACCAGCGTCAATGTGGTCCTGCAACCGGCCTGCGACTTGCTCTGCGGGCGTACCCTTTACCTGCCGCTGACCTACCTCTCGACCCTGAGCCAGGCCGAGACCGCGTCGATCATCGGTCATGAACTGGGCCATTTCAGCCGCCGCGACACCGAGCGCGGCAGCGAGATCGGTGCGCAGTTCAGCCTGATGTGCCTGCACTTTGCGTGTATCCGTGCCGAGGATGCCGACCCGGCCTGGATCGAGCGTCCGGCGATCTGGATGACGCAACGTTTTCTGCATTACTTTCAACTGGCGGTGCATCACTGGGGCCGCGCTCAGGAATTGGTCGCGGATCGGGTGGGCGGCAATATCGGCGGTGAGCGCCTGTTCTGCCAGGCGCTGTTACGGGTGATCGCGTTGGACGGTGAAATCGCCACGCTGCTTGCCGAGCGTCACTCCAACCTGATCCAGGCGCTGGCCGACCACCTGAGCCACACGCCGTTGCGCCTGAACGAGGCGGCGCTGGACCATGCCATCGCGCATCCTTTCGATACACACCCGCCGACGGCATTACGCCTCCAGCAGTTGGGCGTAACGCTGGATGAGGCGCTGCTGGCCGAGGCCACCCGCGTGCCCACCGAGCACGATCGACACTGGTTCAGCCAACTCACCCGTACGGCGCCGCCGGCTGCCGCGCAGCCCGGATCACCGCCGATACCAACCGTCCAAGGAGAATGACTCATGACCCAACCCTTCGATCCGCTGTCGGATCTCGCCAGCTCACTCAGCCAGGAATATGCCGATTCCCGCGACGCCCAGCGCGAGCGTGCGATGGCCGAACTCGAGCAGGTTATCCAGCGCGTACCCGAACAGACCGAATTCACCAACTCGCGCCGGTACAAGGTGCGCGGCCCGCTGTTTTTGCTGATTGCCCTGGGCTTGCTGGGGTACGCCCTGAATCGCGGGGCCACCGGCCTGACCGTGTGTGCCGCGGTGATGGCGGTGGTGTTTGTATTGATGACTTGGCAGCACCGCAACGCCGGGCAACACGCGTTCATGCGCTTGACCCGCCGCCAGCTGTTTGTGGACACCCTGAGCGCACCGTTGAATCTGGTGGACATTGTCGACGTGTCCGTCGGTGAGGAAGGCTGGCTGACGGTGCAGAAACTGATGTTGCGGCCCGATGCGCCCCTGCCTGTTCATCGCTCCGCACGACAGCTGTTCGGCAACCAGGCCCTGGCCCTGAAAAAGCCCCAGCCGCAGATCCGCATCCAATCTGCCGGCCTGATGCATGAGGGCGTTACCCTGGATTGCGACCAGGTTGCAGATATCCTCAACGCCTATTGCAAAGCCGCCCACGCGCAACGACAGCTTGATGCGCTGCGCCAGGGTACTCGGCGCGATTCATGAGCGGTTGTACGGTGAAATCCGGGTCATGAAATCATGGGTCGGACCACACTTCAGATAGTGGTGGTCTGACCCCGTTTGTACGTTTGTATGGCCCCGCATGTATGCGATGGGCAAGGCCGATAGACAGGGCATTTCACATACGCAGCATCGATTCACCGTCCATTCCACAGGGAGGATCGAATGTGCCATGCCATCCAATCAGCGGGCGCCCAAACGAATCTGCGTAATACTTGGCTTCGCTGGGAATTTGTACCACTCCTCCCGCATAGGCAACGAGTATCAACGTACTCGCGCGATGCTCATTAGCCTCCTGGAAAAGGTTACTGCTGGGCAGCAGAGCTGGGTTGGACGGAACTGACCACAAGGAGCGATCCTCAAAGCTTGACCGATCCAGTAGAAGAGCGAGTTCACTGTGTCCATGCTCACGAGCCACCTCAATTGCGGACTTCCCTTTGGCGCTCTGCCTGGCAGCTGAACCACCAAGGCGAATGAGCTGAATGCATGCAGACTCGCGCCCGAAATAAGCGGCTTGGTGCAAGAACGTCCAGCCGGAGGAGGGCGCCTGGTACAGGCTGCAAAGCCGGCCGAGCAAAGGCTCTTGCATCCACTGCGACATAACGCTGTCCCAGTCTCCATTTTTGGCCCGCTCGTAGATTTGACTTATCAGATGGTTCAGAGCGCTCATGCGTTTACGACCTATGATCGACAGTGTGATTCCAATCGGGATCACGTTGCGCGGGATTATCTACGATGGAGGTAACGCTGCGACATATCAGTTTTTTCATTTCGCTTCGAAGGGGACGGCAAGGCTGCCGATGTAGTCTGCCCCTATTTTTTCTTGCCGATTGTTCAATACGGCAATTCTGTTGTGACTGACGGCCATGCAATAGGTATGAGCAAATAATTCTGCCCTAATACGCTTTTACTTGTTCAAAGGCGTCTATCAGATGATACGAAGCACTTTCATATTCCTTTTGGCTGCAGGCATTAGCTGCGTGCACGCTGCCGAGAAGGTCCCGTTGGCGCGCGAAATCAAGGACTGGATTATCGGCTGCGATAACACACGAACATGCACGGCCATCAGTGCCGTGCAGCAGCGCGATGACACTGGCTTTTCAACGTTCAGCATACGGGTCACACGTGAAGCCGGCCCGCAGGGCGCCTTGCATGTCGGGGTGTTCAGCTACACGAAACCCCTCGGCCAGCCAACACTTGATGACGAACCGCTGAAGTCTCAATTTGAGCCTGGCGAACTGAAAGAAGGCGATACACCCGAGGTGTTTGCGCTGAACGGTAAGTCAGCCCAAGCCCTGATCACAGAATTGCGCAACGGGAACTACCTGGTACTGCCGTTCAAGGAGGATAAATCGTACGCATCGCTAAGCGGGATGAGTGCGGCGCTGTTGCTGATGGACTCGGTCCAGGGGCGGGTCGGCACGCAGGACGCCCTGATCTCCAAGGGGCCAGCGCCCGCTGGCAGCGTGCCGCAAGCCGCTGCCGCTCCGCTAGCGCCAAGTTGGCAGGCACCTGCCGCGCTGACGCCGGACAAAGCAAAAGAGATCACGGATGCCGTGGTGGTCGCCACGCGCAAGGACTGGCAGGAAGATCTGAATGAAGGTATCGCGCCAAAAGCCAAAGCGTACGCCTTGAGTTCAGACCAAGCGCTAGTGATCATCGAAACCGGCTGTGGGGCCTACAACTGTTTCTACAGTATTTACCAAGCGCCCCTGGACCACCCGGAGCAGGCGCGTGCGGCGCTGATCGCCGAAGTGCCAAACCTGCGGGAAAGAGAGCCCCAGGGCTTCGTAGAGTTTGATCCGGCCACGGGTGAACTAAGCAGTCAGGTAAGGGCGATGAGTATGGGCAATTGTGGCACTGCGCTGCGCTGGCGTTACGATGGTAACGGTTTCACGCTGACGCACGCGGCTGAAATGATCCCGTGCATGGGGCTGGATCAGGCGTATTGGCCTGTGCTGTGGCGTACCCAGGCAAGCCGCTGATACTGTCGGATATTCCTTAAAGATGCCTGCATTGCCGGCGATGGCACCGCTATCTTCCAACTGCCGGATACACCGGGCATTATTCAGTAAGCGAACGAGCGTGCCGAACACTAGGGGGGGCAGACCACAATATATGTAGTGGTGGTCTGACCCGTTTGCAGTTTGAAGTCAGGTATCCGAGTCGGATCCGTGCTCCACTTGAGTGCTTACCCCAAACAATCGGTCGGCTATCTGACGACCGCGCTCCAGCCCCTCAGCCGTCAACCAAATCGATTTGTTCTTGTTCACTGGATTGCTGATGAAGCCCTGTTCATGCAATCGGCTCATGGTCTCGAAGTCGAACCCTTTCCAAGCATTGCCGTTATCAAAACTGAAGGTTACCAACAGGGCAAGCATGGCTTCTTCAATCAGTTTATCGTCGTATTCCATGATCGTTGCTCCGCTTGTTCTCTGAACTCATTTTAAACCCTACCGGCCATCAAGATGGACCGCGCGTTTAATAATGCGACACCGGATTGCGCACCCAAGGCGTTATAACCAGCGTAATCATCGGTCATCAGGTAGTCACGATAGCTTTCGAGCAAGCAAATTCAGCAAGGGCTGTGGGGTTTGAGTATCAGCAGTCCGCTCTGATTCGTGCCCGAAAAGACGCTGACGCAACAGCACGTTTTCTTCTTCAAGACGAACGATGGCACCGACTCGTTTTTCCAATTTCCCCCAACCCCTTTATGGCAATTGCCCACGTAATACCGCCTTTTAGGCTTGCTGAAACGTTTCATCGAGTTTATAAAACGTCCACAACTCCAAAAAAGGCTACCGCCATGACCCCACTCAAACTCGTTGTCGCCCTCAGCGCACTCTCTGCCGCCTCCCACGCCATGGCCTGGGATTACGTGCTCCTCGACACCGACAAAGCCGCGCAGAATTGGCAGGTCACCAGCCAGCAACTCGGCGTGCAAACCGACAAACCCTTCAGCGTAACCTTGCGCACCTTGCACGGTGGTCGGCAGGAGGGGGTGAGTATTGTCGACATCGATAACGGCACGATGAAGCTCTCGGTGGTGCCGACTCGCGGTATGAACGTGTTGCAGGCTTCGGTCGGCGATGTGCGCATGGGATGGGATTCACCGGTCAAGGAAGTGGTCAATCCTTCCTTTATCGAGCTCAATGGTCGCGGTGGGCTGGGCTGGTTGGAGGGTTTCAACGAGCTGGTCACCCGTTGCGGTTATGAATGGGTCGGTCACCCCGGCATCGACAATGGCGAATTGCTGACCCTGCATGGTCGGGCTGCGAATATTCCTGCGAATAAAGTCACCCTGCACATTGATGAAAAACCGCCGTACGCCATTACTCTGCGCGGTGAGCTGAAAGAGCAGGCGTTCAAGAAGGTCGACTTTTCCGTGGCGACCGAACTGGTCACCGAGCCCGGCAGCGTTGTGTTCGCGCTCAACGACACGCTGACCAACAACGGTGACTATGCGAAGGAATACCAGGCGCTGTATCACAGTAACTTCAGCACCCCGTTCCTGGAACAGGGCGCGCGGTTCGTCGCACCGGTGAAGCAGGTGTCGCCGTTCAACGACAAGGCCAAGGGCGAATTGGCCGACTGGCAAACCTACCGCGCACCCACCAAAGATTACGACGAAACCGTGTACAACGTGGTGCCCTATGCCGATGCCAAGGGCGATACTTTGACTGTGCTGCATAACAAGGCCGGCAGCCTGGGCGTGTCGGTCGGTTTCAATACGCAGACACTGCCGGTGTTTTCCCTGTGGAAGAACACCGATACCCAAGGCCAGGGCTATGTCACGGGGCTGGAGCCGGGCACCAGTTTTTCCTACAACCGCCGTTATCAGCGGCCACTGAACCTGGTACCCACCATCGAGCCCAAGGCACACAAGCAGTTCCGCATCAGCTACAGCTTGCTGGCGGATAAGGCGGCTGTGGACAAGGCCTTGAAGCAGGTCAGCGAAATTCAGGCCGGGCGGGAAACTGAGGTGCGGCAGACGCCGTTGGTTGATTTGACCAAGGAGTAGCGCGGTCGGGCGCCTGCACTGCTTGCGCAGGCAGGCGCGGGATTCACGCCCGACGCGCCGTCAACAAAACCGTGGCCGCCGCCGACAACAGCCCCGCGCAGCAACGATTGAAGATCCGCTTGCCGCTCGGCTCGGCGAACCAGCGGCGCATGTGCAGGCCCATGTAGGCGTAGGCGCTGATGGCGATCCATTCCAGTGCCAGGAACATACCGCCCAACACAGCGAATTGCGCGGTGATGGGTTGCCCGGGCACCACGAACTGCGGCAGGAAGGCGGTGAAGATCAGGATGGCTTTGGGGTTGCCCGCCGCCACCAGAAACTCCTGCCGCGCCAGGGCCCATAAGCCCGTCTTGCTGGCGGCTATTTCCGCTTCTGCCTGCGGGTCTGCGCGCCACAGCTGATAGGCCAGGTAAAACAGGTACGCCGCGCCGAGCAGCTTGATCCCGTAGAACAACAATTCCGACGTTTGCAGCACCACCGCCAGCCCGGCGGAGGCGAGGGCGATCATGCCGGCGAAGGCCAGCAAGCGGCCGATACCGGCGAGGCAGGATGTGCGGTAGCCGTAACGGGTGGCGTTGCTCACCGACAGCAGGTTGTTGGGGCCGGGTGCCATGTTCAGGGCGAAACAGGCGGGCAGGAAGAGGGCGAGGGTGGCGAGGTCCATGGCGGCTCCGGGTTGGCTCGGGCGGGAGTGTCGAGAATAAGGGCTGTTGGGGCGGTGCGGCAATCCGAGCTTCGAAAGCGGACGCCTTCCTGCGACCGGATTACCTAGGGTGAAACTTAGTTTCGTCATAGGCCTGCGTGCATAGTCAGGCGACAGCATTCAGTGTCCGAAGATGGAGCAATTTCATGATCCGCAGAGCTTTACCCACCGACGCAGGGGCTATCGCCCAGGTGCATGTCAGCAGTTGGCAAGAAGCCTATCGCGATCTGATGCCAACCCGTTACTTGAATGCGCTCAATGCAACACTGGCTCAACGAGAAGCGCACTGGAGCCGCTTGATTGCATCGGGCGAATCGAACACATGGGTCGCGGAACTCGACCAGCAGGTTGTCGGTTGGATATCAGTCGGAGCCAGCCGTGATGATGACGCAGCTGGGGCAGATACCGGTGAGGTCATGGCCCTCTATGTTCTAGCCCGGTATTGGCAAACGGGCGTCGGGCTGGCCTTGTGGCGCGCGGGCGTGCAGGATTTGATGGAGCAAGGATTCGAGCGGTTAACGCTGTGGGTACTGACAGGTAATGAAAGGGCTATCCGATTTTATCGCAAGGCAGGATGTGTTGAGGAAATCGGAACGGAGCGCACGCTTGAGAGGGGCGGTGTCACACTGGTGGAGGTGAGGTATGGGGTGCCGATAACCGGATTGACTAAAGCATGACGGATGCGCGCATTTGGCTTGCTGCCTATGAGTTAATTTGAAAATAAAGTGATAGCCAATGATTTGAACCACTGGCTTCGAACGGAGGAAACACCTTGCTGAGCATTGGGGTCTTGGGCGTTGGCGAACTGACTGAAAAAGTGGTGATCGGCCTGCGGCGTGGCGGTTTTGCCGGGCGGGTGCTGTTGTCGCCCCGCAATCAGGCGCGCGCCGAGCAGTTGGGCAAGGTTTGGGCGTGCGAGGTCATGGCCGACAATCAAGAGGTTGTCGATGGGGCCGACCTGCTGTTGCTCGGTGTGCGCCCCGAGGCAGTCGAAGGACTGTGCAGGGATATTCAACTCAAACCGGGGCAACCTCTGGTTTCCCTGGTAGCCGGCATGACACTCAAAGATCTGGCGCGCTGTTTCCCACAGGCGCAGCCAGTGCGGGCGATGTTGTCCTATGCCGCCCAGATCAACCATTCGACCGTGGTAGTCACACCGGCGGGTCACGTCCACGAGGCGTTGTTGGGCACCCTCGGCTCGCTGATTGTGATGGATCAGGAAGACGCCTTCGAGTTGGCCACCGTAGCGGCGTGCATGAATGGCTGGTTCTATTTCTTTCTCAACGATCTTCAGCAGTGGTTTACCGAAAAAGGGCTGACCCAGGCGCAGGCCCGCCAATTGGTAATGGGCAACATGCAGGACTGCCTGGCCAGCGCCAGTCATCAACCCTTGGTCAGTATGGCGAGCATGGGCGATGCTATCGCTACTCCCGGCACCTTTACGGCAGCCGGGCTCGATGTGCTTCGTGACAAAGGTGCGCAGCAAGCGTGGACGACGGCCTGTGACGAGGTGCTTGAGCGGTTGCGGAAAAAGCCATAGCCGGATTATTCAGACGCTTTACACCCAATCATCCGCCAGAACCTCCGCCCCTTCCCACAGCCTTTTTACTTGTACGAATCCTTACCTTACCTGATAGAATGCGACAAATTCTCATTAACATTTGTCCTATCCCGTGCAGTCTATTCCTTCGGCTAACCCTCATCCGTCCATCGACCAGCTTTACAGCCACCATCACGGCTGGCTGCAGGGCTGGCTTCGCCATCGCCTGGGCAATGCGGCCGATGCGGCGGACCTGGCGCAGGACACGTTCCTGCGCCTGCTCAGCAACGGGCTTGGCGAACCACTGAATTTCACATCGCCGCGCGCCTACCTGGCCACCGTCGCCAATCGCCTGACCCTCAACCTCTATCGCCGTCGCTCACTTGAGAAGGCCTATCTGGCCGCGCTGGCTCAAGCGCCGCAGGAACAGGTGCCGTCGCTGGAAAATCAGGCGCTGGTGCTGGAAGCCCTCGACGAGATCGACCAGGTACTTGGCGCATTGCCGGCCAAAACCCGGCAGGCATTCCTGATGGCGCAGTTGGAGGGGTATACCCAGGAAGAGATCGCCAGCCGGCTCAATCTCAGCGTGCGTTCGGTGCAACGCTATCTCATGCGGGCCTTCGAGGAGTGCATTGTGTTGGCCAGCCAGAGCGCGGCATGACTAACGCGCCCATCGACCGACGCATTGCCCGTGAAGCGGCAGGCTGGTTCGTGCGCTTGCAGAGCAGCGACGCCTGTGCCAACGAGCACGCCGCCGCAGCCGAGTGGCGAGCACAACATGCTGACCATGAACGCGCCTGGCAACTGGCCGAGCGTTTCAGTGACCGAGCCCGGCAACTTGTCGGCGCTGCCGGACGCAGTGCACTGGAGCGCCCGCAAGGCCTGGAGAGGCGGCAGGTGCTCAAGAACCTTGCATTGCTGATCGCCGTCGCTCCCCTGGGCCTCGCGGCGTACCGGAACCTGCCGTGGCGTGAGTGGCAGGCGGATGAACGCAGCGCCACCGGGCAGCAGCGCACCCTGGACCTGCCGGATGGCGCACAGATCCGCCTGAACACCGGCAGCGCCGTCGATATCGCCTATGACGACAGCGTGCGTCGCGTGCGCCTGATCGCGGGCGAGATGCTCGTCGAGGTGCCCCACACGAGCGCAGTGCGGCCGTTCATCGTCGAGACCGCGCAGGCGCAACTCGCCCTTTTGGGCAGCCGTTTTGTGGTGCGTCAGTACCCGCACATGACTTACCTCGCCGCGCTGCAGGGCGCTGCCGAGGTACGTCCACGGCTGTCACGGGGGGATGCCGAAATGGTGCCAATCCCCGCCGGCCGGCAGACCTACGTCAACAATCAGTCTGCGCAGGCGCCTACAGCGCTGGAGGCGGATCGACTCGACTGGCTGAACGGTGTGCTTCGCGCAGACAAGATGCGCCTTGATGACTTCATCAATGAGCTGGACCGCTATCGACCCGGTCTGCTGCGTTGCGACCCGGCAGTGGCGGGGCTGCTGATCTCCGGCGCTTTCCAGTTGCGTGACACCGACCAGATTCTCCACGCCCTCAGCCAGACGCTGCCGGTGAGCATCCACTACCGCACGCCGTATTGGGTGACTGTCACCGCGCGCATGAATGCTTAAAAAGGTTGTCGTGTTTTCGTCGGGCTGCGTGTCCCCCTCATAACAACATCACTTCCATAGGGCGGGGACGAACACATGGCGACGACGCAAGGCATGCAACCATTGGCACGGACAGTACACGCGGCCGCGCTGGGACTGATGATTGCGGGCGGGAGCCTGTGCGCCGCATCGTCGCACGCCGCCGAGCCCGGCGCCCGGCAGAGTCGTACCTACCAGGTGCCGGCCGGGAACCTGAGCCGAGCACTCGCAGCCTTCGCCAGCCAGGCGGGGATCACCCTGCCCATCGAGCCGGGCGTGGTGGAGGGGCTGCGCAGCCCGGGCCTGAATGGCGCCACCAGCGTGGACGGCGGCCTGCAGCAACTGCTGCAGGGCACAGGCCTGCAAGCCACAGCACAGGGCAATGGCCTGTATTTGCTGAGCCCGCAGGTCGCCGGTGCAACCCTGGAGCTGGGCGCAACCAGCATCACCGGAAAAGGCCTGGCGTCAACCACCGAGAACAGCGGTTCCTACACCACCGGCGCGATGCAGACGGCCACCAAGTTGCCCTTGAGCCTGCGCGAAACACCGCAGTCGGTCAGTGTGGTGACGCGCAAGCGCATGGACGACAAGGCCATGACCAGCATCAGTGACGTGGTCAAAAGTGCGCCCGGGCTTTTCCTGAACAACTCCGGTGGCGTCGGGCGACCCACGTTCAGCGCACGTGGCTTCGACGTCGACAACATCATGTATGACGGTTTCCCCACCAGCTTCCTGACCTATCTGCCCAGCGGCGAGGCCAACCTGGCCATGTACGACCGGGTGGAGATTGTGCGCGGCGCTGCCGGGCTCACCCAGGGCGCCGGCAGCCCGGCGGGTGCCATCAACCTGGTGCGCAAGCGCCCGACCCGGCAATTCCAGGGCACGCTCACCGGCAGCGCCGGCAGTTGGGATGACTACAGCGGTACGCTGGATGTCGGTGGCCCGCTCAATGACAGCGGCACCCTGCGTGCGCGTACGGTGGTCTCACGGCAAGACGCCAAAAGTTTTCGCGACTCGGTCGAGAGTGATAACGACCTGTTCTACGGTGTGGTCGACGCCGACCTCAGTGAAAACACCACCCTCACGCTCGGCGGCTACAGACAGAAAACCCACACCAACTACATCTGGGGCGGGTTGCCCATGGCCCGTGGTGGCGGCCATCTGGGGCTGCCGCGTGACACCTTCCTGGGGCACGACTGGGAATACTCCGACAATCGCACCACCGGTTATTTCGCCACTCTGGAGCAAGGCTTGCCCAACGACTGGACACTGCGTGCGGCCGCCATGCAGTCCAAGACCGACGCCGATGTGCTGGCCTCTTCGGTCTGGGAATACGATCGGCATTACCTCTGGAACGAAGCCATGGAGCAGAAGGAAACCGGCTACGACCTGGCACTCAGCGGCCCCTTTCAACTGCTCGGCCAGCAGCATGAACTGACGCTGGGGGTCAGCAAGCGCAAGCTGGACTATCGTTCGGGCAAGGCCTGGAGCGCATACGTCGACGCCGGCATCAACCCCTTCACGTGGAATCCAAACGGGCATACCAAGCCCGATTACATCAGAGGCGGTAACGGCCTTCCCGAGACCACCACGCAAGACAGTGTCTATGCCAGTACCCGGTTGCGCCTGACCGAGCCACTGTCGTTGATTCTTGGCGGTCGCGTCGACTGGTATGAATTCGAAGACAGTGCAAACCGTGAAAGCGACTACAAAGTCACGCGTAACCTGACCCGCTATGCCGGGCTGGTCTACGACCTGGACGCCAATCATTCGGTGTATGTCAGCTACACCGACATCTTCAAGCCGCAGAGCGGCAAGGGTGTCGACAGGAGCGTGATTATCCCCATCGTGGGCGAGAACTACGAAGTAGGGATCAAGGGCGAATACTTTGACGGCGCCTTGAATGCGAGCATGGCGGTGTTCCAGATTGACCAGAAGAATCGCGCCCAGGAGCTGCCGGACGTCAAAGGCTGCGGCTCAGGCCCGGCCAGTGCCTGCTATGAGGCAGCCGGGCTGGTGCGCAGCCGTGGCGTCGACCTGGAAATCCAGGGCGCCCTGACCGATAACTGGCAATTGGCGGCCGGCTACACTTACACCCAGACCCGCTACGTGAGCGACGCCAACGCCGCCCGCGAAGGCGAAGATTTCGACCGCGAGAAACCGCGTCAATTGTTCAAGCTGTCGACCATTTACAGCCTGCCCGGTGAGCTGCAGCGCTGGCGCGTTGGTGGCGATGTGTACCAGCAGAGTCGCATCCGCACCGCGGGAGGGGCGGGTGCCACGGCCTGGAAAAACCAGCAGGGCTCTTACACTGTGGTCGGCCTGGTGGCGGGGTACAAGGCCAGCGAGCAGTTGGATCTGCAGGTCAATCTGAACAATCTGTTTGACCGGGTTTACTACAGCAGTGTGGCCGATGGCGCTTACAGTCCGTATGACATCTACGGCGATCCGCGTAATGTGAAGTTGACTGCGCGTTATAGCTTCTAGGGGCATAGGTATCTACACGGCTTTGTGTCGATCCCGGTCCAAATGTGGGAGGGGGGCTTGTTCCCGATGACGGCCTCAGAGCCGACCAGGATTTTGGATCGATCCCGGTCCAAATGTGGGAGGGGGCTTGCCCCCGATGGCGGCCTCAGAGCCGACCAGGATTTTGGATCGATCCCGGTCCAAATGTGGGAGGGGGCTTGCCCCCGATGGCAGCCTCAGAGCCGACCAGGATTTTGGATCGATCCCGGTCCAGTGTGGGAGGGGGCTTGCCCCCGATGGCGGCCTCTGGGCCGACCAGGATGGTGGATCAGATCGAGTACATACCCGTTTCTGCGGTAACGGCCACTTAGGGTTCCGCCCTGACGGCGGCTCACTTTTGAAAAGCGCAAAAGTAAGCAAAACGCTCTTGCCCCACCACTCGGCACCTCGCTAATGCTCGGTGTGCCCGAACGCAGGCTTGAATCCGTGGGCCGCCGCAATGGGCCATCCCTGGCCCAGTGCGGCTAACCCGGCGTCCTGCCGGGTTACCCACGGATTCAAGCCTTCGTTCGGCCAGCGTGGTTTAACGGGGCGCCTGAGATCAAAAGCAGGTCAAGATCAAGGGCGACTCGCTTCGCATCGTGGTTACGGTGGCCGAAGTTATCGATTGACCGCAATCCTCACCTGAAACACTGTGCCCTTTTCCCTGTCGGAGCTGACCTCAATCGATCCGCCGTGGGAGGCGACGATTTCCGAGGCGATGAACAGGCCAAGGCCCAGGCCTTCGGTGGGGCCGTGGTGGATGGCGGTGCGCTGGGAGAAACGGCCCATGGGGTTGAATATGAACGGGAGCACGTCCTCGGGGATCGCTTCACCGCTGTTGCGCACGGTGAAGACCGCGAAGTCCTCCTGTATGGCCAGTTCGACCTGGATAGGCCGTGTGGTGTCGCCATGTTGCACCGCGTTGCTGATGATGTTCGAAAACACCTGCTCCATCCGCCCGCCGTCAAATTGCCCTGAAACGCTTGTGTTCGCGTCGAACATCACGATGGCTTCGGGATGAAACGCGCGAATTTCCTCGACCACGCGCTGGCACAGCGGCGAGAGGTTTATTTCGCTGGTTTTGACCGGGATGCCCGGGCCCATCTGGCAGCGGGTCAGGTCAAGCAGGTCGCCGACGATCTGGCTTGCCCGGCGCACGCTGGTGTAGACCTGATTGGCGATCTTGGTCGCCCGCGCCCCGGCGTCCTGGGAGCGGCGCAACACGTCGGCACCCAGCAGGATTGCGCCGAGTGGGGTGCGCAAGTCGTGGCCGAGGATGCCAAGAAACATGTTGCGCGAGGCCTCGACCGCCCGTGAATAGCTGGCAATGGACTCGGCCAGGGCCTGGTCAATGGCCTCGTGGAATCGGGTCATGTCGTCGACGTTGATCGGTGTGCCGTCCTTGACCTGGCGCATCCACTGGCTGACCACACTGGTGCGCAGCGCGCGGTATTCGGAGACCATCTGGTCGATGGTGAACCCGGCCATCAGCCGCGTCATTGCGTGGGTTTCGGCCGCAGTTTCCTGTTCGTCCTCCGGTGCGTGGCCCTGGGCCTTGGCGATTTGCTCCTGGCGGGTCTGCTTGGTGCGCAGGTCGCTGACGATGGCCCGCAACATCTGCTCGGCATGATCGCGCAGCGCGACGCTGTCGAGTTCCTCGCCCGGGGTGTCGATGGTTCTGGCGAAATCTTCCCAGGCCTGCAGAATCGGCTCAAGGTTTTCCAGAATGAAGTCGGGCAGGCGCATGTCTGTAGTCCTGGTGGGAGGCGGGCAGAAAAGCGAGGCTGCACAGGCGAACGGAAATTCCTGGCAGTGTAGGAGGTTGTTCGTCGCTTTTAAAGCCCGGACTGCGGCGGCGCTACTGCGGGCATTACAGCCCCAGTGTCAGCGACCTCAGCCGTTGTTCCACCACGCTGTCAAAATGGCTTGCCAACGCTTCGCAGCGCTCGGAAGTGAGCCCTTCACAGCAGGTGATTCCCAGCACAAACCCCTGGGCCTTGGCACCGCCTTTGACGGCAAGAATCATTGACCCCGCCAGTTCGATCTCACGCAGAATTCTGTCAGCCTGTCGTTTTATAGGGCCGGGCAAATCGTTCAGGGCTTCTTTCATGGCCGTCTCCGCAGGCATTCACACTCACACGCACACACAAGGCAACGGAGGCACCGTGGGCCTCTTGAAAGCATCGACCGAAGGATGCTGCAAGAGTTTCGTCGTGTGCGGCTGTAAGGCGATGATGGGCAGTGCGGTCGTTGCCCTGCGGTCGCTTGGCGACCGACGGGTATCCATCTGACGCACCTCGGTCCACATGTGGGAGGGGCGGTGCGACGATTCGACTTGCCCTTGATGGCGGCCTCTGGGCCGACCGGGATTTTGTGTCGATCCCGGTCCAATGTGGGAGGGGGCTTGCCCCCGATGACGGCCTCGGGGCTGGCCGGGATGTTGGATTGGACCGAGTACATATCCGTTTCTGCGGTCACGGCTGCTAATGGTTCCGCTTTTACAGCGGCTCACTTTTGAAAAGCGCAAAA
>NZ_CVTN01000072.1:20479-28399 GCF_900004915.1 Pseudomonas sp. 31 R 17
CGGCGTCCTGCCGGGTTGCCCACGGATTCAAGCCTGCGTTCGGCCAGCGTGGTTTAACGGGGCGCCTGAGATCAAAAGCAGATCAAGATCAAGATCAGGAGCGACTCGCTTCGCATCGTGGTTACCGGCTACAGCGGTGTGTAGCTATGGCCAGATGTGTAGAGTCGGCGAGGGGTCATGAGAAGAATTCAAGAATGCGCCGGCATGTTCAACCGCGCAGCACCAGTGCCATATCCGGGTATTGCGCGCACAGGAAGTCGACGAAGGCGCGCACTTTGGGTGCGGCCAGGCGCCTGGAGGTGTGCAATACCCAAAGCTGCGGCTCGATTCCGGCGACCGTGCCCCATTGCACCAGTTCGCCTCGGGCCAGGGAGGCTCCGGCGATGGACTGGGGAATTAGGGCCGCGCCACCACCGGCGATCGCCGCGTCGCGCACCATCAGTAGCGAAGAAAACTGCAGCCTGGGGATCGGTTCCAGAATCGACTCCCCGCCGTCCAGGTGCCAATGGGTCGGCGTGAAGCCCGCTACGCACGTATCAGGACTTCGTGAGCGAGTCGGTCACCAAAACAACCGCTTGATCCGCTGCCTGTGAGCGCGGTCGAGCCTGGCCGGGGCTCGACCGCTCGGGTATCGAATCAGGGATGAAACCTGCGCCCCAGCGCATCCAGGCGTACGGCGATCGGTGGCAGGCGTTCGCTGCTGCGGGCCAGGGTTTCCACGTCGTCGGCGGTGTTTTGCGCGATGTGCTGCACCGATTGCAGACGTTCGACAATTTCCAGGTTAGCCGAGCTTTGTTCGCGGGTGGTGGTGACGATGCGGCCATTGAGTTGGTCGATATGCGCAATGTCTTCGCCCACTGCGCGCAGCATATCGACGGCCACCTGGCTGTCTTCCACGCAACGCTCCACACCCTGGCGGCTGTCGTGCATGGCTTCGACCGCCTGGCGGCTGCCTTGCTGCAAGCCTTCGATGATGGTCCTGATTTCCTGGGTGGAGAGGGCGGTGCGCTGGGCCAGGCTGCGCACCTCGTCGGCGACCACGGCAAAGCCACGGCCTTGTTCGCCGGCGCGGGCGGCTTCGATGGCGGCGTTGAGGGCGAGCAGGTTGGTCTGGTTGGCGATGCTGCTGATCACCTCCAGCACCGAGCCGATTTGCTCCGCCTGCACGGCCAGCGATTGCACGGTCGATTGCGTGCCATTGATGCGCGAGGCCAGTTGCGTGATTTCATGCTGGGCGCGACCCACGCTTTGCTGACCGCGCTCAATCTGCTGGCTGGCCTGGCCGGCGTGCTCCACGGCCTGTTCGACGTGCACGTTGATGTGACCCGTGGCGTCTTCCATGCGCTGCATCGAACCGGTCATTTCATTGATTTGCGCCAGTTGATGCCGCGCGCCTTTTTCCAGGGTGCCGCTGGCCGTGGCCAGTTCCTGGCCGAGTTGGCCCAGGCCATGGGAATCGCGTGCGACGCCGTCGATCAGGTGAGTGAGCTGCTGCAGGAAGTGATCGAAGCGCTTGGCCAGGGACACGCGCTCCTTGTCCTCACCCTTGGCCGTTTCTTCGCTGAACTGTGAGGTGACGGCGAGCATTTTTTCCAGCATTTCCTGGCTTTCGACCGCCTCGGCGTGGCTGTGCACGGCGAGGTAGAGCAGGGCGACGGATTCCATCACCACATAGAAGGCGTGGACGAAGATCATGGTCCAGCCGCCGTGGTGTTCCATCACAAACACCGGCCAGCCTTGGTGCTGCAGGGCGTGGAACACCAGGTGATGCACGGCGATGGTCAGTGCCGCCACCAGGATCGGCAGCCAGTCACGGTAGAACGTCAACACCGCGAGCAGCGCGAAGATACCAAAGTGCGCTTCGATCACACCATGCGCCTGGTTGATGTGCAAGGCGGCCATCACCATGAGGCCGGCACCGAGTGCGCAGCGCATCACACGGGTGCCGCCGATGGCGCGATACAGCGCGGTCAGCACCACGCCGGTGCCGCCACCGACGATCAACGCCTGGGTGAAGGTGTCATGCCAGAACCCCAGCCCGAGGGAGAACAGGAACATCAGCCAGATCAGCGCCAGCATGATGCGGTCGGCCTTGCGGTAGTGCTCCAGAAAGCGTGTGCGGAGGGGCATTCACGTTTACTCCATGTGGGTTGGCCAGGAATCTAGCACGCGGCGTGCCACGCGCGCGGCCGGTAAAGCGCCAGGCGGGTGCGGCGTCAAGGTCCGACAATCGGTTATCGGCACGTCGCAGGGAGACTTTAAGAACGGCTGCCCGAGCGGGCAGCCGAGGTTGCAATGACGATCAGAAGCTGTACTTGGCCGTCAGCATCATGTTGCGCGGGCTGCCGTAGGAGTCGCCGCCATAGCTGACGGACTCGGAGATGGACTGGTAGTAGTGGCGGTCAAAGATATTGTTGGCGTTGAGTTGCAGATCCAGGTGCTGGTTGACGCGGTACCCGGCCATCAGGTCGGTGACGGCGTAGCCGCCTTGCTTGAGCCGATAGGTACTGCCGTCCGCCAACTGGATGTCGTTGTACATGCGGCTCTGCCAGGACACGTTGCCGCCCACGCGAAGTTTTTCCAGCGGGCCCTGGAAGTTGTAGCGGGTGGTGACCTTGAACAGGTGTTCCGGGGTGTCGGTGTCGAACTGCTTGTTGACCTTCTGCGGGTTGGCGGCGTCCTTGATGGTGTGGGTGCGCGCGTAGGTGTAGCCACCGCCGACCTGCCAGTTCTCGGTCAAGGCGCCCTGCAATTCGAAGTCGATACCCTGGCTGCGAATCTCCCCCGAGGCTTGATAGCAGGACGCCTGCGGGCAGTCCGGCACAACGATCTGCACGGCACGGTTTTCCTGGTCGACACGGAACAGCGCCACGCTGGCATTCAGCGCGCCGCCCAGGTATTCGCCCTTGATGCCCACTTCATAGTTTTTGCCGACAATGGGCTTGAGCGGAGTGGCGCCGGTGCTCTTTTCTTTTTGCGGCGTGAAGATGTCGCTGTAGCTGGCATACACCGAGTGCTGGTCATTGAGCTCGTAGATCAGGCCTGCGTAGCGGGTGAGGTTGCGGGTGACCTTATAGTCGCCGTCACCATCGCGGTTGTCATAGTCGTACCAGTCCAGGCGCCCGCCGAGGATCAGCTTGAGCGGGTCGGCCAGGCTCAGGCGCGTGGTGACGTAGACACCGTCCTGTGTGGTGACGTCACGCTGGTTGGTGGTGCGGGTGAAGTTCGGCTTGCCGGCATTGATCGGCCAATTCAGATCGTACGGGCTGTAGTTGTGGGTGGTCATGTCGAAGATGCGCTTGCTGGCGCCCACCACCAGCTCATGGGTGCGCCCGAATGCCTGGAACGGGCCGTTGACAAAGGCGTCGAGCCCGGCCTGGTTTTCATCCATGGCGGCCTGGTACACCGTGCGGCCCAGGGTGTTCTCGACCCAGCGCGACTGGTAGGAGCCGGAGAACAGCGCATCTTGTTCGGCGTAATTGGCATTGACCTGCAGTTTCCAGTCGTTGGCCAGTTGCTGGCGCAGTTCGACGAATACGGTGTTGATCTCCTGGTCCTTGTTCTCCCAGTCGGTACCGGGATTATAGGAACGCGACAGGTCCAGGTGATGCCCATCCAGGCCGATCATCGACGAGCCCCAGAAGTAGTTGGTCTTGTCTTTCTGGTTGGAGTAGCCGAGGGTCAGGCTCGTGTCCTCGCTCAGGTCGGCTTCGGTCACGGCATAGAACAGACCGTGATCCTGCTCGGCCTTGTCGATGAAACTATTGGCGTCGCGGTAGGAGGTGACCACCCGGCCACGCCAGGTGCCGCTGTCATTGAGGGGGCTGGAGGCGTCAAGCTCGCCACGGTAGTCGTCCCAGCTGCCGGCGGCGCCGGTCAGGGTGACTTTCTGCTCGTCCAGGGGCCGCTTGCGAATCAGGTTGATGGCCGCCGCTGGGTTGCCGGCGCCGGTCACCAGGCCGGTAGCGCCGCGTACTACCTCAACGCGATCGAACATCGCCAGGTTCGGCTGAGCGCCTACATTGACGCCGTTATAGCCACTGGGAATGCCGTCGTACATGAGGTTGTCGACGTTGAAACCGCGCGCGGTGTAGGCCTGCCGACCGGGGCCGTTGGAGTAGTTGAGGAACAATCCCGGAGTGGCATTGACCACATCGTTGATGCTGGTCATCGCCTGGTCATCCATGCGCTGACGGGTAATCACGGTGACGGCCTGTGGGGTTTCGCGCAGGGTCAGCGGCAGCTTGGTCGCGGTGCTCATGGAGCCTGTGGTGTACGACTGGCTGCCCTCGGTGGTTTCGCCAAGCTGTTGGCCGGAAACCTCTGTGGCGCCCAGTTCTATAGTGGCGGGCTGAGTGGCGGCGCCGAAGGCCGCGTGAGAGGTGGTCAGACAGATAGCCACTGCTATCAAACTGGGTGAAAACCCTTTACCGCCGTGGTGTTGCACAGACATGAACGTAACTCTCCCCGAATGCCGTCCGTGGCGAACAATAAATCTGTTGATAATTATTCGCATCAGTGTGGCAGATCGGGTCCGTAGGAAAAAGCCCCAAGAATGAATCGGTTAACGAATTTTTCACACGCGGGGCAGTGGCGTTTTGCCGCCTCCCGCTAGGTGAGGACGATTTCGTAAGGCTCACGCATGCGCTCCAGCAACACCTGGGCGAGCATCGGCGCCAGGCCGATGGCGGGGTCGCCCGTGAGCTGGCTGGCATAGGCATGCAAGGCGTGGAGTTTGTGCGCCACGCTCCAGGTATCCAGGCACACCTTGCGCGCACGCTGCCACGGCATCACCGAGCCTTCGCGTGCGGGCCAGTGCCAGGCCCACATCGGCAGCTCATACAACCGCGCGCCGACCCGATTGCATGCGTCGGCGCTGGCACGGCCGACGGCTTCGTGATCATCGTTGCCATCATGGCGCCAAGTGGTGAACACCACGTCATCCGGCATCAGGTAACGGGCGATGAATTGGCTCATCTGTTGCTCGTGGCTGGCCAGGGCGTTGTCGCAAAACCCGCCACGAATCCATTTCAGGCTGTGCAGCGGCATACCCAGGCGGCGCAGCGCTTCGGCGCTCTCCTGGGGACGAATCACACTCAGGCGCCCGGCCGACCAGACCCGGGAGCCGGGGTGGCTGGCGCTGCCATCGGTGATAGAGATCAGTTTCAACGGGTTTTTGCGGGTGCTGAGCATTTGCAGCAGGCCCCCGCAGATGAGCACTTCATCGCCCGGGTGGGGCGCGATCACCACCACGCGGGCACTCGGCGGTACGAGGCCGGCCAGACTGATGAAGGGAATCTGCGCCAACTGTGGCGCGCTGTTCCAGATTTGCGCGGGGCCGCGACGGCCCTCGCTTAACGAAGCGGTTCTCATGGGGTGCTACATCCTTGTCGGTTGACGCTCTTGTGCTCACCCCAGGCTGCGCTGCGGTGAGTGCGCGGCGCTCCGATCCTGGAGCGCCGTGCGAGAAGGTATGAGCATAGACAACGACGAACGGGCGCAACGTCGTATTTTTACGAAACCTGCAGCAGGCCCTTCAAGTAATCACCGAAGCCACCCTGGGCGCGGCAATCCAGGCGTGCGCTGGTAATCACCTGGGGGGAATGGCTCCAGGCGATGGACGCGCCGCAGCGCTCCAGATTGCGCACCAATTGCACATCCTCATGGCAGGCCAGCGGTTCGAAGCCACCGGCCTGTAAGTAGGCGCTGGCGCTGATGCCCAGGTTGGCGCCATGGATATGCCGATGCCCGTCGCGGGCTTCGTAGGCCTGGTGATAGCGTATCTGCGCCGCCGCGTCGAAGCCTTTGCTCCAGGCGTCCACGGTCACGGTGCCGCAGACCGCGTCGCAGCCCAGCGCCAGTTGCGCCACCAGCCAGTCCGGGGCAACGCGGCTGTCGGCGTCCGTACAGGCGATCCAGCGCGCGCCCTGATTCAGCAGATGCCGCGCCCCCGCACCGCGGGCATGCCCGACATTACGGGCCTGCACCGGCAGGCTGTGCACCCCGTGCGCCTGGGCAATCGCCGCACTGGCATCGCTGCAACTGTCGAGGACGACCAGGATGTGCACCGCTTCACCCTGCAACCCCGGATGGCTGGCGGCGATTGACGCAGCGTTCAGACATTCGCCCAACAGCGCTTCTTCGTTATGCACCGGAATCAGGATGCCGATCATCGCAGGCCCTCAAGGCGTGCCACCGAGGCGCCATCCCGGCCCCACAGGTCAAGCAGGAAATCGTCTTCATGGTGGCGTACCACCGCGTGCAGCCCCAGTCGTTGCTCAAGCAGCGCATGCACCTGTTCGGCGGTTTGCGGGCAACCTTCGATGCGCGGGCGCCAATGGCAGGCCAGCAGTTGGCCGCCCTCCGCCAGGGCGGCGAGGCAGCGCTCGGCCAGGCGCTCAAGATCCGCGGCGTCCAGGTAGTAACAGAACTCACTCAATACGATGAGCTCGAATTGCCCCGACGGCCATTGTTCGGGCAGACAGCGCTGCTCTATCTGCACGTTGGAAAACCCCGCCAGCCGCTTGCTCGCCAGCGCCACCGCAGCGCTCGCCGTATCGCAGCACAGCAGGCGATCACAACGCGCGGCCAGCTCTGCGCTCAACTCGCCATTGGCGCAGGCGGGCTCGAACACCGAGGTGTAGCGCGCCCGGGTCAGGACGGCCAGGGTCAATGCGCGTTTGCGCTGTTCGTACCAGCGTTGACGAAACGCCCAGGGATCGTCGTTGCCTTCGAACATCCGGTCGAAATAAGGGGTCGTCACGCTCACACGAACACCACTTCAAAAGGTTGCAGCAAACGTTCCACCACATAGGGCGCCAATACCGGCGGCAGGCCGACTTGCGGGTCGCCCTCCAACTGGCTGGCGAAGGCGTGGATGGCATGGCGTTTGCGAGCCACCTGTTCGGGCGTCAAAGGAATCTTGCGCGCCCGGTCCCAAGGCACCATGCCATCTTCAGCGGTCGCCCAGTGCCAGGTCCACACCGGCAGTTCGTACAGAGTCGCGCCGACTGCCTGGGCGGCTTTCGCGCTGGCGCGGCCGACCGCCTCATGGTCGCAATGCCCGTCTTCACGCCACGTGGCGAACACCACGTCGTCGGGCTTGAGGTAGCGCTGGATGAAGGCGGCCAGTTCTTCCTCGCGCTCGGCGACCTTGCTGTCGGTAAACCCGGCACGCAGCCACTTCAAACTGTGCAGCGGCAGGCCCAGAAGGTGCAGGGCCTGCGCCGATTCCTGCGGGCGCACCACGCTCAGGCGTTGCACCGGCCACAGTTCGGAGCCCGGATGGCTGGCGCTGCCGTCGGTGACCGAGATCAACTGAATGGGCCGGTCCAGGGCAGCCAGGCCCTGCAGCAAACCGCCGCTGCCGAGCACTTCATCGTCCGGATGCGGGGCGATGATCACCGCGCGTCGCCCCTGCGGTACCAACTGCTCGACGCTGACATGCGGCAGTTCAGCCAGGCGCGACGACGTTTGCCAATAATGCAGCGGCGTGCCCTGGCCAACAATCGGGTTGGGTTTCATAACTGCCACCTCCCTGACGGCTCGCCCGCCACCTGTTCGCCCAGGGCGGCCAGGTCGCGTTCGGCATGGCTTTGACGTACATACACCGGCAAGTCCGCCATCAATTGAGCGAAGTGCGGGTCCTTGCAGTAAGGCCCGGCACCCACGGCGCGCCCGACATGATGGATCACCTGCTCGACAGTTTCCTCGACGCACGCGCGCACTTGTTGGGCCAGCAGCCGGGCATCGGCGGTCGGTGCCCGGTCGACCTGCTCGGCGCTGGCGCGCAGCACGCAGGCCGCACTATTGAGTGCGCTGTCCACCGCGCCCAGGTGGGCCAGGGCGTGGGGCTCGGGATGTTTGGCGCACTGCTCGCGCAGCACTTCGGCCAGGCGCTGCGCCGCGCCATACCAGCAC
>NZ_CVTN01000070.1:0-1508 GCF_900004915.1 Pseudomonas sp. 31 R 17
CGGCCACAGCTTCGTGGTGCTGGACGCGACCGCCGGGCGTGTCGATCCGACCATCGGCTTTCCCACCGCCCCTATCGGCCAGGGCACTGCAACGCTGAATACCTTTAATGGTGCTCAAGCTTCTGCAGGTAACGGCAACCTGGCGCTGCAGCCTTCGACCCTGAGCCTGAGCGCCACCCCGAGCATCACCGAAGCCGGGGGCGTGCTGACGTATACCGCCACCGTGACCCAGGCCGGCACCAGCGACCTGACCATCACCCTGTCCAACGGCGCGGTGATCACCATCCCGTCCGGCCAACTGACCGGCACCGTCAACGTGCCCCTGGCGCCTAACGACAGCCCGTACCTCGACGCCAGCCAGATCAGCGTCAACGTCACCGGCATCACCGGCGGCAACAACCTGGTACTGACCCTCGACCCTAACCCGGCCGTGACGCAGATTACCGACACCATCGACACCACCACCGTGACCTTGACGGCTGGTTCGAACGTGACTGAAGGTGGCCAGATCACCTACACCGCTACATTGACCAACCCCGCGCAGACGCCGGTGAGCGTTACCTTGAGCAATGGCTCGGTGATTACCATCAAGGCGGGTGAGTCGACGGGTACTGTTGTTGTCGATACGCCGGCCAATGACGTCTACGTCAACGGTTCGACCGTCAGCACCACTATTACCGGCGCAACCGGCGGCAACTTTGAAAACCTGGTGCCGAGCACGACGCCTGCGGTTACCACCATTACTGATGTAGTCGATACCACTACTGTCACGCTGACGGCCGGTTCCACCGTGACCGAAGGCGGCCAGATCACCTACACCGCGATATTGAACAACCCGGCCCAAACCCCGGTGAGCGTCACCTTGAGCAATGGCTCGGTGATTACCATCAAGGCAGGTGAGTCGACGGGTACGGTGGTAGTCGATACTCCGGCCAATGACGTCTACGTTAATGGTTCGACCGTCAGCACCACCATTACCGGTGCAACCGGTGGCAATTTTGAAAGCCTTGTGCCGAGCACGACGCCTGCGGTTACCACCATTACTGATGTGGTCGATGCCACTACTGTCACGCTGACGGCCGGTTCGACCGTCACCGAAGGTGGTCAGATCACCTACACCGCGACATTGACCAACCCGGCACAAACCCCGGTGAGCGTCACCTTGAGCAATGGCTCGGTGATTACCATCAAGGCGGGTGAGTCGACGGGTACTGTTGTTGTCGATACGCCGGCCAATGACGTCTACGTCAACGGTTCGACCGTCAGCACCACTATTACCGGCGCAACCGGCGGCAACTTTGAAAACCTGGTGCCGAGCACTACGCCTGCGGTCACCACCATTACTGATGTGGTCGATACCACCACTGTCACGCTGACGGCCGGTTCGACCGTGACCGAAGGCGGCCAGATCACCTACACCGCGACATTGACCAACCCGGCACAGACCCCGGTGAGCGTCACCTTGAGCAATGGCTCGGTGATTACCATCAAGGCGGGTGAGTCGACGG
>NZ_CVTN01000070.1:1558-2119 GCF_900004915.1 Pseudomonas sp. 31 R 17
CCGCGACATTGACCAACCCGGCACAGACCCCGGTGAGCGTCACCTTGAGCAATGGCTCGGTGATTACCATCAAGGCGGGTGAGTCGACGGGTACGGTGGTAGTCGATACTCCGGCCAATGACGTCTACGTTAATGGTTCGACCGTCAGCACCACTATTACCGGCGCAACCGGCGGCAACTTTGAAAACCTGGTGCCGAGCACCACGCCTGCGGTCACCACCATTACTGATGTGGTCGATACCACTACTGTCACGCTGACGGCCGGTTCCACCGTGACCGAAGGCGGTCAGATCACTTACACCGCGACATTGAACAACCCGGCGCAGACGCCGGTGAGCGTTACCTTGAGCAATGGCTCGGTGATTACCATCAAGGCGGGTGAGTCGACGGGTACTGTTGTTGTCGATACCCCGGCCAATGACGTCTACGTTAATGGCTCGACCGTCAGCACCACTATTACAGGCGCTACCGGCGGCAACTTTGAAAACCTGGTGCCGAGCACTACGCCTGCGGTCACCACCATTACTGATGTGGTCGATACCACCACTGTCACCCTGACGG
>NZ_CVTN01000070.1:2272-2620 GCF_900004915.1 Pseudomonas sp. 31 R 17
TCACCACCATTACTGATGTGGTCGATACCACCACTGTCACCCTGACGGCCGGTTCCACCGTGACCGAAGGCGGTCAGATCACTTACACCGCGACCTTGACCAACCCGGCGCAGACGCCGGTGAACGTCACCTTGAGCAATGGCTCGATGATTACCATCAAGGCGGGTGAGTCGACAGGTACGGTGGTAGTCGATACCCCGGCCAATGACGTCTACGTCAACGGCTCGACCGTCAGCACCACCATTACCGGTGCAACCGGCGGCAACTTTGAAAACCTGGTGCCGAGCACCACGCCTGCGGTCACCACCATTACTGATGTGGTCGATACCACCACTGTCACCCTGACGG
>NZ_CVTN01000070.1:2670-3601 GCF_900004915.1 Pseudomonas sp. 31 R 17
TGGTCGATACCACCACTGTCACCCTGACGGCCGGTTCCACCGTGACCGAAGGCGGTCAGATCACTTACACCGCGACATTGACCAACCCGGCACAAACCCCGGTGAACGTCACCTTGAGCAATGGCTCGGTGATTACCATCAAGGCGGGTGAGTCGACAGGTACGGTCGTGGTCGATACCCCGGCCAATGACGTCTACGTCAACGGTTCGACCGTCAGCACCACCATTACCGGAGCTACCGGCGGCAACTTTGAAAACCTGGTGCCGAGCACGACTCCGGCACTCACCACCATTACCGATTCCATCGATACCACAACCGTTACGCTGACCGCGCCGGCTGCAGCGAGCGAGGGTGGTCAGATCACCTATACCGCGACCTTAAGTAATAAGGCCGGTACTGACGTCACGCTGAAGCTGGATAACGGCTCAAGCATCACGATCAAAGCCGGCGATACCGTCGGCACCGTGACCGTCCCTGCGCCAAGCGATGACGTGTTCATCGACAAGAGCACGCAGACGGTCAAGATCACAGACGCAACGGGCGGCAATTTCGAAAAACTGGAAGTTGCTGGCAGCGGTGCGACTACCACGATCAACGACACCATCGACAAAGTCGACGTTGTACTGACCGCCACCACTACCGTCGGTGAAGGCGGCAACATCGTCTACACCGCCAGCCTTGTGGATAAAAACGGCGCGCCGGTGACTAACATCACCAACCCGCTGACCGTGACGCTGGATAACGGACAGAGCATCACTATCGGTGTAAACCAATCGAGCGCCAGCGTTTCGGTTATTGCGCCGGATGACGTCTATAAAGGCGATCAGACCGTCACCACTGCTATCAAGACTGTCACTGGTGGCGAGCACTTCGAGAACTTGGTGCCTGGCACCACGCCAGTTAACACCACCGTTACTGATACTCCGGGCAC
>NZ_CVTN01000070.1:3651-4064 GCF_900004915.1 Pseudomonas sp. 31 R 17
GGGCAACGGCGCAACGACAACGATCAACGACACCATCGATAAAGTCGACGTGGTTCTGAGCGCCACCACTACTGTTGGTGAAGGCGGCAATATCGTTTACACCGCCAGCCTTGTGGATAAGAACGGTGCGCCGGTGACTAACATCACCAATCCGTTGACCGTGACGTTGGATAACGGCCAAAGCATCACCATCGGTGTAAATCAATCGAGCGCCAGCGTTTCGGTTATTGCACCGGATGATGTCTACAAAGGCGATCAAACCGTCACCACTGCTATCAAGACTGTCACTGGCGGCGAGCACTTCGAGAACTTGGTGCCAGGCACCACGCCAGTTAACACCACCGTTACTGATACTCCGGGCACCGACAACACCACCACCGTTACCCTGACCGCGCCAAGCGCAGTCAACGAAG
>NZ_CVTN01000070.1:4233-6336 GCF_900004915.1 Pseudomonas sp. 31 R 17
GGGCAACGGCGCAACGACAACGATCAACGACACCATCGATAAAGTCGACGTGGTTCTGAGCGCCACCACTACTGTTGGTGAAGGCGGCAATATCATCTATACCGCCAGCCTTGTGGATAAAAACGGCGCGCCGGTGACTAACATCACCAACCCGCTGACCGTGACGCTGGATAACGGCCAAAGCATCACCATCGGTGTGAACCAATCGAGCGCCAGCGTTTCGGTTATTGCACCGGATGACGTCTACAAAGGCGATCAGACCGTCACCACTGCTATCAAGACTGTCACTGGTGGCGAGCACTTCGAAAATCTGGTGCCAGGCACTACGCCCGTCAACACCACCGTTACTGATACCCCAGGCACTGATAACACCACTACCGTCACCCTGACAGCTCCGGCCCAGGCAAACGAAGGTGGTCAGATCACGTACACAGCGACGCTTTCCAATAAAGCGGGCAGTGACGTCAATCTGAAGTTGGATAATGGCTCGAGCATCACGATCAAAGCCGGCGATACCGTCGGTTCGGTCACCGTGCCTGCTCCAAGCGATGACGTGTTTATCGACAAAAGCACTAAGACCGTTCAGATCACCGAAACCACTGGCGGCAACTTCGAAAAACTGGAAGTTGCAGGCAACGGCGCAACGACAACGATCAACGACACCATCGATAAAGTCGACGTGGTTCTGAGCGCCACCACTACTGTTGGCGAAGGCGGCAACATCGTTTACACCGCCAGCCTTGTGGATAAGAACGGCGTGCCGGTGACTAACATCACCAATCCGTTAACCGTCACCTTGGATAACGGCCAGAGCATCACCATCGGTGTGAACCAATCGAGCGCCAGCGTTTCGGTTGTTGCGCCGGATGATGTGTACAAGGGCGATCAAACCGTCACCACCGCTATCAAAGGTGTGACCGGCGGCGAGCACTTCGAGAACCTCGTTCCAGGTACCAACAAAGTCACTACAACCGTTACTGATACCCCTGGTACTGACAACACTACGACTGTCACGCTGACCGCACCAAATGCTGTTAACGAAGGTGGCCAGATCACGTACACCGCTACGCTCTCCAACAAAGCAGGCAGTGACGTCACGCTGAAGTTGGATAACGGTTCGAGCATCACGATCAAAGCCGGCGACACTGTCGGCACCGTGACCGTGCCTGCTCCAAGCGATGACGTGTTTATCGACAAGAGCACTCAGATCGTCAAAATCACCGACGCTTCTGGCGGCAACTTTGAGAAATTGGAAGTTGCGGGCAACGGTGCGACCACCACGATCAATGACACCATCGACAAGGTTGATGTAGTTCTGACCGCCACCACTACCGTCGGTGAAGGCGGCAATATCGTCTACTCCGCCAGCCTTGTGGATAAAAACGGCGCGCCAGTGACCAACATCACCAACCCGTTGACCGTCACACTCGATAACGGCCAGAGCATCACCATTGGCGTAAATCAGTCGAGCGGATCTGTTTCGGTTGTTGCGCCGGATGATGTGTACAAGGGCGATCAGACCGTCACCACTGCAATCAAGACTGTCACCGGTGGCGAGCACTTTGAGAACCTGGTGCCAGGTACCACAGCGGTTAACACCACTGTCACCGATACCCCAAGCACCGCTGATACCACTACCGTTACGCTGACCGCGCCAACCGCCGTCAACGAAGGTGGCCAGATCACTTACACGGCCACGCTTTCCAATAAAGCGGGCAGCGACGTCACTCTGAAACTGGATAACGGTTCGTCGATTATCATCAAGGCAGGCGATACCGTCGGCACTGTGACCATCCCTGCGCCAAGCGATGACGTGTTCATCGATAAGAGCACTCAAACGGTCAAGATTACCGACGCAACGGGCGGCAACTTTGAGAAGTTGGAAGTTGCTGGCAACGGCGCAACCACTGCAATCAACGACACCATCGACAAAGTCGATGTAGTTCTGAGCGCCACAACTACCGTCGGCGAAGGCGGCAATATCGTTTACACCGCCAGCCTTGTGGATAAAAACGGCGCGCTGGTGACCAACATCACCAACCCGTTGACCGTCACCCTGGATAACGGCAAAACCATCACCATCGGTGTGAACCAATCCAGCGG
>NZ_CVTN01000069.1:0-36593 GCF_900004915.1 Pseudomonas sp. 31 R 17
CGACGGCGCGGCCTGTTCGGTGGCGGCGGCCAGGTCGGCGGTGGAGTCCGGCATGTCGGCGCTCCACTGGGTGTCGCGACCCAGGTCCAGCGTGCGTCCGTCAGCCAGTTCCAGGCTCACTGCGCCCGACAGGCCCGTATCAATCTGGTCGCCCGCAAACAGGCGATCACCCTCAACCAGAACACGGCGTGTCCCTTCCGGAGAAATAACGAACACTTGACCAACAATGCTTTTGACGATGGCAACAACATTGCTCATTAAATATTTCTCCGGCGATCCGTTTCTGATGATTCCATGTGGCCGCTCAAGAGGGAGGGCCAAACTGGAGGGGGCGTAGTCTGAACAGTTACTGACGTCAAATTATTGGCTAGAATTTTTAGCTATCTAGTTTATGCCAAACTATTGACCTTATGGTCGCCATCCTAAACAATCGCCCCCGTAATGTCACATTGATATTTATGCGGCGAACCGTCCTACATGTGTGAAGCAGTTCCGCTTTTTGAACTTTCCGACGTACGGTCATTACGCTAGCCATTATCCGACGCGGCGGCGCCAATCGCTGTGATTTGAGACAAGAAGTCCTGGGGAATTTTTAATGCGTCTGCACCTGTTCAAGGCAATACCGTTCGTTCTCGCCGCCAGCTTTGTACAAGCCCAGACGCTGCCTCAAGCCATGCAGCAGGCAATGGATGTGCATCCTGAAATTCAAGCGGGTATAAACAGCCGCATCGCCGCCGATTACCAATTGCGTGCGGCGCAGGGTGGGTATCTGCCGCGTGTCGATTTGAATGCCGGCTATGGCCGTGCGGGCACCGACAACGCTTCCACCCGCGCCGCCAATGGTACGGGCGGCAACCACTGGGACACCCTCAATCGCGGTGAATCCAGCCTGCGCCTGCAGCAAATGATCTTTGACGGGTTCGCCACCTCCAGCGAAGTCGGGCGTCAACAGGCCAACGTCAACTCCCGTGCCTATTCGTTGCTCGGTACGTCCGAGCGCACCGCGTTGACCGTTGCCCAGGTCTACCTGGAAGTGCTGACCCGCCGCGAGTTCGTGCGCCTGGCCGAAGAAAACCTGCGCAACCACGAACGCATTTACGATCAGATCAAGTTGCGCACCCAGCGCGGCGTCGGTAACGGCGCCGATCAGGACCAGGCCGAAGCGCGTCTGGCCCAGGCCCGCAACAACCTGATCACCGAGCAGACCAACCTGGCGGATGCGCAAACCAACTACCTCAGCGCCGTTGGCGAGATGCCCGACCAGCTCGAGCGCCCGGCGCCGTTCATGGCCATGCTCCCGGCCGACCTGAATGAAGCGCGGCGCCAGATGCTCGACAACAGCCCGGTGCTGCGCTCGGCCGAGTCGGACATCTCCGCCGCCGAGAAGCAATACGCGGCCGCCAAATCCAGCTTCTATCCACGCTTTGACGCTGAGCTGGGCACCAACGCCGACAACAACGTCTCCGGTGACGCCAACCACAGCAACGGCTGGGAAGCCATGGTGCGCATGCGCTTCAACCTGTTTGCCGGCGGCAGCAACAAGGCCGACCTGCAATCGAAGTCGTACCAGGCCAACCAGGCCCTGGACATCCGCAACAACGCCTTGCGCCAGCTCAATGAAGAACTGGGCCTGGCCTGGAACGCCTTGAACAACGCCAACGCGCAACTGCCGGTGGCCCAGCAGTACGTGGACCACAGCACCCGCGTGCGCACGTCCTACCAGCAACAGTTCAGCCTGGGCCAACGTACCCTGCTGGACTTGCTCGACAGCGAGAACGAATTGTTCACCGCTTCGCGTCGACTGGAAGAGATCAAGAATATTCAGTTATTTACTCAGTACCGAATCAAGGCGACCATGGGCGAATTGCTCAAAAGCCAAGGCGTCGTCGCTCCAATGGCCTCCGTCGTGCAAAACGATGTGAAGCCCAAAGTCCAACTGCCTGGAATGAACTGAGTCACCCCATAGCCCCATCTGTTAGTCGAGAGTGCCCCGCGTGGAATCCGAAGTCAGTCGAGTTCATCTCAGTCATGATCCACGCACGCTGCACGACGATCCGTTACTCGACGGCTTGTTGGCACTCTGCGCCCTGCATCAGAAACCGGCCAGCGCGGCCATGCTCACCACCGGCCTGCCGCTGCCTTCGCAGCGCCTGAGTGCCGAGTTGCTGTCGCGTGCCGCCGCGCGGGCCGGCCTGCAGGGGCGGCTGCTGCAACGCAGGCTCGAACAGATTCCGGCCATCGCGTTACCGGCCCTGCTGCTGCTCAAGGACGGGCGCAGTACCGTGCTGCTCGGCTGGGAAGGCGATGATCAGGCACGGGTGCTGCTCAGCGAAAGTGATGGCGGTGAAGTGCTGATCAAGCGCGCGCTGCTGGTCGACGACTACACCGGCAAAGTCTTCTTTGCCCAGCCGCAGCACAAATTCGACGTTAACCACGGCACGCTGATCCCCCGGGCGCGCTCCTGGTTTCGTGACACGCTCAAGCGTTCGCGCTGGCTGTATACCGATGCCATCGCCGCCAGCTTCCTGATCAACATCATCGCCATGGCCGCGCCGCTGTTCGTGATGAACGTGTACGACCGCGTGGTGCCGAACCAGGCCACCTCTACGCTGTGGGTGCTGGCCGTGGGCATCTGTGGCGCGTATCTGTTCGATTTGGTGCTCAAGAGCCTGCGCAGTCTGTGCCTGGACCTGGCCGGTAAAAAAACCGACCTGATCATCTCCGCCACCCTGTTCGAGCGCATCGTCGGCATGTCGATGAAGTACCGCCCGGCGCGCGTCGGCAGCTTTGCGCAGAACATTCATGAGTTCCAGAGCCTGCGCGACTTCCTCGCCTCCCTGACCCTCACCAGCCTGATCGACCTGCCGTTCACGCTGCTGATCTTCCTGGTGATCGCCCTGCTCGGTGGCCATTTGGTGTGGATTCCGGTGCTGGCGTTCCCGATTGCCCTGGGCATCGGCTACGCCCTGCAAAAACCTTTGGTCGCGACCATGGAACGCACCATGGCCCTGGCCGCCGAACGCCAGTCGAGCCTGATCGAAACCCTCGCCGGGCTGGATGCGGTCAAGGTCAACAATGCCGAGAGCGAACGCCAGTACGGCTGGGAACAGACCATCGGCACCTTGAGCCGGCTCGAACTGCGGGTGAAATTGCTGTCGGGCCTGTCGATGAACATGACCCTGCTGATCCAGCAACTGGCCGGCGTGATCATGATCGTGTTCGGCGTGTACCAGATCATCGACGGCAACCTCAGCATGGGCGGCCTGATTGCCTGCTACATGCTCAGCGGCCGCGCCTTGAGCCCGTTGGCCTCGCTGTCGGGCCTGCTCACGCGCTACCAGCAGGCCAAGGTCACCATGACCTCGGTGGACCAGATGATGGAGCTGCCTCAGGAGCGCAATTTCGAAGAGCGCCCCATGAGCCGTCGCACCCTGCAAGGCGCAATCGAGTGCCGGGGCCTGAATTTCACCTACCCGAACCAACAGAATCCGGCGCTGAAAAACATCAACCTGGTGATCAAGCCAGGGGAAAAGATCGGCATCATCGGTCGCAGCGGCTCGGGCAAAAGCTCCCTGGCCAAACTGATCGTCGGCCTGTATCAACCCGACTCCGGCGCGTTGCTGGTGGACGGCGTGGACGTGCGCCAGATCGACGTCAGCGAACTGCGGCACAACATCGGCTACGTCGCCCAGGACATCCAACTGCTGGCCGGCACCCTGCGTGACAACCTGGTCAGCGGTGCGCGCTACGTCGAAGACGAGATGGTGCTGCAAGCCGCCGAACTGGCCGGTGTGCACGAATTCGCGCGCCTGCACCCGCAAGGCTATGAACTGCAGGTCGGCGAGCGTGGGCAGAACCTGTCCGGTGGCCAGCGCCAGAACGTCGCCCTGGCCCGTGCATTGCTGCTCAACCCGCCCATCCTGCTGCTGGACGAACCCACCAGCGCCATGGACAACACCGGTGAAGAACGCTTGAAACAACGCCTGCATGCCGTGGTGCAAAACAAGACCGTAGTCCTGGTGACGCACCGTGCCTCGCTGCTGTCCCTGGTGGACCGCCTGTTGGTGGTCGACCGTGGGCAGATCCTCGCGGACGGCCCGAAAGCCGTGGTCATGGAAGCGTTGAAGAAGGGGCAGATCAGTGTCGCTTAATTCCATCAAAAGCGCGGTCGGGCGCTACTTCAAAGGTTCCGACTCGCTGCAGGGCCAGCCGCTGCCCGAGGTCAACAAAGCGCTGATCGAAGATGCGCCGCGGGTCATCCGCCTGACCATCTGGGCCATCATCGCGTTCTTTGTGTTCCTGGTGGTGTGGGCGGGTTTCTCCGAAATCGACGAAGTGACCCGTGGCGACGGCAAGGCGATTCCGTCGTCCAAGCTGCAGAAAATCCAGAACCTGGAAGGCGGTATCGTCGCCGAGCTGTACGTCAAGGAAGGCCAGATCGTCGAGGCCGGTGCGCCTTTGATTCGTCTGGACGACACGCGGTTTGTGTCCAACGCCGGGGAGACCGAAGCGCTGCGCCTGGCCATGCAGCTGCGCGTCGAGCGCCTGAGTGCGCAGGTGGACGACCGCCCGCTGACGATTCCCGACGATGTGCTCAAGGCCGCGCCCAGCCAGGCCGCCAACGAGCGCTCACTGTATGAAAGCCGCCGCCAGCAGTTGAAAGACGAAGTCGGCGGTTTGCAGGAGCAATTGGTGCAGCGCCAACAGGAGTTGCGTGAGTTCACCTCCAAGCAAAGCCAGTACCGCAGCCAGTTGTCCCTGCAACGCCAGGAAATCAACATGTCCGAGCCGCTGGTGGCCCAGGGCGCGGTGTCGCCGGTGGAAGTGCTGCGCCTCAAGCGCGCCGAAATGGAAACCCGAGGCCAACTGGACGCCACCACCCTGGCGATCCCGCGCGCGGAATCGGCGATCAAGGAAGTGCAGCGCAAGATCGACGAGACCCGTGGCAAATTCCGCAGCGAAGCCCTGACCCAGCTCAACGAAGCGCGCACCGAACTGAACAAGGCCGAATCCACCGGACGCGCCCTGGAAGACCGCGTCAGCCGTACCCTGGTCACCTCGCCGGTGCGCGGTATCGTCAAGCAGTTGCTGGTCAACACCGTCGGCGGCGTCATCCAGCCGGGCAGCGACATGGTCGAAATCGTACCGCTGGACGACACCCTGCTGGTGGAAGCCAAGATCCGCCCGCAAGACATCGCCTTCCTGCACCCTGGCCAGGAAGCGGTGGTCAAATTCACCGCCTATGACTACACCATCTACGGTGGCCTGAAGGCCAAGCTCGAACGCATCGGCGCCGACACCATCACCGATGAAGACAAGAAAACCACCTACTACATGATCACCCTGCGCACCGACCGCAGCCACCTGGGCACCGATGAGAAACCGCTGCTGATCATCCCCGGCATGGTCGCCTCGGTGGACATCATCACCGGCAAGAAAAGCATCCTCAGCTACCTGCTCAAGCCGATCATCAAGGCGCGGGCGGAGGCGTTGCACGAGCGGTAATCTCTATAGGCTGCTCGGGCCTCATCGGGGGCAAGCCCCCTCCCACTTTGAATGTATTCACAAATCAAGTGTGGGAGGGGGCTTGCCCCCGATGAGGCCCTCAGCATCACCAATGCATATGGATATGCCCTAACAGTATTTTAAACTTCCATTCTCAGGCCTATAAATTCACTCCCCTGTCCGCCGGAAGTGAACCCAATGCCCGCCACCCTTCAAACCTTCGACATCCGCCCCTTCCCCGGCAGTGTCGGCGCCGAAATCGTCGGCCTGGATCTGTCCCAACCCGTCAACGACCAGGACTTCGCCCGCATCCACCGCGCGCACCTGGACCACCACGTCATCGTGTTCCGCGACCAACGCATCACCCCTGAACAACAGATCGCTTTCAGTCGGCGCTTTGGCGTGCTGCAGATCCACGTGCTCAAACAGTTCCTGCTGGCCAACCACCCGGAAATCCTGATCGTCTCCAACATCATCGAAAACGGCCAATCCATCGGCCTGGGCGATGCGGGCAAGTTCTGGCACTCGGACCTGTCGTACAAGGAACTGCCCAGCCTGGGCTCGATGCTGCATGCCCAGGAACTGCCGTCCGAAGGCGGCGACACCCTGTTTGCCGACATGCACAAGGCCTGGGAGCAACTGCCCGAGCACCTGCGCAACGCCGTCGAGGGGCGCCGCGCCGCGCATTCCTACACCGCGCGTTACAGCGAAACCAAATTCGAAGGTAACTGGCGCCCGACCCTGACCCCGGAACAGCTCGCCCAGGTGGCCGAAGTGGTGCACCCCATCGTGCGTACCCACCCTGAAAACGGCCGCAAGGCGCTGTTCGTCAGCGAAGGCTTCACCACCCGCATCGTCGGCCTGCCGGATGACGAAAGCCGCGACCTGCTGGCCCAGCTCTACGCTCACAGTGTGTTGCCGGAAAACATCTACCGCCATCAGTGGCAGCCCCACGACCTGGTGTTCTGGGACAATCGCTCGTTGATCCACCTGGCCGCCGGTTGCCCGAGTTACCTGCGGCGCAAATTGTTCCGTACCACCATCCAGGGCGATGCGCCGTTCTGAACCGGTAAAGCCTGCTAGGATTGCGCCCAATTCACTCCCGATCGATCACGAGTGCTTGGCATGCAACTACCGGACATGAACCTGCTGGTCGCCCTCGACGCCTTGCTCGATGAAGGCAGCGTGGTGGGCGCGGCGCGGCGGATGAACCTGAGCCCGGCGGCCATGAGCCGCACCCTCACACGTATCCGCGAAGCGGTCGGCGATCCGATCCTGGTACGCGCCGGCCGCGGCCTGGTACCGACCCCCAAGGCGCTGGAGCTGCAAGGCCAGGTGCGCACTGTGGTGGAGCAGGCGGCGTTGCTGTTTCGCTCGGCCGATCAAGTGGACTTGAGCACCCTGCGCCGCCGCTTCAGCGTGCGCGCCAACGACTTTTTTATCGGCGTGTATGGCGGTCGCTTGTTCGACACCATGCAGCGCGTGGCGCCGTTCTGCGAACTGCGCTTCGTGCCCGAAGGCGACACCGACGACGAAGCGCTGCGCGAAGGGCGATTGGACTTGCGCGTGAGCAATACCCTGCCGGCGAGCCCCGAAGTGAAGGTGCAGAACCTGTTCTCGACCACCTTCGTCGGCTTGGCGCGGGAAGATCATCCGCTGTTCGACGCAGAGATCACCGCCGCGCGGTTTGCCAGCTATTCCCACATCAGCATCTCGCGGCGCGGCATCGCCCGTGGGCCGATCGATACCGCGTTGAACGCCCAGGGCCTGGAGCGCCGCGTGGCAATGATCGCCCCGGGCTTTCACGGTGCGATGTTCATGCTGCCCGACTCCGACCTGCTGCTGCCGGTGCCCAAGGAAGCGCTCCTCAGCGCCAGGCGCCTGAAGCTGCCGTTGCGCGCATTCCCGCTGCCAATCTCATTGCCGACGCTGGTATTGGCCCAATCCTGGCACCCACGCTTCGACAAAGACCCGGCACACAAATGGCTGCGCGAAACCATGCGCGAAAGCTGCCACGCCACCTGGCTCGAAGCCCAGCCCACCTGAAATCCCAAGCCAAGCCGGGAAAAATGTGGGAGGGGGCTTGCCCCCGATAGCGGTGTGACAGTCACCTGATGTGAAACTGAAACACCGCAATCGGGGGCAAGCCCCCTCCCACATTAAAAGCTCTGCATTATCCGGTGGATTGCGTCTGACGCACTTATAAGCTGACAACAAGTAACTTTTTGTCATGCTAGAGCCTGATTAAACTGCTCGGGTATTTCTTTATTCCGAGTTACCTGTCCATGACCTCCCTCGCTGCCCCCGCCTTCGAGGCTGCAGCCAAACCCACTGCGCCCAGCCCACCCGTGTTCGGCTCGCGCATCATCATCGGCCTGCTTGGCGTGTTGTTGGCGGTGCTGGTGTCCGGCCTCAACGAGATGGTCACCAAGGTCGCCCTCGCCGACATCCGTGGCGCGCTGTACATCGGTTTTGACGAAGGCACCTGGCTGGTCGCCGCCTACACCGCCACCTCTGTGGCCGCGATGGCGTTCGCGCCGTGGTGTGCGGTGACGCTCTCGCTGCGCCGTTTCACCCTGTGTGCCATCGGCCTGTTTACCCTGCTCGGCATCCTGTGTCCGTTCGCACCGAACTACGAAAGCCTGCTGCTCCTGCGCACGGTGCAAGGCCTGGCCGGTGGCGCGTTGCCGCCGATGCTGATGACCGTGGCGCTGCGGTTCCTGCCGGCCAACGTCAAGTTATACGGCTTGGCCGGTTACGCCCTGACGGCCACCTTCGGCCCGAGCCTGGGCACGCCGCTGGCGGCGCTGTGGACCGAATACGTCGGCTGGCAATGGGCGTTCTGGCAGATCGTCGGGCCTTGCCTGTTGGCGATGGCCGCTGTGGCCTACGGCTTGCCGCAGGATCCGCTGCGCCTGGAGCGCTTCAAGCAGTTCAACTGGCGCGGTCTGCTTTTGGGCTTCCCGGCCATCTGCATGCTGGTGATCGGCCTGTTGCAAGGCAATCGCCTGGACTGGTTCGAGTCAGGCCTGATCACCTTCCTGCTCAGTGGCGGCACGCTGCTGATGGTGCTGTTCATGCTCAACGAGTGGTCGCAGCCGCTGCCGTTCTTCAAATTGCAGATGCTCGGCCTGCGCAACCTGTCGTTCGCGTTGATCGTGCTGGCCGGGGTGTTGATGGTGTTGACCTCGGTCATCATCATCCCGTCGAGTTTTCTCGCCCAGGTCCAGGGTTACCGCCCCCTGCAAACCGCGCCGGTGATGCTGCTGATGGCGCTGCCGCAACTGATCGCGCTGCCGCTGGTGGCCGCGCTGTGCAACCTGCGCCGGGTCGATTGCCGCTGGGTGCTGGGGATAGGCCTGTGCATGCTGGTGCTGGGCTGCATCGGCAGTTCGCACCTGACGTCGGCATGGATTCGCGATGATTTTTATGGCTGGTACCTGCTGCAGATTTTCGGCCAACCGATGGCTGTGCTGCCGCTGCTGATGCTGTCCACCGGCAGTATCCAGCCCATCGAAGGGCCGTTCGCCTCGGCCTGGTTCAACACCGTCAAGGGCCTGTCCGCCGTGATCGCCACCGCTGTGCTGGATACGCTGACCACCCAGCGCGGGCATTTTCACTCGACCATGCTGGTGGACCGCCTGGGCAATTCGCCCCTGGCCGACGGCGACGCGCCGGGCCTGGCGCAGCGCCTGCACGCGCAAGTCGTGGTGCTCACCTCTTCGGATCTGTATGTCGTCATGGCCGGTGTCGCGGTGGCGCTGATCCTGCTGATTTTCTGGATGCCCACGCGGATTTTTCCGCCTCGCGCACCGACCTGACCCCAAGGATTTCTCATGAAACGCAAAGACAAAATCGCCGTCTCCGTTATCGCTGTGTTTGCCGTCGGCGTGCTGGTGTACCTGGTTGCGCCAGGCCTCCTGGGCAACCGGCGCCAGGCCACCAACGACGCCTTCGTCGCCGCCGATTTCACCCTGGTCGCCCCTCGCGTGGCCGGGTTCATCAAGGAAGTGCTGGTGCAAGACAACCAGCGCGTCAAGGCCGGCCAGCTGTTGGCGTTGATCGACGACCGCGACTTTCGCGCCGCCGCCCAGGCCGCCGACGCCGACACCCTGGTCGCCCAGGCCCAACTGAAAAACGCCAGCGCGACGCTGGAGCGCCAGAGCTCGGTGATCGCCCAGGCCCAGGCGACCGTGGCGGCGGACCGTGCCGAAGTGGCCTTTGCCGAACACGAACTGAATCGCTACAACCACCTCGCCGGCGTCGGTGCGGGCACCGTGCAGAACGCCCAGCAAGCCAAGACCCGCATCGACCAGGCCACCGCGCGCCTGGCCAAGTCCACGGCAGTGCTGGCCGCCGAACGCAAGCAAGTGGAAATCCTCACGGCCCAGCGTGACGCCGCCGAAGGCGGGCTCAAGCGCGCTCAGGCCGCACTGGAAATGGCCAGTTATCAGCTGTCCTACACACGTATCGTCGCGCCGGTGGACGGCATGGTCGGTGAGCGGGCGGTACGGGTCGGCGCCTATGTGACCCCGGGCAGCAAGATCCTCGCGGTCGTGCCGCTGGCCGAGGCCTATGTCGTGGCCAATTTCCAGGAGACGCAACTGTCCCACATGCATGCCGGCCAAACCGTGCAAGTGCGCGTCGACAGCCTCGACGGCGAGTTGCTCAACGGTCACCTTGAAAGCCTGGCGCCGGCCACCGGGGTGACCTTCGCTTCGGTCAAGCCGGACAACGCCACCGGCAACTTCACCAAGGTGGTGCAGCGTATTCCGGTGAAGATCGTGCTGGAGCCCAATCAGCCGCTGACCGAGCGCTTGCGCGTCGGTATGTCGGTGGAGGCCAGTGTCGACACACAGGCGGTCGCGCCCCACCCTGAGGTGGCCCAGCAATGAGACAGTTCGCCTGGCTCACCTTGAGCCTCATCAGCCTGAGTGCCTGCACCGTCGGCCCGGATTTCCAACGGCCGCAAGGCCCGCAGGTGGCCCAATGGAGTGAGCCCCAGGGGCGTCAGGCAGCCAGTCGTGCCAGCAGCGACCCGTTGCAGGAGCGCTGGTGGGACGTGTTCCACGACGAGCAGTTGTCAGCGCTGACACGCCGCGCCCTCAGCGATAACCTCGACCTGAAGCTGGCCAGCAGCCGCCTGCAACAAAGCCGCGCGGTGCGCCAGGTGACCACCGCCGAACGCTACCCCAACGTCGATGCGGGCGGCGGTTACCAGCGCAAGCGCAACAGCGCTAAAGGCTTGAACGACCCTTCCGGCGAGAACGGCCGCTCGGCCTTCAGCCAGTGGGACATGGGCTTTTCCGCTGCCTGGGAGCTGGACTTCTGGGGCCGGGTCAAGCGCGAGACCGAAGCCGCCGACGCCACCCTGGACGTTGCCGAAAACGACCGCCGCGCCGTGTTGCTGTCGGTGCTGGCCGAGACCGCGCAGGACTACATCCAACTGCGCGGCGTCCAGAACACCCGCGCCGTCACCGAGCAAAACCTCGACGTCGCCCGCCACAGCCTCAAGCTCTCGCAACTGCGTCTGGCCGACGGTGTGGCGACCGACCTGGACGTGGCCGAAGCCGCCGCCCAGGTCGCCGCCATCGAAGCACGCCTGCCCGATCTGCAGCAGCGCCAGGATCAGTTGATCAACGCCCTGAGCCTGCTGATGGGCGAGCCGCCGCAAGCCCTGCACGCGAAACTGTCCAAGGACGCGGCCGTGCCGCAGACCCAGCGCCGGGTCGCCATCGGCCTGCCGTCGGAACTGGCCGAGCGCCGCCCGGACATCCGCCAGGCCGAAGCCCGTTTGCACGCCGCCACTGCCAGCATCGGCGTGGCCAAGGGTGATTTTTACCCGCGCATCACCCTGTCGGGCAGCCTCGGCTCCCAGGCCCTGCAACTCTCGGACTTCGGCTCCTGGGGCTCACGCGCCTTCGCCTTCGGCCCGCAATTGAGCCTGCCGCTGTTCAACGGCGGGCGCCTGCAAGGCATGGTCGATTTACGTGAAGCCCAGCAACAGGAAGCGGCGCTGGCCTACCAGCAAACCGTGCTGCGCGCCTGGCATGAGATCGACGACCAACTGACCCGCTACAACGCCAGCCAACTGCGCCGCGACAGCCTCGCCGAAGCCGTGCGCCAGAACCAGATCGCGCTCACTACCGCGCAACAGCAGTACGTCGAAGGGGTCGCGGATTTCGTCAATGTGCTCACCGTGCAAAGCGCGCTGCTGGCGACCCAGGAACAGTGGGTGGAAAGCTCCACGGGCGTGTCGTTGGCCATGGTCGGCTTGTACAAGGCGTTGGGAGGAGGGTGGGAGTCGGTGTATCCGTTGCAGTCTGTTCAGTGATCGGAGGAAATCGGGCGTACCCACAAGACCTGCGTTTCGCTGTGCTCCAGTAATTTGGATTGCTGCTACGACGAATGGCCAAAGGTGGTGTCGAGCGTAACCTACGTTTGGTAATAGCTTTTTTACGTACGCAATAACATGAACGTGACGTCGTCTTCGGTTGCGCACCCGTCAAGGGTACGTTCTACGACGGCCTTGAACTGATCTTCGGCTGAGAGTTCGGCCCAGAATCCATCTGTCGCCATGATCCATGTCGTGTCTTGGGCAACGTGCATGGATTGAATGTGAGGCTCATGAGCCCGTCGGTGGCTCATGCAGTTGAGCAGTGTTTTGCGGGCTGGAGAGTTGGCCATGAGCGAATGGCTCAGATCGCCTCTCCAGTGGTGCATCCACCGACAAAGGCAACTTGCTCACATAACTCTTCGCCCAGGGCCTCGGCAACCTCCTCAAGCATTTGCAGCATCATTGTTCGGTTGGACGTCACAGTATCCACTCCCGCAGCATGGCGTCGGCGACTTTGGTCTCACGCGGTCCGCCGATGCGGATGGCATCAACGAGGGCCAGGAAATGATAGAGAAGCTCGTCTTTCTTCACGGCGCCGGGAACGGTTTTGTACAACGGTGTAATTGCCTGCCCTTTACTTTTTCCGTAGGCATCTGGCCAGACGGGAATAAGGTCGCCTCCGCTCATCACTTTGCCTGCCAATACCGGTGCGGCAAAGGCCGTTGGAATGCCTCGGACGATGGCGCCAGGCTTAACCGGAAAAATATAGCGAATGCTGTGCGTAACCAAATCCAGCAGCGCTGTGCTTCTTACCAGCGGGATTCCATCGATGTGCCTCGTATAAATCAAGCCGATTTCCCTGCAACGATTCAGGGATGAAGACACTTCGGTTTTGCTCAGCCCCAAAGCTGAAGACAGCGCTCTCACAGAGTAGTTTTGCGAAGCGTGTTCTTCAGAATCCTCGTCTGCGTCATCCCACCCGCGCCAGTCATCCATTGTTGAAAGTTGAACGGTTTCGAAGTTTTCAATATAGGCCGCAAGACTTTGAATACCGAGGGCCGCGGCGTCTTTCTCCACAGAAAACACCCGTTTTTTTACCCGCTCCCCTTTGGCCCGTAGTTCGAGGCTGATCAGTTTGAACAGGACTACGATGTCTTGACTTTTCATATGGCCCCAAAAGTTAGTGTCCTCTGTCCGCGGACAGAGGACACTTTCTTGCATAAATTTAACCGACGTGTCAACGATTCTGCAAAAACACCACATACCCCCGAAACCACTCACTCCCCTGCAAATACCCCGGCGCCTCCCACTCTCCACCCTGAATCAGGCCGACCTTGAACGGCACGCCCATCCGGTTCATCCGGGGCAAATAGGCTGCGTAGTCTGGAATGCTGTGGCGTCCCTGGTAGGTCTGCACCACCACTTCATCCACCACGCCCTTGAGTTGGGCGATGGCGGCCGGGTCGGCGTTGCTGCTCCAGTCCATCAAGCCGGTGATGCTCAAGCGCAGGTCGGCCGGCAGGCGCTGGCGCAGGTCGCGCAGGAAGGCGGCGTATTCGTGCAGGTATTGGGTGCGGGCGTCGAAGTCGATCTGGATGCCGACCACCGGGTTGCCCGCGTCACGCCAGCGTTGCACCTGGCCGAGCAGTTGGGTGTAGACCGGTTCCGGCCAGTGCAACGTGTGGGCGCGGTAGACCACCCAGATAGTGCCCTGGGTGATGCGCGGCACGCTCATGCCCTGGGCGATCAGTTGCACGCCGCGTTGCGGTGCGCGGCGCGTGGAGTTGATCTGGCCCTGGAGGATGTACAGGGTTTTGGCCTGCTTGATCACCGGCTGGGGCGTGACGCCGCTCCACAACCAGAAGGCGTCGTAGTCTCGGGCGTCGACGGCGCCGAAGGCCGGGCTCGCCAGCAACAGCAAGCCCAGCCACAGCGACTTCACCAGTAGTACTGCAGCGATTTGCCCCACTGCGTGTCGGCGTAACCGCTCTTGAGCTGGCGGAACCAGCCTTTGCGCACGGCCGGCGCCACGTCTTCACCGCCGCAACTGTTGTAGCCGGCCGGCGCGTAGCAGTTGATGGCGCGAAACAGTGCGTAGGCCTTGTCGGTTTTCGGTGCCTTGGCGTTGGCGATCACCTGCTTGTAGCCGTCCAGGCGCGAGAAGGTCTCACCCTTGAAGTCCGAGGCGGTGCTGCCCAGGCTGCCGGCGGCGCGGGGTTGTTCCAGGGGCATGCCGTCCAGGCTATTGCGCAGGATGAACTCACCGAAACAGTTCAGGGCGTGGGGGTTTTTTGCATCCTCCTGCAAGGTAGCGGCGGTTTGCGCGATGGCTGGGCAGGCGTAGCCGGATTCGGCCTTGTCACCGTTCCACTGGAACAGTTTCAAGGTCTGGCCGCTGGTGTAGGTGTAGCCCAGGCTGGTGCCGAGCTTGTCTTCGGACAACGAGGCTTGCTTGAGGTCGTCGGCAAAGGTCGCGAACTGGCGGTGCAGCAGGTCTTTGTAGAGCAGCACGAATTGTGCGCTCTGGCGTTCGGTCGGGTCGCTGGCATTGGCGATCTGCTGGCGCAGCAGGTCGGGGCCGGCGACGTTGCGCAGCAGGATGTAGCGCACCTGTTTGGCGCTGATCGGCGAGTCGGCGGCGAATACCTTGGCCAGTTGGCCGCTGCGCTCGTAGTTCATCGCCAGGGCCAGCTCCAACTGGTCGCGTTGCAGCGGTTGCCTGGCCAGCGGCAGCAGTTGCAGCCACAGGGCTTGCGCGCCTGCCCAGTCTTGTTTGGCTTCCAGGGCCAGGGCGCGCAGGGTTTGCTGGCTGAAGGCGAAATAGTCCAGGGTTGACGGCACTTCCGCCGGCAGATGCTTGAGGGCAGTGTCGGGTTGATGCTCGACATACAGGGCATACGCCGCTTGCAGGTAGTCGAACAATGCCGGCTCGTTGGCAAAGGTGCTCTTTTGCTTGTCGAGGTCTGCGCGGCTCAACAGGGGCGGTGTGTGGGCACGCATCGCCATCAGGTCGCTGACCACCTGCAGCATCGGGCTGTTCGTCGATGTGTTGCCGGCCATCAGTAACTTGAGGTCGGCTTCTTCGACCAATTCGTCCACGCTCACATTGCGCTGGGCGTCGGTGGCCTCGGTCAGTTGCCAGGTGAAGTCTTCGGCAAGCCTGGCATCGTCGTTCGCCAGCCAGTGCACCCGGCGCAGCAGGCCACGGGCGGAGGCCACGTAATCGCCTTGTGGATACGTTTTCAGGTAAGCGAGAAAGCCTTGTTCGGCGTCGTTCAACGCGGGCTTGTCCACCTGCTCGCGCTGCGGCATGCCGTATTCGTCGAACGCTTGGGCCTGGGCCTGGTTCAACGAGGTGCGCGCGGTCATGTACAGCGCCGTTTCCTTCAGCCAGGGCGCATCGCTGGTCGCGGCGGCGGCGAAACCGCGCTCGGCGTCACCGAAGCGGCCACTGTAGAAGTCAGCGGCGGCCTGCAAATAAGTGCGAAACAGGTGGGTCTTGGCCGAGGGCGTCAACTGTGCGTCCACCACCTGGCCGTCCCAGTCGCAGGTTGTCAGCAGTTGCAAACGGGCCTTGACCAATACGTCGCGCTCAGCCGGCGGCATATCGGCCTTGATCACTTGGCTGATATACGCCGTGGCGCTGTCGTCATTGTTGCTGCGGCAGCGGCTGCCTTCACCATTGAGGAAGGCTTCGCCGGCGGTCTTGTATTCCTCGCGCTTGATGCCCAGCGGCTGGAGCAGGGTGTCGAGCTCGGCAGTGCGTGAATCGTCCGCGTGGTTATCGGGCTCATCGCTCGCGGCTGGAATCGGCATCAGGCGATACACCGGAAACGGCACCGGGCCGAACCCTTGGGCCAAATCCTCTTCGCCCAAGGCATTGGGCGTCAGCGGCGCGGCTTTTTTATCGGCCAGCAACAGGCGCAGGTTGACCCGGCTATCGTTGCCCGGGCTGAGGAAAGGCTGGTTGCTGCACGGTTCGAGACTATCACGCGAGACCCGCCAATCGGGGTAGCACGAGTCGTCGGAACTGGCTTGGGCCGCCAGGGGAATAATGGCCAGCAGGGCCAGAGCCAGAGGTGACAGCAAACCGATGCGCATAACGTTTCCTTGATCCTGAGTCCGTGGAGGAGGGCAATCATAGCCTGATCCTACGAGTGCTTCGGTGAAGGCCTACGCAAATTGTTGATTTGTCTGATTCCAGCAACGGGCCCACCGCTTTTGGCCTAAAGTGGCGGTGTTTGCGCATGCGCAGGGTTTGTCCTGTAGAGGGCAGTCGTAACGGAGTCGATATGCGTCGGTCGGTGGTAGAGCAAAATGAAAAAGTCCGGGTCTTGCCTGCATTCAATCGCCTGACCCGGGACGGCGCCGGGTGGCTCAGCCGCCTCTGGTGGGTGCCGATCCTGGCGCTGGCCATGGTCCTGCGGTTCTACCACCTGACGTCGGCGGCGATCTGGGGTGACGAAGGCTCGAGCCTCTTGCTCAGCGAATATGCGCTGGCCGACCTGTGGTTTCACGCCGCCCACGATGTGCATCCGCCGCTGTATTTTGTGCTGCTGCGCGGCTGGATCGAAGTGTTTGGCGACAGCATCTGGTCGATCAGGAGCATGAGCGCCATCCCCGGTGCCGTCGTGGTGGGCCTGGGGATCTGGCTGACGCGGCAGCTGTCCACCCGTCGCGCCGCGCTGCTGGCCGGCATCCTGCTGGCGCTGCTGCCGACGGCGGTGCGCTACAGCCAGGAAGTGCGCATGTATTCGCTGCTCGGCGTATGGCTGTTGGGGGCGACGCTGGCGTTGGTCTACTGGCTGCGCCAACCCGAGCGCACACGCTACCTGGCCGCTTATGTGCTGTTGATGAGCGCCGGTTTCTATACCCATTATTTCACCGCGCTGTGTGTGCTGGTGCACTGGGCGTACCTCGGGCTGCACTCGCCAGGCCCGCGTCTGATCACGCGCCCGGCATGGTGGGTGGCCAACGCCACGATTGTGGTGTTGTACCTGCCCTGGCTGCCGAACCTTCTGGACCTGGTGCAGCACGTCGAACAGCTCAAGGTAGGCGGGGACATTGGTTGGGAAGAGCCGGTCAACCTGCTGTCCCTGCCCTCGATGATCTGGCAGTTCGTGCTGCAGGATGAAGGCGTTGATTTCTGGGCGCCGCTGTTCTGGACCTTCCCGCTGTTGTTGATCGCGGTGGTCTGGGTGACGGCATGGCGCAACCCCGGGGCTCGTTTGCCTGCGTTGTTTTTCTTGCTGCCGTTGCTGTTGGTGTACGGCGTGTCGTTTATCTCGCCGGTCTTTATCGAGCGCTATCTCACGGTGTACGCCCTGGGTTTGCCGATCGTCCTGGCGATGGCCATCGACCGCTTGCCGTCACGCCTGTCATGGTTGGGCGCAGCGCTGTTGGTGCTGTTTGTGGGCATGGAACTGCTGGGCCTGAAGAACAACTTCGAGGTGGATGAGCAGGATCAATTCAACGTGCCGGTGGAGTTCGTCAATCGCAATTACCAGGAGGACGACCGCATCGTCCTCAGCGACATGATGTGGTACCTCAGCTACGTGTATTACGACCAGACCGACGCGCAGTTGCAGCTTTACACACCGCCCAAACCCGACGGCACCTCGACGCGACCGAATGCCTATGGCTTCGGTACGCTGGTGGACCAGGACGGCGGACGCATCTACCTGGATCGCCTGTCAGCACTGCCTGTCCAAACGCGGCGGGTATGGTTGATCAGCAGCAACGAAGCGCCGGATGAATTCGCGCCGCTGCCGAACGGCTGGCGCGAACTGAGTCGCCAGGACGGCGGTGGTGCCAGGGCGCGGCTGTTTGTGTTGTGCAATGTGCCGGCGCCGCAGCCTGAAGGCTGCCGCTAGACGAAGGCGTGAAGGTCTGGAGTGTCTGGCGGTGGCGTAAAAATGCTGATCGGCTGGCGGTTCCTCACGCCGTCACTGCGGACCAGGGAGCATTCAGCTCCCGTGCGCTTAAGGCATCAATCAGGCGTGTCACTTTCGGGAGGCCACTGGCGAGCGGTATGCACCAGAGCTACGATTCTCGCCACGCTTGGCTCAAGTTGATAAACCAGGCGGTAGCTCGGGTGCGGAATGACTTCGCGTGTGCCCGAGATCCGACCCAAGGGGCCAATTTCCGGATTGTGGGCCAAGCCAGCCGCTGCAATACTGAAACGCCGGTCCATATCGGCAGCGGCCTGTGGGTTTTTATCGAATAGGAAATCCCAGATATCTCGACGGTCCTGCGCTGCTTCGGGTGTCCAGGCGACCCTCATTCCTGGTTATCTACTTGAGCGCGCCTTGCCGCGAATTCAGCTTCCAAAGCTTCATTGGAAATCTCTCGGCCCGCTAGTATGGATGCGCGCGAGGCATCGACTTTGCGCTGTAAGAATTCGTCATATTCTCTGGATTCCTGTTGCGCCTGTACGAACTTACGCATCATTTCGCGCACGATTTGCGATGCCGGGCGATGAGAGGCTTCGCATTCCGCCATGAATTGGTCGCGCAACTCCGATTCGAGTTTCAGTGTGAAGACGGCTAATTTGGACATGTACAAGTCCCTCCAATTTTGTATGGACGAAGTATATACATCGTCATTACCTATGAGTGGGCGACATGAGGTGAGGTGACTGACGGTCGTAATCATCAGGCCGGTTGCACAGCCCCAATCATCACCCTAACGTCCGCCTCGTCGCCGCACATCGGCGATCGGATTTGGCGATCCGTACATCTACCCCACGAAACAGCCCGCAGCCGCAGTCGCATCCGTATCGGCACTGAGCTGCTGGAAACCCTCACCGCCAAAACGGATAGCCAGAACCTTCATCACTTGGTCACGGCCGCACGCTCCCTGTAATGCAATGTAATGTCCTGTAATACCCCCACCCCCTCAACCTGCCAATACTCCTCCCACGGACCCTCACCGCGACCAGCGGCCGTACCCTCAATGGCATACGTGGAGAATGATCAACATGGCTACCCCTACCCCCTACCGTCTGACCCTGAAAAACAACTCCGTGAACCCTTGGACTTTTTACGTCTACCAGACGGTACCGAATCAGTCCGCCAGCAACATCTTCTCGCTGGCTTGGTTCGCCAGCCCCTTCACTATCGCTAAAGGCACTCAAATCACTTTCGAGTGGACGATCGACTACGGCTTCGTATGGGGCGCGGTCGGTGAGGTGACGCCGGGCGTAACCTTCAACGCTTCGGATTGCGTAGACGCCAACCTGGTCGACAGCAACACGATCAAGTTTTCCAACAGCGCCAACACGCCGTCTTTCAGCACTCCGGCCAAAGGCAGCCCCTCCGGTTCGCTGGTGATCACCGCTGACAACTCAGTGCCCAACAAGAAATTCACGGTGGGCATGAGCGTCGGCGGTTCTGCTGCATTCGTCATGGAGGCGGGCCCGAACCTGACTCACCATTTCACCCCGACGCCGACCTACTACATCGCTGCCGGTTTCGAAGTCAAAGTCGGTACCGTTCTCGATGTCACTACGGTGAATCCGACCCAACAAGTGATTTTCCCTGACAACATTTATGCGCTGTCCTACGCCCTGGGTACGGACAACCGCTGGGTGAGCGCCTAAGCGGCATTGCGGCGGCGTTCGGGTAGCCCTGGCGCTGCCGTCGCCGGTGGCGGGCGGGTCTGGCCTTAGCGCCAGCCTTGCCCGTGATCGGTTTACGCCCTCAGCTTTGGAAAAGACACTATGCCCAGCAACCCCCACTACACGCTGTGGTTTGTCAATCAATCACTACGCAGTGGCCAAGCGTGCCTGTATCACGACCTTGCCAACGCCGCCTGTAATCAGCAGGGCGTGCGCCAGCATGCGTGGCGCGTCGCCGGGGTCAATCCGGGGGTGGTGGTCTGTTTTGAGTGGTGTCTGGACTACGATTTTGTCTGGCTCGATGACAGCGAGGCCACCAGCAGTTGCCAATTCGCCAGCGCCGAGCCCGAGATGGGAAGTGCTGTAATACTTGCCCAAACGCACTTTGGTTACGAATTTCGCGAGCGTCCCGAACCCGCGCCCAGTGGCCAGTTGATCATCCAGGGCGACCGCAGCTTGATCGCCACCCTGGCTCCAGGCGCAGGCCTGGGTATGCACGGCGGCGCCACACTCAGCGTGAACGCCGGCCCGAATATCACCACTGTATTTGCGCCGACGCGCAAGGCGCAGCTGGCCTACTGGATCAGCTTCGGTGCCTATGACCTCAAACCCAATGCGCCCCTGCATCCAGCCCAGTTCAACCTGCCGGCGCGCATACGCTTTCCTGATCAGGTTTGCACCATGACGGCGGTCCTGGATGCGCAAAACGAGTGGACGCTCAGTACCGGTGAACCGTCGCCCAATCAGTTCAGGCAGAGCCAGCCATGAAGGCACCGATCTATAGCCTGCGCCTGGCAAACGCCTCCGACCGCGACTGGACCTTCTTCATCTACCAGGCTGCCGTCACGAAGGACGAGCGCATCGCCTCCCTGGTATGGATCGCCAGCCCCAGCCTGGTGCCGGCCGGTTCCCATGCGCTGCTGATGTGGCACGCCGAGCCCAGTTTCATCTGGTCGACCCATTCCCAGCACCCGTCGCCCATGCCCTTTACCGCCAGCGGTCAGTGCGTCGTCGACCTGGGGGCGGACCATGGCGTGCTGTTCAATCTGGACAACAACGCGCCCAGTTTTGAGTCGTGCACCCGCGCGGTGGCGCCGGGTCCGTGGACCATCGCGGTCGAGGACAACGTGCCCGACCACACCTACCTGATCGGAACCTGCATGGACGGTGCCGGTACTTTGGTGAGCACTGCAATGACGTCCCGGCAATACGACTTCACCCCCGCTTACTGCATAGCGGCCGCCAACCATGTCGGCGCCGCCAGCGTGGTCGACCACAGTCGCCACCACCCGACGCTGAGGGTCCATTTTCCCGCTGACGTCTACGCGCTGAGTTTTTATCTGGATGAACACCATCACTGGCACCCAGGCGCCAAAAGCGGGATTTCCCCGCCATGCATTGATCGCTACCGTCCCGCTCAATAAGGAAAAAACATGACTAATCACATCAGCATCGGCGCCATTACCACGCCAAATCCCACGCTCTTCGTCGACATGGCCACATTGGATGCCACGGACCCCGACGCGGTGGAGTACCTCATTCAGACGCAGCCCCCCGGCTCCAACTGGTTTTACGTCAACCAATTCTGCTCATTGCTGACCACTTACTGGCTCAACGATCCAAACAGCCCGCAGGTTTACGGCCTCTCGAACCTGGTCGACGCCGTCAAGATCACAGCGGCCGGGCAACTGATCACACTGCTGGGCCTGGACAGTCAAACGAAGGAAGCGCAGCTGTCTATTGCCAACGCCAGCGTCGTCCTGCCTGCCGCCTTCGTTACAGCACTACCAACGTATCCAGCAGGAACCAAGATTTGGGCCGGCAACAATGTGCACGTGCTGGGCTTTCTGATTACTCCCTCAACCACTCCCGGAGCGGATGTGCCCTTAACGTATACCGCTTACGACTCCAACATCGGCGTCGTGCAATTGGGACTGCTGCTTGCAGACTTGCCCCAGCGGCTGACAAAGATGGGCTATACCAGCCTGGTGGTAGGAGTGCCGGCATAAACGGCCAGGGCGCCGCCAGTCCGGCTGGCTGGCGCGCAACCTGCTCCAGGGGTTCAGTCCCGATCCCCCGTACAAGGAACGCACATGCCTGCTATTGCCGTGAACCAACGCGTCGTCCAGGGGGCGCTGAGTCAAGTCCCTTACGGGCATTCCATCGGCACCGATAACTGCTCGATTGGCGTGGGAATGATTGCGCGAATGAGTGACGGATCGTCCTGGTGCGCTCACTTCAACTGCAGCCTGCCAGGCACTCTCGACCAATTGGCGGCCATCCAGGCCGCCACGTTTTCGACATTGAGCGGCGCACTCCGCAGCGCGCCCTTGAGCCTGGATGCGTGTACCGGCGGCCAACTGAAGGGCGGCACCGCCGCGATCTGGGCCGGCATACAGCAATACTTCAACCAGGCAAAAAATCGCAGTTCGACACTCACCGACATCAAAACCGGCTGCAACGGCATCTATGCCGACCGCACCAAAGGCGTTCGCTGCCTGGGGGCTGCAGAGCACCTGAGCGGCCACCCAGCCCCGAGCAACAGCAAGGCCACCGTGCCGCCACCGCTCCAGGGTTTTGATACCGATAGCGTGCTGGATGAAAAGATGGTGCTGGAGTTTGTTTCGCGTCATTACGGCTTTTGCCTGCGTTACCTTTCCCATGAGGACAACGCGAACAAAGGCGATCTGAGTGCCGACGAAGCGCTGCTTATCCGACAACACGGCCTCGGGCTGATGCCGGTGCAGCATGTGCGCGCCTACCCCTGGTCGCCGACCGGCGCGTTGGGCAAAGCGTATGGGCAATACGCCGTGGCCCACGCCCAGACCGTCGGCATACCCCACGGCGTCAGCGTCTGGATGGACCTGGAAAACGTCAATATCAAAAGCGCGGCGCAGGCGGTGATTGACTACTGCAATGCCTGGTTCCTGGCTGTGAAAGACGCGGGCTACTCGCCCGGCCTCTATGTCGGCGCCAATAGCGGACTGAGCGGCGAGCAGCTCTACCAATTGCCGTTCCAGGCCTACTGGAAATCCATCAGCAGCGTGCCGGACATTCCGGGGCGCGGCTACCAAATGGTGCAGTCGATCCCGCCCAAAGCAGTCTCGAGCAAGCTGCCGATAGCGATTGATTCGAACTATGCGACCACCGATAACAAGGGCGGGTACCCGCAATTATGGCCCGCCCTGCTCCCATCCTAGTGGGTTGACGGCCAGAAGCGGCCCTCCAGCGCCGAACCCCGCGTGATTTGAAAGTACAGGCTGCCGATGCGCAATTCGCGACGCCGCCGCTCGATCAGCTCGGGTGCCTGGCCGGTGGCCGCGATGGCCCTTCGGAACTGGGTGCGGGCGCGAAAAATGTGGATATTCAAGTGCGCCTCGTCGATGCCCAGGCTTTGGGCCAGCTCCGCCGTCTCGATCCATCCCTGGCTGGAGAGGTCCAGCCCGCGTTCGGCGTCCCGCAAGCGATGCCTGGCCAGCGCCAGCACGCTGTAATGGTGGGTGCGCTCACCCAGCGCGATCGATGCGACCTGCGTCGCGACCTGCAAGGTGACGTGTTCCTCGTTCAGGCTCACCGCAAAATCGAGGCGCAGCGCCTCCTGGCGCGCCGCAACATCCGTGTCGGTTATCGGTTCTGCTGAATTGCCCATGGTGTCCGCCGTTCAGAATGCCAAGTATCGAATGAAAGGGGAAAACGCTGTCGGTGCCGCTCACAGCCACAACTGTGCCCAGGGGGAGCCAGCGCCGCTGGTGAACTTGATCAAATAGTTGACTGCAACGTTGCTGGGGCGTGTCTCAAACTGGCTGACACCGGCGCTCAACACATTGCCTTGGGCGTCCGTCGGTGCCGATGTCACCGACTGCCCAGGCGTGGCGCTGTCTGCCGAGCCGGCTTCGACGATCTGCACGGCCACAGGCACGGTTTGATAGGTGTGTTCGTGAGTCAGCATCGCGGCAGTCTGGCGCGAGCCGATCCCCGCCTTGACCTTGGCGCTGCCGGTGGGGTCGGTGCGTATCGCGGTGTCCGGGTCCTTAAGGGCGCCACAATCGTTGCCGCGCAGGAACGTGCCACGGTAATCGGGGATATGAAAGGTCGCGCCGCTGCCGCCGTACAGGTAACCCAGCATGGCGTGCAGCTCCTCGTACACGCTGACTTCAAGCTCGCGCCCATCGCATAACATCCAGCCCCATGCCTCAATCGGGAACAGGTTGCTGTCCGCCGTCACGTCCGCAGGTTTGGCGGTATTCGGCACCGGGGTGCCCACCGGCCCCGCGAAGGCGGTCACCGCCCCGACCGGCAAACTGCCGTCCGACGCCAGGCCCATCGGCCACGCGCCGTGACGCCGGCTCATAGAATGCCCTCCAGGGAAACGCCGTCGATCACTTGCATCGCCGTGGGCACCAGGATCTCCCAGGGTTGGCCGACGCACTGAGCGCCGTCGCGTGCTGTCTCGCTCGACTTCAGCGCGTTGACGGTGGCCACGTCGTGGGCTTCGACCGGTACGCTGTCATCGCCCGCCCGCCAAAGCTGTCCGGAAGACAGCAGGTAGAGCACAGACAAGGCCTTGCTCGGCCGGGCCGGCACCAGCACCCGGGCCAGATCGGCAGCCTGGAAGGCCGCCAATGGCGACAGTGCCTCGCCGTCATCGTCGACTGCCAACGGATAATGCGCGCCGTCCTCCTGGCGATAGAACTGAATGTTCATCTCATCCCATTCGAACAGATCGTCGATAAATTGCACGCGTCCCGGCCCCGCCAGGGTGCCGCCCGCGAACGTCGGCGCAGACGGGTCCAGGTCGCCGGTCAACTCGGCGCAACGTCGCTGCAGCACGTCCAGGCAACCGCGGCGCAGCGCCCGTCGTTCGACCCGACGTGCCGCCAGGGCCGAGCGCTCCCGAGCGGCCGGCAGATCAAGGCCGTCGCTGCGCGCGCACAGCGCCTGCCTGGCCTCAAGCAGAGCGTTGTAGGTCTTGATACGCCATTCATCCATGGCGCTGGTCGTGGGCACACATTTGACGATGACATTCACCCGTACTGGGGCGGGCGCAGGTGTTGGTGTTGGTGTTGGTGTTGGTATGGGCGCAGGTGCTGGATCTGGCACCGGCACCGGCACCGGCACCGGTATTGGTATTGGTACTACCGGTTTCTCAGCCTGCGGCGAGGCGACCGTCTGCGCGGTGCCTACTGCGATAACCAGGCTATGGCCAGAGCCGAACGGTATGACCACCGGCGTGTAGGGGCTTTCCAGGGTCTTGATCCCAACCATGACCAAAGGCCAGGTCACCCCGGGCGCGGCCAAGGCCCGGGCCGTGGCAATTTGCGGCTGATATCCAGGCGGCACGGCAACCAGTGTCGACTCGCCTTCCCCCAGTAACGCCGAGACATCGCGCCGGGCTTCCGGCGGCGGGCTGATGGCAGTGCTGCGATATTCAGCGGCCAGGCGCGCGTAGTTCTCGGGCGTGATCCGCTTGAAGCTATCGATCCCCTGTTCCTCAAGTGACCGTGGCGGGCCGAAAGCCACGCGTTCGCCCGGCGTCACCTCGCGAAAATACGCTGCGGCCGGCGCGCTCAGCACAAACTCGACCATCAGCCGACGCCCGTAGTTGACCACGCGCGCTTCATAGACCTTATTGACCCAGCGCAGCACGTAAATGCGACTGCCGGCGCCGGCGCTGTTGTCGATGGTGCTTGTGATGGTCTCGGCCGTTTCATGCATCACGCTGCTGCCACGCAGGTTGCCCACGCTGCGGCTGATGCGGTTGACCGTCTTGTTCAGCACTTCACGGGCAAAACGGGTCTCGTCATCGCTGTTCGGACCCTGCTGCACGGTGGTCGTTACCGGCCCGCCGTTGACGATGGCCAACGTCGGCGGCCCGTAGCTGGTGGTCAGGTTGGTATAGGTTTTATTGGTGGTTTTTTCGGCGATGGTGCGGATGGTTTCGGCATGCAAATCATCGCGGGTGTCGACCGCACTGTCGTCCGACACCTGCTCATCCAGTGTCTGCGACAGGCTGACATCCAGTTGGCGCCGGGTGCGCCGTCGGCTGATGTCTTTGCGTTCGCCGCGCATCAGGTTTTCGATGGCGGCGATTTCGCCGGGCACATAGCGCAGCAGGCGCTGACGCACCATTTGCAAGTCGCCGATGGAGCACGGCTCAATCCAGCCGCCTACGCTTTGCGGCAGGTCCTTGGCCGATGGCGACGCCTGCACAGGCGGGTCGCTGATGGGCGGTGGCGCAAAAAAACCTTCGGGCAAAGTGATCGACGCCTGCATCAACGCATGCAGTGCCGCTGACGTGAGCGGCGGCGTACCGGGCGGCGGCGCGTAGACATAATCCAGCAGATGGGACATGACCAGCGACCCGCACAGGTGCGGCAGCAACCCTGGCTCGCTCCACGGCGCGACGACCAGGGCGAAATAACTTTCCCAGAGGCGTTCCACATCCGCGGCATAAGCGGGCGGCAGGCTCCCGCCAGAGGCCATGTTGGCCGAGATCCAGGTGCTGACGGTATAGGGATCGTAATCCGACGTGAGCACCGTTTCCTTGAGGCGCGATAACTGCGCATAAGTGCCGGTGCAGAGATCCGCCTGCGTTACAAACTGGTTCTCATACGGCGTTACGCCATGAATAAAGCCCAGGGCCAGGCTGTCCATCTCGATTCGATTGGAGCAGGCCGAAAACTGGGCGTAAAAACTCTGGGCCGGCACGTTTTTCGGCACCACGTACGTGAGGAAACGCAGTTGTTTCTGGGCCGCACTGATAAGCGGCCATTGGCGGATGTACAAATAGGGGAAGAGAGCACTATCAAGCGCATGCGGCCTGATCGGCTCGGGCGTCGGCCTGGGTGGTTTGGGTTCTGGTTCTGGCCCTGGCCCTGGTTCCGGTTCGGGTGATGGTTGGGGGCGGTTTACCGCAAAGCGCGCCAACTCGACATGGCTGGTCTTGCCGGCTGCATCCTCGGCCCCCTGTGTCACCTCCGCCCGCAGAACGGCCGCATCGCCTTCGGTGCCCGCTTCGCGCTTCAAATGCAGCTTGCCATAGGCCAGGTAACCGCCAGCAAAGCGGATGTTGAAAGGCATCGACACGCCCGCAGCCTCGTCGGCATCGAACTCAATGACGATGACATCACCTTGCTTTGGATGATCGATCCGGCTGATGCGCACCCTGACCGCGAGCAACACGCCCGCACTCGTCTCACATTCACTGGCAAAACTGAGCGCACCCTTGGGAGTTTCCCAGTGTGCTACCGCTGCATTTTCCATAAGACATCCCAGGCGTGGATACGGATTGCGGTTCCAGCGTGCAATCTAGTGGCAGCCACGGCCATGCAATAAGTATCACCACGTAACAGTTGACCCGGCGTTACCGTAACAATACTTATGGGTGGTGGCATTTTGCCCTAATGTATCTCCGAAAGACCGCCGGCCCAGGGAGTTTGTGCTTAGATTGCAGACATCATTTACACAAAAACTGGGTGTCCGATTTAACAGGGACAAGTTCACGAACGGAAGACATGCAGAAGGTAAGACCCATGTCAGACTTACTCGATTCCAGCGAATACCCTGTGGCTGCCTTTCGGGAGAACGTCACTGGTTTCAGCTCCCGCACCGCGAGAAAACGCCCCGTGCTCCCGGATGCCATGCCGACACCGCCTTCGACCACGCTGGGTGCGCCGCCGGACAAGGCAGAAATCCGCGCTACGCTGCTACAGGTGCTGGCCAACCCCTTGTTCTGCAAGGCCCCCCGACTGAGCCGCCTGCTGCGCTTCCTGGTCGAACGGTATTTGAGCGACACGCTCCAGGACACCACCGAATATGGGATCGGCATTGATGTTTTCGACCGCGACCCGGCCTTTTACAGCACGGGAGACGACCCGATCGTGCGCGTGCAGGCCGGCCGCCTGCGGGAGAAGCTCAAAACCTATTATTCCAGGGACGCCGGCGGCGGCAGTGTGGTCATTTCCATCCCGATCGGAAGCTACATGCCATTGATTCGACGCGCCGATGACGCTATGGCACGCGCACAAACACGCCACCTCCTTGCCGTTCAACCCCTGAAGAATCTCACTGACGATTTCGCCTGTACGCTGTTCGCGCCGGGATTGAACGAGGAGTTGAGCTGCCAACTGTTCAAGGAATTTGGCAACCAGGTCGTCACCTATTCTTTTGCAAAGCCCAGTGACGAACAGAGCCAAGCGCCCTTCGCCAGCCACCTGCTGGAGGGCAGCGTGCGTATCGAGGGGGCGCTGATGCGCGTTTCGGTCCGTCTGATCAATGCCGCGACCGGCTCGATCGCCTGGTCCGAACAGCTGGACCGTCACACCAAGCCCTGCATCGCGTTGCAGCAGGATGTGGCCCAGACCATCTGCACCGGCCTGGAGCGCTATTTTTTCTCAACGGCTGACCGATCCACTCACCGCATCTGCCTGGCAACGGCACACCGCGGCCTGTAATGTCGTGTAAGGCGCTGTAATGGTCGCGGTGCTGCGATAGCTGTAGATACTGGCCCATACGCACGCTCAATGGCACAGGGGAAAGACCCGCATGACAACGTCCTACACGCTGACACTGCACAACAAATCCTCCAGGCCGTGGACGTTTTATATCTACCCGACGTTACCCGAACAGCACCACGCTACCGTTTCGCTGGTGTGGTACGTCACCCCCTTCAACGTGGCATCGGGTGCTGAAGTCAGCCTCAACTGGACGATTGAATACGGGTTCGTGTGGCAAGCGCACGAAGTGCTCTCAGGCGGAGTCAAATTCAGCGCCGAGGGTCAGATGCCTGGCGATTTGAAGGAGCACAACACCGTCACGTTTTCCGAATTGCACCACACCCCCGTCTTCAGCAAACCTGTTGCAGGCAGCCCGACGGGCTCGATGGTCATCCACAGCGACACATCCGTGCAGGAGAAAGGATTCGTGGTGGGCATCTCCATCGACGGCAGAGATGCCTTCCTCACACCGACCGGGCCGAACCTGACCGCCTCATTCAAACTCGAGAACAACGCGCCCAAGTACTGGATCGCCGCGTGCGACGAAATTGAACTGGGCGCTGTGGTGGATATCGCCGCCAACATCAACAGTTTCGAGGTGGTTTTTCCTGATGGGGTTTATGAGCAGGCTTATAGCCTGGACACGGACAATGTCTGGGGCGCCGTACCCTGATCAAAAATGTGGGGAGCGGGCAAGCCCGCTCCCGCAGGGGTTCTGCTGAATTGCCGCCACCACCCATCCGCCAAATTGTTTCAAAACTTGACGCATTCGGACGCTTCCACCATATTAATAGTTAGCAAACTAACTGTATGCGAACTATTCAGTGTCCCAATCCCTCGAACAACTCCAGATGAACCTCAGCAGCAGCATGGTGGTGGGCGCCCGTAACTGGCGCAAGATCTGCCAGGCCACGCTGGTGAGCTATGGCATCTCTGAAGCCTGCGCCGTGCCGCTGTTGATGATCGGCCGCCTGGGCGACGGTGTGCATCAGGTCAAAGTGGCCCAGGCTTCAGGCATGGAAAGCCCGTCGCTGGTGCGCCTGCTCGACCGGCTGTGCAGCGACGGTTATGTGTGCCGCACCGAAGACATCCATGACCGTCGCGCCAAGGCCTTGAGCCTCACCGAGCGCGGCCGTGAGCTGGTGCAGGCGGTGGAAGCGCAACTGGTGCGCCTGCGCAAGGAAGTCCTGGTAGACATCGCCGCCACCGATCTGGAAGCCGCGCTGCGCGTGCTGCGCGCCTTCGAGGCGGCCGAGGCGGTAGCGCCTTGAACGGATTCTTTACCGGTTTTCCGCCTGCTCGCGACTGGTTCTACGGGGTGCGTACCTTCGCCGCGTCGATGATCGCGCTGTACATCGCCATGCTCATGCAAATGCCGCGTCCGTATTGGGCGATGGCTACGGTGTATATCGTCTCCAGCCCGTTTGTCGGCCCCACCAGTTCCAAAGCGTTGTACCGTGCAATCGGCACCTTGATGGGCGCGGCGGCGGCGGTGTTCTTTGTGCCGATGTTCGTGCAGTCACCCTATATTCTGGTGGTGGTGATCGCCCTGTGGACGGGCACCTTGCTGTTCCTTTCCCTGCATCTGCGCACGGCCAACAGCTACGCCCTGATGCTGGCCGGCTACACCTTGCCGCTGATTGCCCTGCCGGTGGTGGACAACCCCCTGGCGGTGTGGGATGTGGCCGAGGCGCGTACCGAGGAAATCTTCCTCGGCATCGCCGTGGCGGCCGTGGTGGGTGCGATGTTCTGGCCGCGTCGCCTGATGCCGGTGTTCGATGGCTCGGTTGCCAAGTGGTTCAGCGACGCCCAGGTCTACAGCCAGCGCTTTCTCACCCGCGATGTGGAGCCTGAAGCCATCAGCGGCCTGCGCGGCGGCATGGTCGCCACGTTCAACACCCTCGAGTTGATGATCGGCCAGTTGCCCCACGAAGGCGCGCGGCCGCAGACGGTGCGCAACACCAAGGAATTGCGCGGGCGCATGATTCACCTGTTGCCGGTGATCGATGCCCTGGACGATGCGGTGTACGCCATTGAACATCGCGCGCCGCAATTTCTCGATCGGCTCACGCCGTTGCTGCAAGCCGCCAACGCCTGGCTGCAAAGCACCACCGAAACCGCGCCACTGGAGCGCTGGCGCGCGTTGCGTGACAAGATCGACGCCGCGCAACCCCAGGGCGCAGCGCTGGACGACCGCCACACCCTGCTGTTCTCCAACGCCCTCTACCGTCTCGGCGAGTGGGTCGACCTGTGGCAGGACTGCCGCAGCCTGCAAGCCGCCATTCAGTGCGAAAGCCAGGACACCTGGCGCGCCGTCTACCGCCACTGGCGCCTGGGCCGGCTCACGCCATTCCTGGATCGTGGCCTGATGTTCTACTCGGCGTTTTCCACCGTCACCGCGATCATCGTCGCCTCGGTGTTGTGGATTTTGCTGGGCTGGACCGACGGCGGCAGTGCGGTGATCCTGGCGGCGGTGGCGTGCAGCTTTTTCGCCTCGATGGACGACCCCGCGCCGCAGATCTATCGGTTCTTTTTCTGGACCGCCATGTCGGTGCTGTTCGCCAGCCTGTATCTGTTCCTGGTGCTGCCCAACCTGCACGATTTCCCCATGCTGGTGCTGGCGTTCGCCGTGCCGTTCATCTGCATCGGCACCCTCACCGTGCAGCCACGGTTCTACCTGGGCATGCTGCTGACGCTGGTCAACACCTCGTCGTTCATCAGCATCCAGGGCGCCTATGACGCGGATTTCCTCAACTTCGCCAACGTCAATCTGGCCGGGCCCGTGGGCCTGCTGTTTGCCTTTGTATGGACCCTGATCGCACGGCCCTTCGGCGCCGAACTGGCGGCCAAGCGCCTGACCCGTTTCAGCTGGCGCGACATCGTCAGCCTCACCGAGCCCGCCACCCTGGCCGAACATCGGCACATGGCCGCGCAAATGCTCGACCGCCTGATGCAGCACCTGCCGCGCCTGGGCCTCACGGGCCAGGACACCGGCACCGCCCTGCGCGACTTGCGCGTGGCGCTGAACCTGCTCGATCTGCTCGCCTACTCGCCGCGCATCCTCGGCGTGCCGCGCGTGCTGCTCAACCAGGTGGTGGAAGGCGTCGGCGGTTATTTCAAGGCCTGCCTCAAGGCCGGTGAACGCTTGCCCGCGCCCAGCGGTCTGCTGATGACCCTGGACCGCACGCGCCGCGCCCTCAACGGCCAGGGCCTGCAAGACGCCGATGACACGCGCCTGCACCTGCTGCATGCCCTGGCCGGCCTGCGCCTGGCGCTGTTGCCTGGTGTGGAGTTCATTGGCGGCACGGAAATCGAAGCGCCGTTACCGGATGGAGCGCCCCTATGATCGGTGACCTGGATATCAGCGGCGTCTTCCTGCCCACGCTGCTGGTGCTGATGGGCATTACCTATGTGTTGTTTCTGGTGCTGCACGGGCTGTTGACGCGCATGCACTTCTATCGCCTGGTCTGGCACCGGGCATTGTTCAATGTGGGGCTGTACGCGCTGTTGCTGGGCGCGGTGGACTCACTCAGTCGATATCTGATGACATGAAAAAACCTTTTTTGACTATCGGCCGTGTCGTCCTGACGCTGTTGATCGTGAGCTTCGCGGTCGTCGTGGTGTGGCGCATGGTCATGTACTACATGTTTGCGCCCTGGACCCGTGACGGCCACATCCGCGCCGACATCGTGCAGATCGCCCCGGACGTGTCCGGACTGATTCAGCGTGTCGATGTGCACGACAACCAGTTGGTGAGCAAAGGCCAGGTGCTGTTCGCCGTCGACCAGGACCGTTTCAAGCTGGCCCTGCGCCAGGCCCGGGCCGCCGTGGCCGACCGCCAGGAAACCCTGGCCCAGGCCCAGCGCGAGTACAAGCGTAACCGTGGCCTGGGCAACCTGGTGCCCAGCGAGCAACTGGAAGAAAGCCAGTCCCGCGTGGCCCGTGCCCAATCGGCCCTGGCCGAGGCGCAGGTGACGGTGGATTCGGCCCAGCTCAATCTTGACCGCTCGGTGATCCGCAGCCCGGTGGACGGCTACGTCAACGACCGCGCGCCGCGTGCCCAGGAATTCGTCACCGCCGGCCGCCCGGTGCTGTCGGTGGTGGACAGCAACTCCTTCCATATCGACGGCTATTTCGAAGAAACCAAACTGGACGGCATCCGCGTCGGCATGGGCGTGGATATCCGCGTGATCGGCGACAACGCCCGCCTGCATGGGCATGTGCAGAGTATCGTCGCCGGTATCGAGGACCGCGACCGCAGCAGCGGTTCCAACCTGCTGCCCAACGTCAACCCGGCATTCAGTTGGGTACGCCTGGCCCAGCGGATTCCGGTGCGTATCGCCTTTGATGACGTGCCGGCGGACTTTCGCATGATCGCCGGGCGTACCGCGACCGTGTCGATCATCGACGACAAGGCCAACGCCGGAGACGCGCCATGAAGCAACTGCTGGCCACCGCTGCGCTGGGGGTGTTGCTGTCGGCCTGCCAGGCGGTAGGCCCGGACTACAAGTTGCCGGACGCGGCTGCCGTCAACCGTGACGACCTGCAAGGTGCCATCGCCGGCGAGGGCAATAACGTGGTGTCGGCGCCCGTGCCGACGGACTGGTGGAAGCTGTACAAAGACCCGCGCCTGGATGAACTGGTGCGCCAGGCCATGGCCTCCAACACCGACCTGCGCGTGGCCGCGGCCAACTTGCAACGCGCGCGCTACCAGACCCAGCAGGCCGAATCCGCCGGCGGCTGGAGTGCCGGGGCCAAGGCTGAAGCGCAGCGTTTGCAGGAGTCCGGCGAAGCCTTCCTGCTGGCGGACAAAGTGCCGGTGGGCAACATCGGCAGCGTGGGCATCACCACCTCGTATCAATTCGACCTGTTCGGCACCTTGCAGCGCGGCATCGAAAGCGCCCAGGCCAACGCCGATGCGGCCCAGGCGGCCGCCGATATCGCGCGCATTACCCTGGTGGCCGATGTGGTGCGCGCCTACACCCAGGTCTGCGCCGCCAACGAAGAGCTGGCCATCGCCAACGAGTCCCTCGACCTGCAAGCCCAAAGCACCAAGCTCACGCAACGCCTGCGCGACGCCGGCCGTGGCGATGAAACCCAGGTCACGCGCTCGCAAACCCAATACAAATCCCTGCGCGCCGATATGCCGCGCTACGAAGCGGCGCGTCAGGCCGGGTTGTTCCGTCTGTCGATGCTGCTGGCCAAGCCCCTCGATCAATTGCCGGCCGGCACCGGCAGTTGCGCCGAGTTGCCGCACATCGCCCAGCTGTTGCCGGTGGGCGACGGTGCGACGTTGCTCAAGCGCCGCCCGGATGTGCGCCAGGCCGAACGCCAACTGGCCGCTGCGACCGCGCGCATCGGCGTGGCCACCGGCGCCTTGTACCCGGACATCGCCATCGGCGCCACGGTGGGCACGGTGGGCCTGCTCGACAACCTCGGCCAGCCTGCGACCAATCGCTGGGGCTTTGGCCCGATGATCAGCTGGACAGTGCCAACCAACGGCGCCCGCGCGCGCATTCACGAAGCCGAAGCCGCGACCCAGGGCGCCCTGGCGCATTTCGATGGGGTGGTACTCAACGCTATCCGCGAAACCCAGACCGGCCTGGCGCAGTACACCGCGATGCTGCAGCGCCGTGAAGCGCTGGCCGACGCCGAGCGTTCGGCGCGCGAGGCGGCGGACCAGACCCACCGCTTCTTCCAGGCCGGGCGCGAGTCGTTTCTCGCCGATCTGCAGGCGACCCGCACCTACACCGCCATGCGCGCGCAATTGGCGGCGGCCAACACCCAGGTTGCGATGAGCCAGATCGACCTGTTCCTGGCGCTGGGCGGCGGCTGGGAAAGCGGACGAACGCAAGGGATAAAACCCGGCAAACCGTGAGGTGATAGCTATGCTTTGTCAGGTGAGGCGTCGTGAAGCCTCACTCGACACTGCTCGCGTTTGCTCATGGGGATTCCAATAATGAAAAACCCTTATGCTCCCGCTTTCTGGTGCGTGCTCTTGGCACTGGTGCTGTTATCGGCCGCGTATTTCTACGGCGTCATGCTCGCCCACCAACTCGACAAGGCCATGGTCTTTCTCGACAGCGCCTGCCTGGTGATCGGCACCTTGTCCATCGGCGTGGTGGCCTGGGCCTCCTATCAAAACCAACGGGTGAAGCGAAAGTTGCTGGAACAAGGCAAGACCCGCGTCGCAATCTGGGACACCAAGGTGGCCCTGCGCCGTGTCGAAACCGTGTTTGACCGCTATTTCTGGGGCAGCTACTGGCAACCCGGTCGCACATTCCAGGAAGTCATGGGCGACCTCACCGGCACGCCCCTGGAAAAAAGCCTCGAAGTGCTGAAGACGCAATGCGTCGTGCTGGATCGACAGGTCGCTGACGGCAGGCATTGGCTGAATAACGCGCGGGAATTGTCCGATGTCGCCACGCAGATGGCCCGCGAGCGCTATCAGCTGGATTTCTGCGACCCCAAGACCGACACCCCCGGCAACGCGGTGATACACCGTGAGTTCGAGGTGTTGGTCTACACCTGGACGGCGCGCCTGAAGAGTTTTGATCACCAGTTGGATGAAATAGAGCTGGAGTACTCCTGAACTCCTGATGAACTGATCCCTCTGAAAGGCTGGGCCGTTTGCGCCCGCCAGTGCTAATCTTCCCCAGCCTTTCGGCCACACGGGCCACTACTGTAGGAGCGGGCTTGCTCGCGAAAAACCTCAACGATAACGCGTGCATTCTGAATAAACGCGGTGCCTATGAGTTCTTCGCGAGCAAGCTCGCTCCTACAAGGACCCCTCCGGGGTTCAAGGAAGACAGCCCACTTCTCACAGGATTTGATCAGGTCACTTCATGAATAAGCCAGCAGTCGTTCTTTTGGGTTTCGTTGTCGCCGTTGGCGTCGTCAGTGCAGGCGGTGCCTGGTACACCGGTAAACAACTGGAGCCGGTCCTGCAAACCGCGATCCAGAACGCCAACAAGGAACTGCAGACCTCCATGGCCGGCGTGGACGGTAGCGTGTCCCTGGAGCTGGTCTCCCTGGACCGTGGCGTGTTCAGCAGCACCGCCCATTACCGCCTCAAAGGCCAGGGCCGTGTGTTCGGCGAGCAAAACCCCAACCCCGAGCTGCTGTTCGTCGACCATATCGAACACGGCCCGCTGCCGTTCTCGCGCCTGGTCACCCTGAAATGGCTGCCGGTGATGGCCACCAGTCACTACGAACTGGAAAAGAACGCCACCACTGAACAATGGTTCGCCGCCGCCAAAGACGTGTCGCCGCTCAAAGGCGTGGCCAATATCGGCTACAGCCGTTCGGTCAACGGCAACGTCGAACTGCTGCCCCTGGAATTCAAGGACGACAAGTCCTCGGTGAGCTTCTCCGGCGCCAACCTGGAATTCGACAGCAGCGCCGAAGGCCAGAAGGTCAAGGCCGACGGCTACATGAACAGCCTCAAGGTCGCGGCCGTCGATGCCAATGGCGACGCGTTCGCAGCTGAACTGGCCGGCCTGACCGTTGCCAGCAACCTGGCCAAATCCACGTTCGGTTTCTACACCGGCCAGAACACCATTGAACTGACCGACACCAAGGTCACCTTCGGCCCGCAGAAGTCGGTGCTGACCCTCAAGGGCTTCGAGCAGAAAGATTCCAGCGAGACCAAGGACAACAACCTGGCCGGCCGCGTCGACTACAAGATCGACGAGATCGGTTACCAGGGTAAGCCCGTGGGCTCGGCCGCCATGGCCGTCAGCATGAAAAACGTCGACATCCCGGCAATGCTGGTGCTGACCAAGCTCTACCAGGACAAGATGCAGCCGGTGCAAGCCGCCGCCGCTGCCGGTCAACCCGCGCCCGAGCTGCAACTGACCGAAGCCGAACAGACCCTGGCCGAAGCCAACGTCAACCAGGTACTGGCCGCCAAGCCGCAAGTGGCGGTGGAAAACCTGTCGCTGAAAACCACCCATGGCGAGAGCAAGTTCAACCTTGTCCTGGACCTGGCCAAGCCGGCCTCCATGGAACTGCCACCGGTTGAGCTGGGCAAGCAGATGATTGCGCTGCTGGACGCCAATCTCACCCTGTCCAAACCGATGATCAGCGACGTGGCCGCGCTGCAAGCCCAGGTCGGCGGCGTGACTGACCCTAAAGCCATCGAACAGCAATCGCAAATGGCGGCCGAGATGGTCAGCGGCGTGGCCGTGGGCACTCAACTGGCAACCCTGGTGGGCACCGACGTGGTATCCAAGCTGCATTACGCCAACAACGAAGTGACCTTCAACGGCCAGAAGATGACCGTCGAGCAGTTCATCAGCTTCGTGATGTCCAAAGCCGGTGCCATGGGCGGCGCGCAGTAACCCTGAAATGCAGTTAACAATGTGGGAGGGGGCTTGCCCCCGATGGCGGAGTGTCAGTCAACTTATCTGTGGCTGACCCACCGTAATCGGGGGCAAGCCCCCTCCCACAGTTTGTTTTGTGCCTGGCAAAAGTCTCTGTCAGCCGGTCAGCGGTTTGGCCGACGAGCAGTTCATCAGCTTCGTGATGTCCAAAGCCGGTGCAATGGGCGGCGCGCAATAACCCTGAAATGCAGTTAACAATGTGGGAGGGGGCTTGCCCCCGATGGCGGTGTATCAGTCAGCTTATCTGTGGCTGA
>NZ_CVTN01000069.1:36643-37288 GCF_900004915.1 Pseudomonas sp. 31 R 17
AGCCGGTGCCATGGGCGGCGCGCAGTAACCCTGAAATGCAGTTAACAATGTGGGAGGGGGCTTGCCCCCGATGGCGGTGTATCAGTCAGCTTATTCGTGGCTGACCCACCGTAATCGGGGGCAAGCCCCCTCCCACAGTTGTTTTGTGCCTGGCAAAAGTCTCTGTCAGCCGGTCAGCGGTGTGGCCGTCGAGCAGTTCATCAGCTTCGTGATGTCCAAAGCCGGTGCCATGGGCGGCGCGCAGTAACCCTGAAATGCAGTTAACAATGTGGGAGGGGGCTTGCCCCCGATGGCGGTGTATCAGTCAGCTTATCTGTGGCTGACCCACTGCTATCGGGGGCAAGCCCCCTCCCACAGTTGTTTTGTGCCTGGCAAAATTCTCAGTCAGCCGGTCAGCGGTGTGGCCGTTGAGCAGTTCATCAGCTTCGTAATGTCCAAAGCCGGTGCCATGGGCGGCGCGCAATAACCCTGAAATGCAGTTAACAATGTGGGAGGGGGCTTGCCCCCGATGGCGGAGTGTCAGTCAACTTATCTGTGGCTGACCCACTGCTATCGGGGGCAAGCCCCCTCCCACATTTTGTCTTGTGCCTGGCAAAAGTCCCTGCCAGCCGGTCAGCGGTGTGGCCGTCGAGCAGTTCATCAGCT
>NZ_CVTN01000069.1:37338-46996 GCF_900004915.1 Pseudomonas sp. 31 R 17
TGGGCGGCGCGCAATAACCCTGAAATGCAGTTAACAATGTGGGAGGGGGCTTGCCCCCGATGGCGGTGTATCAGTCAGCTTATCTGTGGCTGACTCACTGCTATCGGGGGCAAGCCCCCACTCACAGTTGTTTTGTGACTGGCAAAGAATCTGTGTCAGCCAATTCTGAACAATTGTTCTGAATTGGCCTTGCCCCTGCCTGGCTAAGAGATAGTTGCCCCAGGAAAGCTAGGTCGGGTCCCGAGACGCCGACACCCTGATGCACATCGCTCAGGATCACCCATCGTTGCGGCTTTCCTTGTAAGGAAGCCGACGACATGTTGCCAATCCCTCCACTCAGCGCTTCAGGCCGGTTGCGGCTGCTCATCGCAGCAGGCCTGTGCAGCCAATTGCTGATGCCTGCCTATGCCGTGGCCGACCCTGCCTATGACGCCCTGATTATCCAGGCGCGCAACGGTCACTTCACGCCGGCACTGACCCAACTGCGCCAGCTGTCCGCCGAGCGCCAGACGCCAGGCCAGGTCAGCGATCACCTGGTGATTGCCGGTTGGGCCGGGCAGGACGCGGAAGTGGTGAAGGTGTATGAGGCACAGGGCAAGCATCGCAACCTGACCACCCAGGCACTGGCCACGGTGGCGCGCACCTATCGCAATCAAAAGCAGTGGGCCCAGGCCGAGGCGGTCTATCGCCAGGCGCTGCTGCGCGAACCGAATAATATCGACCTGCAACTGGGCCTGGCGCTCACCCAGGCCGATGGCGGCAAGGCCAATGAGGCGGTGCAACGCTTGCGCGCGCTGGTGGCGGCGCAACCGAATGACCCCAACCGCCGCATGGCCCTGGGCTACGCGCTGACCCGCGCCGGCCTGAACTACGACGCACTGTTTGAGTTCGACCAGGCCTTTATCCGTGCCGGCGACAAGCCCGACGTGGCGCGTGAATACATCGTCGCGCTGCAAAAGGCCCGCCTGCCGGAAGCCGCGCTGCGCCTGTCGGCCAGGCGTCCGGGCCTGGTGGACGCGGTGATCCAGCGCCGCCTGGAAGGCGACCTGGCCGCCGAGCGCGTGCGCATCGCCGAGTTCGCCACGCGTACCGAAAAAGAACGCTACGTGGTCGCCGACCGCGCCCTCAGTGACTACGACCGATTGATCGCACGCTGGACGCCGGACGCCAGCGCCCATGACGACGTGGTGCGCTGGCGCATCGACCGCCTGGGCGCACTGAAGGCCAGGGCACGCACCGCCGAGGTGATCCGCGAATACCAGACCTTCAACGCTGAAGGTGTGCAATTGCCCACTTACGCGTTGCGTTGGGTGGCCGCCTCGTACCTCGACCAGCGCCAGCCGGAAAAAGCCGAACCCTTGTATCGCCAGGTGTTGAGTGCGCCGGATGCCGACGCCAGTTACCGCGTCGACGACAGCACCGCGTTGTTCTACGCCCTGCTGGAAAGTGACAAGGTCGAGGATGCCCGCCAGGTCGCCGACACCCTGGCCAAAGAACAGAAACCGCGCGTCGAACTCAAGGGCTTGCCGATTGGCAACCCCAACGACAACTGGATGGACGCGCAGCAACTCTCCGCCCAGGCTGGCACCTTCGGCGGCGACCTGCCGGGCAGCGAAGCCAACCTGGAAGCGCTGGTGGCCAAGGCGCCGGGCAATATCGGCCTGCGCATCGCCCAGGCCGACATGTACCGCGCCCGTGACTGGCCGCGCCGCGCCGAAGGCACCCTCAAGGAAACCGAAGCCCAGGCGCCCCGCGACATCGGCCTGGAAGTGTCCCAGGCCTACACCGCCATGGACCTGCAGGAGTGGCGCCAGATGGACGCCCTCACCGACGACGTGGTCGCGCGCAACCCCGACAACCGCCAGGTGCAACGTCTCAACCGCCTGCGCGATGTGCATGACATGGCCGAACTGCGCGTCGAGGCCTACACCGGCAAGAGCTACGGCGGCGGCAACAACAACGACGCAGGCGCCGTGACCGGCAGCCGCGACTGGGGCATTGAAAGCGTGATCTACACGCCACCCATCGACGAAGACTGGCGCCTGTTCGCCGGTGCCGGCTACGCCACCGCCGACTTCAGCGAAGGCACCGGCCAGCACCGTTGGCAGCGCGTGGGCGTGGAGCGTCGCACCCGCGACATGACGATCGAAGCCGAGGTGTCCAATCACTCCTACGGCGACGGCGCCAAACAAGGCGCGGCAGTGTCGATTGCCCGCGACATCAACGACCACTGGCAGTACGGCGGCAGCGTCGGCTACCTGCTCACCACCACGCCGCTGCGCGCCTTGAACGACGGCGTCACGGCCAATGGCGGCAGTGGTTTCATCCGCTGGCGCGCCAATGAAAGCCGCGAGTGGAAACTGACCCTCAGCCCGTCGCACTTCAGCGACGGCAACGACCGCTTCGAAGCGCTGCTCAGTGGCCGCGAGGGCCTTTACAGCTCGCCCCATGTGCAAGTCGACCTGGGCCTGGAAGTCGGCGCGAGCCGCAACAGCAAGCAAGACACCGCGTACTTCAACCCGAAGTCGGACTTCACGGTGTTGCCCGTGATCAACGTCAACCACGTGCTCTATCACCGCTACGAGACCCAGTGGAGCCAGCAGTTCCAGATCGGCGCGGGCACCTACAGCCAGCGCGACTATTCCACCGGCGGCATCGGCCTTGTCGGCTACGGCCAGCGCTTTCGCTGGAACGACGTACTTGAAATGGGCGCCAACCTCAGCCTGATCAGCCGACCTTATGACGGCGACCGCGAACGCGATCTGCGTCTGCTCGTCGACCTCACTTACCGTTTCTAGAAGAGCCTGACCATGACCGTCCTCAGCCGTTGCTTGTTGGTCCTGGGTCTAATGCTGGCCGCCGCGTGCGCCCAGCAACCCGCGCCCTATACCCCACCCGCGCAGCGGCCAACCGCGCTCAACGAAGCGCCGTGGCCGAAAAACCATTTCCTGGGCATTGCCTACCATGACGTCAATGATCGCGACCCGGATCAGGCGGTGGTGGCGGTGCGTACCGAACGTTTGATCGAACAACTGGCCTGGTTGCGCGAGAACGGCTACCAGGCGGTCAGCGTCGACCAGATCCTGGCCGCGCGCAACGGCGGCCCGGCGCTGCCGCCCAAAGCCATCATGCTCAGCTTCGACGACGGTTATACAAGCTTCTACACCCGCGTGATGCCGATTCTGCGCGCCTACCACTGGCCGGCGTTACTGGCGCCGGTGGGCTACTGGATCGACACGCCGCTGAACAAACCGGTGGACTTCGCCGGTTCACCGCGCCCGCGTGGAGAATTCCTCACCTGGCAGCAGATCCGTGAAGTGTCCCAGTCGGGCCTGGTGGAAATCGCCGCGCACACCGACGCCAGCCACACCGGTATTCTGGCCAACCCCCAGGGCAACCTCGAGCCGGCGGCGACCTCGCTGCGCTACGACCCGGCGACCAAACGCTATGAAACCGACGCGCAATTCCAGGCGCGGATGCGTGCGGACGTCGCGGCCATCACGCAAAAAATCCGCACAGTGACCGGCAAGGCGCCTCGGGTATGGGTGTGGCCGTACGGCGCGGCCAAAGGCACCTCCCTGGCCGTCGTCAGCGAGCAGGGCTACCAGATGGCCCTGACCCTGGAAGACGGACTCGACAGCGCCAGTGATCTGATGAACAGCCCGCGCTTCCTGGTGGCGTCCGACCCGGACGGCGAGCACTTCGCCAACAGCATCGTCGCCGCACAGACCCCGGCGCCGATGCGCGTATTGCATGTGGACCTGGACAATGTCTACGACCCCGACCCGGCCCAGCAGGCGCGCAACCTCGACGTACTGGTGCAGCGCGTGGTGGACATGGGCGCCGGCACCGTATTCCTGCAAGCCTTCGCCGACCCCAAGGGTGACGGCCTGGTGCACTCGCTCTACTTCCCCAACCGTCACTTGCCGGTGCGCGCCGACCTGTTCAACCGCGTCGCCTGGCAACTGCACACCCGTGCCCACGCCGCCGTGTATGCCTGGATGCCCGTGCTCAGTTTCGCCCTCGACCCCAAGCTGCCGCGTGTGACCCGTTGGGACCCGCAAACCGCCAGGCTGGGGCCTGACCCTGACCAGTACAAACGCCTGTCGCCGTTCGACCCGCAGGTGCGCAAAATCATCGGCGAGATCTACGAGGACCTGGCCCGCAACAGCGCCATCGACGGTGTGCTGTACCACGACGACGCCGTGCTCTCGGACTTCGAAGACGCCAGCCCCGCCGCGCTCAAGGCGTACGCGGCCAATGGTCTGCCGGACACTATCGCCGCCTTGCGCGCCGATCCCGCCACGCTGCAACGCTGGACCCGCTTCAAGAGCCGCTACCTGATCGACTTCACCCAGGAGCTGACCACCAAGGTCCGCGCCATTGCCGGGCCGCAGGTGCAGACCGCGCGCAATATCTTCGCCGAACCGATGCTCAACCCGGACAGCGAAGCCTGGTTCGCGCAGAACCTCGATGACTTCCTGCAGGCCTATGACTGGACCGCGCCGATGGCCATGCCGTTGATGGAAGGCCAGGAAGTGAAGACCTCCAATGCCTGGCTGGAAAAACTGGTGGCGACAGTCAAGGCCCGCCCGGGCGCCATGGAAAAAACCGTTTTCGAGCTGCAAGCCAAAGATTGGCGCACCAAAGCCGCACCGGATATCAGCGCTGAGCAACTGGCGCAATGGATGGGCGTGCTCAAACGCCAGGGGGTCAAGAGCTTTGGCTATTACCCGGACAACTTCCTGGAAAACTCCCCGGACCTGAAGACTGTACGTCCGGCCCTTTCCAACCAGTGGAACCCTTGATCATGTTCGACAGAATCCTGGCTATATTCGTGCTGGCACTGGTATTGGGCGTGCCCCTGGGCCTGATCTTCCTGGTCACCGGGCAGTTCCTGATGGACTTCGTGTTTTTCTACCCGCTGTTCATGTCCGCGCTGTGGATCGCCGGCGGCCTGTACTTCTGGCTGCACTGGGAGCGCCACTGGCCGTGGGAGGAAGACACGCCGGCGCCGACCCTGGCCGGCAACCCGCTGATCTCGATCATCATCCCTTGCTACAACGAAGGCGATAACGTCGCCGACACCATGGCGGCCGCCCTGGGCCAGGTGTACACGAACATCGAAGTGATCGCGGTCAACGACGGCTCCAGCGACAACACCGCCGCAGTACTCGACGCGCTGGCGCTGCAACACCCACGCCTGCGCGTGCTGCACCTGGCGCAGAACCAGGGCAAGGCCGTGGCCCTGCGCATGGGTGCGGTGGCGGCGCGCAGCGAATACCTGGTGTGCATCGACGGCGATGCGTTGCTCGACAAAAACGCGGCGGCCTACATGGTCGCGCCGATGCTCGACAACCCGCGCCTCGGCGCCGTCACCGGCAACCCGCGTGTGCGCACACGGTCGACCCTGATCGGGCGGGTACAAGTGGGCGAGTTCTCCTCGATCATCGGCCTGATCAAGCGCACCCAGCGCGTATTCGGGCGGATCTTCACGGTGTCGGGTGTGGTGGTGGCGTTCCGTAAGAAGGCGCTGGACCGCATCGATTACTGGAGCACCGACATGATCACCGAGGACATCGATGTCAGCTGGAAGCTGCAACTCGATCACTGGGCGATCTTCTACGAACCGCGCGCGCTGTGCTGGATCCTCATGCCCGAGACCGTCGGCGGCCTGTGGAAACAGCGCCTGCGCTGGGCCCAAGGCGGCGCTGAAGTGCTGTTCAAGAATATCCGTGGCATCTGGCAATGGCGCCATCGCTACCTGTGGCCGCTGCTGTTCGAATACTGCCTGTCCACCGGCTGGGCGTTCACCTTCCTGCTCTCGGTGGTGTTCTGGGGCCTGGGCAAATTCATGGTGTTGCCGCCGGCGATTACCGTCGACTCCCTGGTACCGCCGGCGTTTACCGGGTTGGTGCTGGCGATGGTGTGCCTGCTGCAGTTCGCGGTGAGCATCCTGATTGACCGGCGCTACGAAAAAGACCTGTGGAAAACCCTGTTCTGGACCGTGTGGTACCCGATGGTGTTCTGGCTTGTGAGCCTGTTCACCACCCTGGTCAGCTTTCCCAAGGTGTTGTTCAACCAGCACCAGAAACGCGCGCGCTGGGTCAGCCCGGACCGTGGTATCAAACCTGCCCAAGAGGAGGCGTGACGATGAAACTGGTCAGAACCCGCCAGAACCTGGTGATGTGGATTGTCGATGTGTTGCTTACCCTGCTGGCCTGGGCCGGCCTGGTCTGGCTGCTGGCTCGGGGCATGAACGCCATGCTCGAAACCCACGGAGGCCCGCGCCTGGAAGCGCCGATCTTCGCCGCGCTCAACACCTTGCAAATCTACCTGTGGATCGCCCTGTTCAACGCCGTGATCCTGATTGCCTGGGCGCGCTACCAGCAACGCAAAGGCCGCAAGTTCGCCCAGCGTCGCGCCGAGGCGAATGCCCTGAGCGATCAGCACTTGAGTGAAAGTTTCAAGCTGGGCGAGGGCGACCTGGAACAACTGCGCCGCCCCGGCGTGCTGGTGATTCACAACGACGAAGAGGGCGGCGTGGGGGAAATCAAATCCCACGTGTCCCGCGACGTCGAACGCCCCGGCCTGGCCCTGGTGCCCGGCTCGGAAAAAGACAAGGGCCTTGGCTGATATCTTCAGCCCTGCAAATACCAATGTGGGAGGGGGCTTGAATTAATGCCGCCCTCTGTAGGAGCGAGCTTGCTCGCGAAAAACGTCAACGATAACGCGTGCTTCCTGAATGAACGCGGTGCCTGTTAGTTTTTCGCGAGCAAGAGCTAGGCGCCCCCCTCGCTCCTACAAAAAAACTGACTGACTGGCATTAGGGCAAGCCCCCTCCCACATTGATATCTCCAGCGCTGTGAGTGCGCACGGGTTCAAAAAAGTTGATTGGATTTCCGATAAATGGGACCCAAATCACAAAACCGCCGCGAACTTTCCTCCGATCCCCGGCACTAACCCTCACTCGACGAAACCTGATGGCTAAATAATGGCGATCACTGTGTGGCAGTCGAACAGCCCTCGAAACAGTTGCCGCCGGTCGGATTAAACGTCTCAGTAATCAGGCCGGTCACTGTTCGATAATTATTTTTTTTTACTAATCATTAGGTTAATCGGAAACGCGCTCTAACACCCGACAGCCTCCGCATCTAGGACTGCCGGACGTTCGATGTTAGCTTCCCGGCCCTTGATTTTCGACGGATCGAACATGCCAATGCCACGGACTCGGTTTCTACTATGCACCTTCCTGCTCACTTGCCTGAGCCTGAACACTGCATTCGCCGCCCCCACCCCCGGGGACCAGGACCTGATCCGCGATCGGCAAAACCGCCTGCTCGAAGAGCAGCAGCGGCGCCTTGAAGAACTCAAGGACCTGCCCGGCAAAGCGGCCAAACCCGAGGCGCCGACCGCGCCCGCCGACACCCGTTGCTTCCCGATCAAAGACATCGAACTCAAAGGCGCCGACAGCCTGCCGGCCTCCGAGCGCGAGCGCCTGCTCAAGCCCTACGTCGGCCAATGCCTGGGCGTGTCCCAGCTCAACGACCTGCTCAAGGCCATCACCGACTACTACCTCGGCAAAGGCCGCGTCACCAGCCGCGCCTACCTGCCGCAGCAGGACCTCTCCACCGGCCACCTGCAAGTGCTGGTGGTGGAAGGCAAGCTCGAAGCCTTGCGCAGCGCCGAAGGCAGCACCGTGACCGAACGCGAATTGGCCATGGCCTTTCCCGGCAAGGTCGGCGAAGCGCTGAACCTGCGCGAAATCGAGCAACTGGTGGACCAGCTCAACCGCCTGCCGTCCAAACAAGCGCAAATGGAATTGACCCCCGGCAAGCAAGTCGGCGGCAGCGACGTGGTGGTCAAGAACACCGCGCAAAAGCCCTGGCGCGCCAGCCTGTCGCGCAATAACGACGGCCAGAAAAGCACCGGCGAACAGCAATGGGGCGCCGGCCTTGAGTGGGACAGCCCACTGGGTCTGGGCGACCAGTTGATTCTGCGCGGCGGCCATGACGCCATCAGCGACCACCAGAAAACCTCGAAAAACACCATGCTCTACTACAACGTGCCGTGGGGCTGGTGGAACTTCAGTTACACCTACAGCGAGAGCGACTACCGCACCTTCGGCGTGACCGATGACTTCAAATACAAGCAGGACGGCGACAACCAGAACCACCAACTGCGCGCCGAACGAGTGATCCACCGCGATGACGTGAGCAAGACCTCGGTCAACGTCGGCCTGGCGCACCTGCGCACCAACAACTACATCCTCGACGTGCGCACCGCGCCCAGCAGCAACCGCCTCAGCGAACTGCAATTGGGCGTCAACCACGGTCGGCGTATCGGCACGGCCTTCGTCAACCTGGACCTGGGCATGCAAAACGGTATCGGCCTGCTCGACGCCCAGTCCCAGGACGAGCGCGACGCCTTCGGCCGCCGCCAGCCGAACTCGCGCTACCGCAAATACACCGCCACCGTCAGCTACCTGCAACCGTTCAGCCTGTGGGGCGAGTCGTTCAGCTTCAGCAGCCTGGCCACCGGCCAACGCAGTGAAGACCCGCTGTTCTCGCCCCAGCGCATGAGCCTCGGCGGCTCGGCTTCGGTGCGCGGTTTCAAGGACCAGTTGCTGACCGGCGACAGCGGCGGCTACTGGCGCAACGAAGTGCGCTGGGCGCGCCCGGTGACCCTCGACTGGATGCGTCCGGCCTTCTTCGAATACGGCGCCAGCGTCGGCTACGACCAGGGCGTGATCCGCAACGACCGCTACAACGACAACGTTCATGGCCGCGTGTCCAGCAACTCCCTGGAGCTGTTCGCCCGAGGCAAGAACGTCAGCACCAGCGTGACCTTTGCCCACTCGCTGGAAAGACCCGGAGTCGTCACCGAGCGCGAAGCGCCGATCTACTTCCGCCTGGATTTGTTCCTGTAATTCAACGTTGCGCCGCAGCGAGAAACTGAAAATGGACGTTCGACAATTTGCCTTCCTGGCCCGCCAACCTTCCGCCGCCCTGAAGCCGCGAAACGCGTTCTTCGGCCTGCCCAAACGCGGGCTGGCGCTGATCCTTGCCAATGCGCTGTTCTGGCAACCGCTGCTGGCCCAGGCCGAGGGCATCGTGGTCAGTGCGCCGGGTACCACGGTGGGCGCAGCGGGCAATGGCGTGCCGGTGGTGAACATCGCCACGCCCAACGGCGCAGGCTTGTCCCATAACCAGTTTCAGCAGTACAACGTCGGCCTCAACGGCGTGATTCTCAACAACGCCAACGGCGCGCTGCAAAACACCCAACTGGGCGGGATCATTGTCGGCAACCCCAACCTCAAGGGCGGCGCGGCCAGCGTCATCCTCAACGAAGTCAACGGCGGCAGCGCCAGCCAGTTGCGCGGTTATACCGAAGTGGCGGGGCAGTCGGCCAAGGTCATCGTGGCCAACCCGTACGGCGTGACCTGCGCCGGTTGCGGCTTCATCAACACCCCCAACGTCACCCTCACCACCGGCAAACCCATCATCGACCCCACCGGCCAGCTGAAAAGCTACCAGGTCGATGGCGGCGCGGTGACCATCGATGGCGAAGGCCTGAACGCCAGCAACATCGACCGCTTCGACATCATCACCCGCTCGGCCAAGATCAACGCACAAATCAACGCCCGCGAACTCAACGT
>NZ_CVTN01000068.1:0-17681 GCF_900004915.1 Pseudomonas sp. 31 R 17
TGAACTGGCCTAATGCTCCCGGACACCTCTTAAGGGCGATATGATTCGCCCAATCAGGAGGTTTCATGCAAGAGCGAAAGACCTACACCCGCGAGTTCAAGCAACGTGCTGTAAGCATGGTTCTTGATGATAACTGCTCAGTTCCTGACGTCTGTGCGTCGATGGAGGTTGGCCCCACGGCTCTGCGCCGTTGGATTGAGCAGGTTCGCAAAGAGCGTCAGAAAGGGCAGCCAGTGGCAGGTACTAAGGCAATCAGCGATGAACAGCGAGAGCTTCAACAGCTGCGAGCCAAGGTCAAGCGCCTGGAGACCGAGGCTGAAATCTTAAAAAAGGCTACGGCTCTCTTGATGTCGGATCCCGATCGTTTTTCCTGATCGAGGAGCTGAGAGAGTCGAGTTCGTATCCGACCTGCCTGCTTTGCAGTGCGCTGGGCGTTTCCCGCAGCGCGTTTTATGACTGGCTTAAGCGTCGCTCAGTGCCGAATACCAAGCGTGACGCGCTCAGAGCAAAAGTCGTGCAATTGCATGACCAAAGCCGGGGAAGTGCAGGCGCGCGGATGATCTCTCAGCACTTGAAAGCCCAGCAGATCAAGGTGGGACGGCATCTGGCCGGAAAACTCATGGCGGAGGCAAATCTGGCCAGCAGACAGCGCCGCCGCCATCAGTATCGCTCTAGAGGCGTCGAAGCATTTGTGGCCAAGAATCTGCTCGAGCGTAACTTCGAGCCAACCGCAATCAATCAGGCCTGGTGCGGCGACGTTACCAGCCTGATGGTTGGTAAACGTTGGTATCACTTGGCAGCGGTCATTGATCTGTTCGCCCGCCGAATCGTTGGCTGGGCGTTTTCCCTGATCAACGACGCCAACCTGGTTAGCAAGGCGCTGAGAATGGCGGTGGAGGTTCGAGGCAAACATGCAGGCTTGATGTTTCATTCGGATCAAGGCAGCCAATACACCAGCCAGCTCTTTCAGTCCGAGCTGCTGGAGCATGGGATAACGCAAAGCATGAGCCGCAGGGGGCAGTGCTGGGACAACGCGCCAACAGAGCGTTTCTTTGGGACGCTTAAATCAGAGTGGGTGCCCAATAAGGGCTACACGACAGTTGAAGAAGCCAGGCGGGATATGACCAGCTTCTTCATGCGATACAACCGAATCAGGCTCCACAGCTACAACAACTACCTGTCGCCAATAGCCATGGAGCAAAAAGCGGCATAAACACCGTAATCGGTGTCCGGGATTACTTGACCAGTTCAGCTTGCCCCCGATAAGGCCGGCACAGACAACCCTAAGCCCGAAACTGCCCCAGACTCGCCTTCAACTGCGCCGCCAAACCATCCAGCACCTTGCCACTGGCCGTGGTCTCGACCACCGCCTGCGCGGCCCGCTCAGCCTGGGCATGAATCACCTCAACCCGCCCACGCACCGCATGCGCACCCTGGGCCTGATGCTCGGCCGCGCGTGTCGCCAGGCCGATCGCCGCATGCACCTGCTCCACCGAGGCCTGCACGGTCTGCTGCAAGCGCACGCTGTCGCGCAACACCAGCAAGCCCTCATTGGCCTGGCGACCAGCCTTGCCAATGGTTTCCACCGCCTCACGCGCGCCCTGCTGCAACGCCACGATATGCGCCTGGATGTCGCCGGTGGAGCTTTGGGTCTTGCTCGCCAACGCACGCACTTCGTCCGCGACTACCGCAAAACCACGCCCGGTTTCGCCGGCACGAGCCGCCTCGATGGCCGCATTGAGCGCCAGCAGGTTGGTTTGCTCGGCGATGCCGTGAATCACCGTCAGCACCACTTCAATCTGCTCGCTTTGCTGCGCCAACCGCTCGATCACCTGGGAGCCAGCCTGCACCTGCCCGGCCAACGCCTCGATCAAGCTGCCGACTTCGGCAGAAGTGCGCGAGTTTTCATCCGTGGCCTGGCGAATCTCCACCACCTGCTGCAAGGCCGCCTGCATGGCATGGCTTTCGGCCTGGGCCTCGTCGGCCATCTGCGAGAGTGCGCGCAGGCTTTCTGCAACCTCGTCGCGCTGCAGGCCGGCCGCTGCATCGGCACCGGCATTGCGCAAGGTCATCGCGCCGATTTCCATGCCGGTGCGCTGGGCCACATCCCCCGCCTCGCGCACGATGGGCTGCAACTTATCCACGAAGCGATTGACCGCCGAAGCCATGTCGCCAATTTCGTCCTTGCTGCTGATCTGTACACGCTTGGTGAGGTCGCCATCCCCTGCCGCCAGGTCATCCATGGCCGCGATCAACAGCTTCAGGCGGTTGACGACGCGGCGGCCGAGCACAATGGCGATCAGCAGCAAAACACCGAGACCGACCAGCGCCAGGCCCATGCCGATACGCCAGCGCAAGGTGCCGGCAGCCTCTTGAACCGCACTGGTGGTATTGGCCGCCATCTGCGTGGCCGTGACTTGCGCCGATTGCAGGCGCGCGCCCATGGCGGCAGCGCTATCGGCGGCGGCGCCTTTGAGGCTGTCGCCGACCAGTTGATCACCGCTGGCGATCAGCGCGGCGAAGCGGCTGTCCAGCGCTTGCAGATCGGCCTCGACCGATGCGGTCGACACCCCCATGCGGACTTTGCCGATCTCAACGCCGTTGGGGCTGATCGAGGCCTCGACGTAATACACCGAAGGGTCAGCCTTGGCCGCATCCAGGACTTTATCCAAGGCACGCTCCCCCGCGCCTTTGGCCAACAAGGCCTGGTTGATCGGATTTTCACGGTTCAGGTAACGGGTCAAATGCTCGCCCGCCGCGTCGTCATACACCACGAACAACACGTTGGGATTGCGCTGCGCACGCCGGGCAAATTCCGATAATGTCGGCACGTCGCTGTCCCACATGGCACGCGGCGCCACCGAAGCCAGCAACTGGGCCATGTCATTGGCGGAGTCCTGCAGGTCTTTTTCCAGGGTCGCCCGCAATTGCTTCTGCTCTTGCTGAAGACGCGTGGAGAGCCCTGCGGTCAGACGCTGGCGAGTGCTGGTGGACAGACTGTCCAGGCTGGAGGTGACTTCCTTGCCGGCCTGGGCCAATTCGCCGGACAGCTTCTGACTGTCGATGCCCAGGCGATTATTCAAATCGGCCTCCAGGGCCGTGACCGTGCTCCGCGTCAGCGCGACGGCCACCAGCACTTGCACCAAAAGAGCGATACCTAGGGTAACGAACACCGGCCGCAGCAGACGGCTTTGTAACAACGAGAGAACGGCAGACACTGGAAATCCCTCCACCACGGGTGCCATTAAATTGATAGCACCGCGAAAAAGAGAAACACAGCAAGGGTCGTGCCGCTTGCCAGACAGAAACGACAAAGGGCTCCCGAAGGAGCCCTTTACTTTTTACATCAACAGCTTATTAAGCGAACGGGTGACGCAGAACGATGGTCTCGTTGCGGTCCGGGCCCGTCGAAATAATGTCGATCGGTGCGCCGATCAGCTCTTCGACGCGCTTGATGTAGGCGCGGGCGTTGGCTGGCAGCTCTTCCAGGGTCTTGGCGCCCACGGTCGATTCGGTCCAGCCCGGCACTTCTTCGTACACAGGCTGCAGGCCCACGTAGCTGTCCGCGTCGGTTGGGGCAACATCATTGCCTTGCGCGTCTTTGTAGCCGACGCAGATGTTGATGGCTTCCAGACCGTCGAGTACGTCCAGCTTGGTCAGGCAGATGCCAGAGATGCTGTTCACATCGATAGCGCGACGCAGGATAACGGCGTCGAACCAGCCACACCGACGCGCACGGCCGGTGGTGGCGCCGAATTCGTGACCTTGCTTGGCCAGGTGTGCGCCAACGTCGTCGAACAGCTCAGTCGGGAATGGACCGGAACCTACACGGGTGGTGTAAGCCTTGGTGATGCCCAGGATGTAGTCGAGGAACATGGGGCCAACGCCCGAACCGGTGGCAACGCCGCCGGCGGTGGTGTTGGAGCTGGTCACATAGGGGTAGGTGCCGTGGTCGATGTCGAGCAACGAGCCCTGGGCGCCTTCGAACATGATGTCCTTGCCGGCGCGACGCAGGTCGTGCAGCTCGGCCGTCACGTCGAGCATCAGCGGCTTGAGCAGCTCAGCGTATTCCTTGCACTCGGCCAGGGTCTTTTCGAACTCGATGGCCGGCTCTTTGTAGTAACCCACCAGCATGAAGTTGTGGTAATCCACCAGTTCACGCAGCTTGTCTTCAAAGCGCGGCATGTTGAGCAGGTCGCCCACACGCAGGCCACGGCGTGCCACCTTGTCTTCGTAGGCCGGGCCGATGCCGCGACCGGTCGTACCGATCTTCAGCTCGCCACGCGCCTTTTCACGGGCCTGGTCCAGCGCCACGTGGAAGGACAGGATCAGCGGGCAGGATGGGCTGATACGCAGGCGCTCGCGCACCGGCACGCCCTTCTCTTCCAGCTTGATGATCTCGCGCAGCAGGGCGTCCGGCGCAACCACTACGCCGTTGCCGATCAGGCACTGCACGCCTTCGCGCAGTACACCCGATGGGATCAGGTGCAAGACGGTTTTTTCGCCATCGATGACCAGGGTGTGGCCCGCGTTGTGGCCACCCTGGTAGCGCACTACGGCGGCAGCATGTTCGGTCAGCAGATCAACGATCTTGCCTTTGCCCTCATCACCCCATTGGGTGCCCAGGACTACGACATTCTTACCCATAACACTTGTCCTCATTCGCGCAAACTTGGTGCCGGCGATGACCGGCAGGAAAACTCAAGAAGCCAGTGGCGATACTTGCCAAAGCCCGTTCTGCTGAATCAATTGCCGGTCGCAGTCCGCTTCACGGGCGGCGGCCAATGGCTGCCCAGGCAAGGCCTGGACGACACGCTGACCCTCACTGCGCAACTGGCAAACCTGCTGCCAGAGTGCCGCGTCCGTACTGTCGGGCATCCAGATGCCACCAGACGGCAGCTCGACCTCAGCACGCCCCAGGGTCACCAGGGTTTTCAAATCGGTGGAAAAGCCGGTGGCCGGACGGGCGCGACCGAAGTCGGCGCCGATATCGTCATAACGACCACCCTGGGCGATGGCCTGGCCAACACCCGGTACAAACACCGCGAACACCACACCGGTGTGGTAGTGGTAGCCGCGCAACTCGCCCAGGTCAAAATACAAAGGCAACTGCGGGAAGCGCGCCGACAGTTGCTCGGCAATCGCCAGCACATCGTTCAGGGCGGCCAGCACCGGCGCCGGCGCGTTGGCCAGGCGCTCACGTGCAGTGACCAGCACTTCACGGCCGCCGCACAGGTCGACCAGCGCACGCAGCATGTCGGCCAGTTCAGCCGGCACGCCGGCGGTCAGGGCGATGACTTCATCGATGGCCTTGCGTTGCAGCGCATCGAACAGCTGTTGCTCAACTTCACCGGACAAGCCGGCCGCACGGGCCAGGCCGCGGTAGATCCCCACGTGGCCCAGGTCCATGTGCACGTCCGGCACATCAGCCAGTTGCAGCATGGCCAGCATCAGGCTGATCACTTCAACGTCGCTGCTTGGGCTCGCATCGCCATACAACTCGGCGCCCAACTGGATCGGGCTGCGTGAAGATGACAAGGCACGCGGCTGGGCATGCAGCACGCTGCCGGCATAGCACAGACGGCTGGGGCCTTCGCGGCGCAGGGTGTGCGCATCGATACGCGCCACCTGCGGCGTGATGTCGGCGCGGAAACCCATTTGCCGGCCCGATTGCGGGTCGATGACCTTGAAGGTGCGCAGATCCAGGTCCTGGCCCGCGCCGGTCAGCAGGGATTCCAGGTACTCGATATGAGGGGTCACGACAAATTCGTAGCCCCAGCTCTGGAACAGATCCAACACCTGGCGACGCGCTATTTCAATGCGCGCAGCCTCTGGTGGCAGTACTTCTTCGATGCCATCTGGCAGCAGCCAGCGGTCTACCGTTGCCATTACGCCATTCCCCTTAGATCCGGGCGGCCAGCCCTCGGCCGAGCCTTGAGTAGAGCAGAAAATACCCGCCGCCTGCATAAACCACGCGCAAGAGCGACGTGACGAACGACCTGTAACCGGCCTCGTCGGGCACTTTCCTCGAAAAACCTGTCACGCCTGCCGAATCGAACACGCAGACGCAAAAAAGCCGGGAATTTCCCGGCTGCCGCATCATACACCCGTTTTCTGAAAGGATCACCCCGCCAGGCATTTTAGCCGCCCGACGGAGTGCTCCTACAGAATCACAGGCCTGTTACTTGGACTTTTCCAGGTAGCGGAAGAAATCGCTGCTTGGGTCCAGCACCAGCACGTCGGTCTTGTTCGCGAAGCTTTCACGGTAGGCGCGCAGGCTACGGTAGAACGCGTAGAACTCCTGGTCCTGGCCGTAAGCCTTGGCGTAGATCGCCGCGGCTTGAGCATCACCATCACCACGAGCCTCTTCAGACTCGCGATAGGCCTCTGCCAACAGTACACGGCGCTGACGATCGGCATCCGCACGGATACCTTCGGCCAGCTCGTTACCCTTGGCACGGTGCTCACGGGCTTCACGCTCACGCTCGGTGCTCATGCGCTCGAACACGCTGCGGTTCACTTCCTTGGGCAGGTCGATAGCCTTGACGCGAACGTCGACCACTTCGATACCCAGCTCTTTCTCCGCCATGGTGTTCAGCGAACGGGTGATGTCAGCCATCAGCGCATCGCGCTCACCGGATACCACCTCGTGCAGGGTGCGCTTACCAAACTGGTCACGCAAACCCGATTCCAGACGACGCGACAAACGCTCGTCGGCAATCTGCTTGAGGCCCGAGGTCGCCGTGTAGAAGCGCTCGGCATCCTTGACGCGCCACTTGGCGTAGGCGTCAACCATCACGGCTTTCTTTTCCAGGGTCAGGAAGCGCTGTGTCGGTGCATCCAGGGTCATCAGGCGGGCGTCGAACTTGCGCACCTGGTTGACGTAGGGGACTTTCACATGCAGGCCCGGCTGGACATCCGCCTGGACCACGCGACCGAATTGCAGCAGCACCGCGCGCTCGGTCTGAGCGACGATGTAGAAGCAGTTCCAGGCAGCGATGACCACGACGACGCCCACAATCAGGGCGGTCAGCGATTTATTGCTCATCAACGACTCTCCCTGGTACGTGTTTGCTGTTGCAGCAAGTCAGCGGCCGCACGGGCGCTCGCTTCGTTGGCAGCGGCATTCGAACCGGTGGACGGCGCGCTTGTGCCGCCGCTACGACCACCTTCGATCATCTTGTCCAGCGGCAGGTACAGCAGGTTGTTCTGCCCACCCTTGCTGCCGGTCACGAGAACCTTGCTGGTGTTGCTGAAGACTTCCTGCATGGTGTCCAGGTACAGACGCTCACGAGTAACCTCGGGCGCCTTGCGGTACTCGGCAACCAGCTTGGTGAAGCGGTCCGCCTCACCCTTGGCACGGGAGACCACCTCGTCGCGGTAACCGTTGGCATCCTCAAGGATACGCTGGGCCTGACCACGAGCTTCCGGCACCACGCCGTTGGCGTAGGTTTCAGCCTGGTTGCGCGAACGCTGCTCGTCTTCACGGGCGCGGATCACGTCATCAAAGGCTTCCTGCACTTCACGCGGTGCCGCTGCGCTCTGTACGTTGACCTGGGTAACGGTGATACCGGTGCGATAGGTATCAAGGAAACGTTGCAGGCGCTCCTTGATTTCGCTGGCCATCAATTCACGCCCTTCGGTCAGCACCTGGTCCATGGCGGTGGAACCCACCACATGGCGCAGGGCGCTTTCGGTTGCGTGTTGCAGGCTGATTTCCGGCTGATCGACGTTCAGCACGAAGTCCTGCAGGTTGGTGATCTTGTACTGCACGGTCAGCGGCACTTCGACGATGTTCTCGTCTTCAGTCAGCATCTGGCCCTGCTTGGTGTAGGCACGCTCACGCGTGACGTTCTCCATGTACTTCTTGTCGATCGGCGGGAAATAGATGTTCAGGCCTGGCCCGACCGTCTCGTAATACTTGCCGAAGCGCAGCACCACGGCTTGCTCCTGCTCGTCCACCACGTAGACCGCGCTGTACAGCCAGACGGCCGCGAGCACGACAAGACCCAGGCCCAGCAGGCCATAGCCGCCGCCCTTGCTTGTGCGACCACCCTCGTCACCACCGCGTTTTTTCCCACCACCGAACAACCCATTCAGGCTTTCCTGCAGCTTTCGGAAGGCCTCGTCGAGATCCGGTGGCCCCTTGCGGTCGCCATTATTGCGGCGCTTACCACCCCAAGGATCCTGATTATTCGAGTTGCCACCCGGCTCATTCCAAGCCATAGCGCTCTCCATCTGATAAAGCAAAGACGCACCCACGGCGCGCCGACCAATGCTACAGAATGCCTGCTACTGCGGCACAACCGCTTTCTCAGGCTTTTATTGCAAAGTGTGTTGTTCGATGAACTCCGCCGGTACAACACCCTCGCGACTGACCAGTCGATTGAGCTCCGCGCGTGGCAATCGAACGGCCAGCAAGCTGACACCTTCTTCGTCGTGTTCTTCTTTCTGTACCGCGCCCAGCTCGAAAAACTGTGCACGCAGTCGAGCAAAACGCTGCGGCAAGCGCAAGGTGCCCACGAACAAATCGCCGCCGAGCAACTCGGCGATGGCTTGCTCAAGCAATTCAAGGCCACTGCCATCACGCGCCGATAGCCAGACCCGCTGGGGTCTGCCATTCTCATCGCGCTGGATTTGCGGCTCGACGCCTTCAAGCAAATCGAGTTTGTTATACACCTCGAGGATCGGCAAGTCCTGGGCACCAATCTCGCCCAGCACCAGCATCACCTGCTCGATCTGCAGCATGCGATCCGGCTCGGCCGCATCGATCACGTGCAACAGCAGATCGGAATTGCTCGACTCTTCGAGCGTAGACCGAAATGCCTCGACCAGCTTGTGCGGCAAATGACGAATGAAACCTACCGTATCGGCCAGGACAATCGGCCCCAGGTCGTCCAGATCAAGGCGGCGCAGGGTCGGGTCAAGCGTTGCGAACAGTTGGTCGGCCGCGTACACGTCCGACTTTGTGACGTTATTGAACAGCGTGGACTTGCCCGCGTTGGTATAGCCCACCAGGGACACGGTGGGGATATCGGCACGGGAACGGCCACGGCGCGATTGCTCGCGCTGGCTGCGGACTTTCTCCAGGCGGCCCTTGATCTGGCGCAGGCGAACCCGCAACAGGCGTCGGTCGGTTTCCAGCTGGGTTTCACCCGGGCCACGCATGCCGATGCCGCCGCCCTGGCGCTCAAGGTGCGTCCAGCCGCGAACCAGCCGGGTGCTCATGTGGTCAAGCTGGGCCAGTTCGACCTGGAGCTTGCCTTCATGGGTACGCGCGCGTTGGGCGAAGATATCGAGAATCAGGCCGGTGCGGTCGATCACGCGACACTCGAAAACACGTTCGAGGTTACGTTCCTGACTCGGCGTGAGGACGTGATTGAAGATCACCAGATCGGCTTCTTCGGCATGGACCAGGTCGCGCAATTCTTCGACCTTGCCGCTGCCAATCAGGTATTTGGCGGTTGGCCGATGACGCGGCACGTTAAAAAACGCAACGGTCTCGGCGCCGGCCGAATTTGCCAACTCCTGAAACTCCTGCGGATCTTCGCGCGCCTCAGGGTCCTGTCCATCCAAGTGAACGAGGATTACTCGCTCACCACCACCGTGGCGCTCAAAGAACAAAGGAGACTCCTATCAGGCGTTACCTGGCTCAGCGTCAGCTGCTTCATCACCGGCTGCGCTAGGCAGACGGATTGGACGAACAGGGACGACTGTCGAGATAGCGTGTTTGTAAACCATCTGGCTGACGGTGTTTTTCAGCAGGATCACGAACTGGTCGAACGACTCGATCGTACCTTGCAACTTGATACCGTTGACCAGATAAATGGAAACCCCCACTTTCTCTTTACGTAAGGTATTCAAGTAAGGGTCTTGTAGCGAATGCCCTTTTGACATGTGCCGCACTCCTTTAAGGATCAATAATAAAAAATCGGAAAAATAAATAGCTCATGGCCGCCACACCCCCAAGGATAGACGGCAATTGCAAGGACTCAGCTCAATATGGAGACCGTTCCCAGGTATTTCAAGGCGCGTGACAGATTGTCGCTGTCCAGGCTGTCCAGCCAGTGCAAATCGCTCCAGCTGCGCAGCCAGGTGAACTGGCGCTTCGCCAATTGGCGCGTGGCAATGATGCCGCGCTCCTGCATTTCGGCTGACGTCAGCTTGCCATCCAGATGATCCCAGACTTGGCGATAGCCTACAGCACGTATCGAAGGCAACCCCGGATGCAGATTACCTCTTGAACGCAGTGCTACGACCTCCTCCACAAACCCCTGTTCCAACATATTTGTGAATCTTTGTGCAATTCGTTCATGCAGCACCTGGCGGTTTGCCGGAGCGATGGCCAGGTTCGCCACAGTATAGGGCAATTGTGACCGGCCAGATGCGCCTGCATCAGCACTTTGCGCAGTTTGTTTCAGCCTGTGTTCAGTCATGGTCTGGCCACTGACACGCCAGACTTCCAGGGCACGGGAGAGACGCTGGGGGTCATTGGGGTGAATGCGCGCCGCCGACACCGGATCCACCGCCGCCAACTGATCATGCAGGGCTTGCCAGCCAAGGCGTGCGGCCTCTTCTTCGAGTTCGGCGCGCACCTGGGCATCGGCGGGCGGCATATCCGCCAGGCCTTCCTGCAAAGCCTTGTAGTAGAGCATCGTGCCGCCGACCAGCAACGGGATATTACCCCGCGCGGTGATCTCGGCCATGGCGGCCAGGGCGTCGGTACGGAAATCCGCCGCCGAATAGCTCTGGGCCGGGTCGATAATGTCGATCAAACGATGCGGATGCCGCGCCAGCACCTCTTTCGAAGGCTTGGCCGTGCCGATGTCCATGTCCCGGTAAACCAGGGCAGAGTCCACACTGATCAGCTCGCAAGGCAGGACCCTGGTCAGTTCGATGGCCAGGTCGGTCTTGCCGGCGGCCGTGGGGCCCATCAGGAAGATCGCGGGGGGCAAGGCACTCATCAGCGACCGCGCAGGAACAGTTTGTCCAGATCATCCAGGCCCATCTGGGTCCAGGTCGGTCGGCCATGGTTGCATTGGCCGCTGCGCTCGGTGTTTTCCATGTCGCGCAGCAGGCCGTTCATTTCCGGCAGGGCCAGGCGACGGTTGGCGCGGATGGCGCCGTGGCAGGCCATGGTGCCGAGCAGCTCATTGATATGTGCCTGGATACGGTCGCTGGTGCCGTACTCCATCAGGTCCGCCAATACATCGGCGACCAGGCGGTTGGCCTCGGCTTGCTTGAGCAGCGCGGGAATCTGGCGGATCGCCAGGGTTTCCGGGCCCAGGCGTTGCAGTTCGAAGCCCAGCTTCTGGAACACGCCGTGGTGCTCCTCGGCGCAATCGGCTTCACGCTGGCTGACCGCCAGGGATTCGGGCACCAGCAATGGCTGGCCACTGAGCCCTTCACTGGCCATGGCGATCTTCAGGCGCTCGTACATGATCCGCTCGTGGGCCGCATGCATGTCCACCAGCACCAGGCCGTGGGCATTTTCCGCGAGGATGTAGATGCCCTTGAGCTGTGCCAGCGCGTAGCCCAAGGGTGGAATATCACCGCCACCCTCGGGCAAGGCAACGGTGCCTGGCTCGGCACCCGGCAGCGGCGCAAAGAACTCACGATAAGCCGCCTGGGCCTCGGCCACGGGTACGGTCGATTGTGGGCGCGGGGTGTATTGATACTGATAACCGGCGCCGGCGCCCGCGTTGGGCGCCGTGTAGTTGGGCTGCTGCGGAGATTGCAGCAAGTTGGCGGCCAGGCTCATTTCGCCCTGAGGCCCGAATTCACCGGCCTCGGGACCGCTTGGGCGAACGACCGCTGTCACAATGGGCGCGGACAACTGATCATCCGGGCGCACGTCGCCCAAGGCGCGGTGCAAGGTGCCGTACAGGAAGTCATGCACCATGCGCCCATCACGGAAGCGCACTTCGTGCTTGGTCGGGTGCACGTTGACGTCGACCACCGAGGGGTCGACTTCAAAAAACAGCACAAACGTCGGATGCCGCCCGTTGAACAACACGTCGCGGTACGCCTGGCGCACCGCATGGGCCACGAGCTTGTCACGCACTGCCCGGCCATTCACGAAGAAATACTGCAAATCCGCCTGGCTGCGGGAGAAGGTCGGCAAACCGACCCAGCCCCACAGGCGCAAACCATTGCGTTCAATCTCTATGGGCAGCGCCTGCTCCAGAAAGCCGGCTCCGCAGACTGCCGCCACACGCCGCGCACGTGCGGCGTCGTCATTGGCTTCGTGCAGGCTGAGGATGGTCTTGCCGTTGTGGCGCAGATGGAACGCCACATCGAAACGTGCCAGGGCCAGGCGCTTGATGACTTCCTGCAGGTGGTCGAATTCGGTTTTTTCGGCCTTGAGGAATTTGCGCCGCGCCGGGGTGTTGAAGAACAGGTCGCGCACTTCCACCGAGGTGCCCACCGGATGGGCTGCCGGCTGGACCCGGGGCGCCATGTCGCGGCCTTCGGTTTCCACTTGCCAGGCCTGCTCGGCGCCGCGTGTGCGCGAGGTCAGGGTCAAGCGGGCCACGGAGCTGATGGAGGCCAGGGCCTCACCGCGAAAGCCCAGGCTCATCACCCGCTCAAGGTCTTCGAGGTCACGGATCTTGCTGGTGGCGTGACGGGCCAGGGCCAGCGGCAGGTCATCGGACGAGATGCCGCTGCCATCGTCCCGCACCCGCAGCAGCTTGACGCCGCCCTGCTCCACGTCCACGTCGATGCGTTTGGCGCCGGAGTCGAGGCTGTTTTCCAGCAGTTCCTTGATCACCGAGGCCGGGCGCTCAACCACCTCGCCCGCAGCGATCTGGTTCGCCAGGCGCGGGCTGAGCAATTCGATACGCGAGCCGCTATTCAAGACAGATTCGCTCATTACTGCGCCGCCAATTCGGTGCCCGGGATGGTCAACACCTGGCCGATTTTCAGCTCATCGGTTTTCAGGTTGTTGGCGCTGCGCAAAGCGGCGGGCGTGACCTGGAAACGTACGGCCAGCATGGCCACGGTGTCGCCGGGCTGCACGCGGTGGTCGCGCGGGCCCTGGGCAATTTTGCCGGAATCACGTAACCAGGCAATGTAAGTGCCCGGTGGCGGGTTCTGTTGGAAGAACTGACGCACACCGGCGCTGATCGAGCGCGCCAAGGCCTGCTGGTGGCTGGCACTGGCGAGCTTGGATGCCTCGTTGGCGTTGGAAATGAATCCGGTCTCGACCAGGATCGACGGGATATCCGGCGACTTCAGCACCATGAACCCGGCTTGTTCCACGCGCTGTTTGTGCAGCGACGTGACCCGGCCGATGTTGCTCAGGACCTTCTGGCCGACGTTCAGGCTGGAGGTCAGCGAGGCGGTCATCGACAGGTCGAGCAGTACGCCGGCGAGCATTTTGTCCTTGTCGTCGAGGGAAACGTTGCCGGCCCCGCCGATCAGGTCGGAACGGTTTTCGCTGTCGGCCAGCCAACGGGCGGTCTCGGACGTGGCGCCACGATCCGACAGGGCAAACACCGACGCACCGAAAGCGGCGCTGGAAGGTGCGGCGTCGGCGTGGATCGAGACGAACAGGTCCGCGCCCTTCTTGCGGGCGATTTCAGTACGCCCGCGCAATGGAATGAAGTAGTCGCCGGTACGGGTCAGTTCGGCGCGATAGCCTTTCATGCCGTTGACCTGGCGCTGCAGTTCGCGGGCGATGGCCAGCACCACGTCTTTTTCATGCTGGCCGCGAGAACCGGAGGCGCCCGGGTCTTCGCCACCGTGACCGGCGTCGATCACCACGATAATGTCGCGCTTGCCTGCCGGAGCGGGCGGCGGCGGTGGCAGCTTGACCTGCGGTTGCGAGGGGTTGACCGGCACCGCAGGCACCGTCGCCACGCTGGGCGTCGGCACAGGCGGCGGCGCGGCATCGGCGGGGTTGTCGAACAGGTCGACCACCAGGCGATTGCCATATTGAGCGTTGGGCGCCAGGGAAAAGCTTTTGGGAGTCACGGCCTTTTTCAGGTCAATGACCACGCGCAGGTCGGTCGGCGTGCGCTGGGCCGAGCGCATGGCGGTAATGGGTGTGTTGGCGGTGGAGACCTTCAGCGGCGCAGCCAGGCTCGCACCGTTGATGTCGATCACCAGGCGATCAGGCGCCGTGAGGGTAAAGACGCTGTGCTGGACCGGGCCAGACAGGTCGAACACCAGTCGCGTGTTATCCGGCGCCCGCCACAGGCGAACACTTTTCACCTGTGAAGCAGCCAGAGCATTGACAGTCATTGCCGCAAGCAACACCCCCACGACAGCAACCAACGCGCGAAAGCGCATACCTAACCCCACCAATTATTTGAATTCCAGTGCCAAAGCGGCGCACCACGACTGGCCGCGCACGCTCTGGGGCAACAACTTCAACTGACGTCCGTGCTCATGCGGCGTAATGGTAATGGTCATGTCCGGCTTTGGCAAAAAGCCTGTGCCTTTATTTGGCCACTCGATCAGGCATAACGCGTCTTCGTCGAAATAATCACGGATGCCCATGAACTCCAGCTCTTCAGGGTCCACCAGGCGATAGAGGTCGAAGTGGAAAGCGCGAATGTGACCGATCTCATAGGGTTCGACCAGTGTGAACGTCGGACTTTTTACCGCACCGGCATGCCCCAAACCGCGAATGATGCCCCGGGACAGCGTGGTCTTGCCCGCCCCCAGGTCGCCCTCGAGGAAGATCAGCCCCAACCCGGCCGTGACCTGGGCAATGCGCCGGCCCAGGTCGACCATGGCCTCCTCATCGGCCAGGAAAAAAATCACTTCAGACACGGCGACTGCTCCTCCAACAATTGACGAATGGCCGGTATCAGATCACTGGCGGCCAGGCCGCGGCCAAACGTGCCCTGGCGATCCCCTGCCGTGGCGTGCAACCACACGGCCAGGCAGCTTGCTTCATAAGCGGGCATGCCCTGGGCCAGCAGCGCGCCTACCAGCCCGGCCAACACATCGCCCAGCCCTGCCGTCGCCATCGCCGGATGGCCTTGGTCACAGCGCGAAACACGTCCGTCCGGGCTGGCGATCAAACTGCCAGCACCCTTTAGAATAGTCACCGCGTTGAATCGCTGGCTCAACGCGCGCGCCACCTTAGGGCGATCGGCCTGAACCTCGGCTGTCGAAATGCCCAACAGGCGCGCGGCTTCGCCCGGATGCGGGGTGATCACGCAGTTGGCCGGCAGGCTGACGCTGCCGGTCGCCAGCTGATTCAAGGCGTCGGCGTCCCAGACTTGCGGCTGGGGCGCGTTGGCGGCGACGGACAGCAGGCTTTTACCCCAGGCTGCGTCACCCAGACCGGGCCCGATCACAATGACCGAGATCTTTTCCAGCAGGCCCATCAGTTGATTGGCCGAACTCACGCCCTTTGTCATCACCTCCGGCAGACGCGCCAGCGCGGCGGGAACATGCTCCACGCGTGTCGCCAGTGACACCATCCCCGCCCCACTGCGCAATGCACTTTCAGTACTGAGCAGCGCTGCCCCGCCAAAGCCTTGGTCGCCGCCAATCACCAGCAGGTGGCCAAACTGACCTTTATGAGCGTCCAGCGAACGCGCAGCCAGTTGCGGCAAGTGGCCCGGCAACAACAGCTGAACGTCGGTTATTTCATGTTTTGTCTGAGGCATGCGTCTTCAAGCTCCGATGTCTGGCAGAATTATACGCATCTAACCTGTGGTTTCCCGTGTCTCATGCCCGCTATTACCTCCGATCTGCCCGCCCTCGCCCAATCGATCAAAGACTGGGGCCGCGAGCTGGGCTTCCAGCAAGTCGGCATCAGCGGCCTGGACCTGGCCGAGCATGAACAGCACCTGCAACGCTGGCTCGACGCGGGCTACCACGGCGAGATGGACTACATGGGCGCCCACGGCAGCAAACGTTCGCACCCCGACGAGCTGGTGCCGGGCACCTTGCGCGTGGTGTCGCTGCGCATGGATTACCTGCCCGGCGACACCCAGATGGCGCAACTGCTGGCCCAGCCGGAAAAAGCCTATATCTCGCGCTACGCCCTGGGCCGGGACTATCACAAGCTGATCCGCAAGCGTGTGCAGCAACTGGCCGACCGTATCCAGGCGCAGATCGGGCCGTTCGGCTTTCGTGCCTTCGTCGACAGCGCGCCGGTCCTGGAAAAAGCCATCGCCGAACAGGCCGGCCTCGGCTGGATCGGCAAAAACACCCTGGTCCTCAATCGCAAGGCCGGCAGCTATTTCTTCCTCAGCGAACTGTTTGTCGATTTGCCACTGCCGGTGGACCCACCCCACGCCACCGAACACTGCGGCCGCTGTACCGCGTGCCTGGACATCTGCCCTACCAACGCCTTCGTCGGCCCCTACGTGCTGGATGCCCGGCGCTGCATTTCCTACCTGACCATCGAGCTCAAGAGCGCCATTCCCGAAGACCTGCGCCCGCTGATCGGCAACCGTGTATTTGGCTGCGATGACTGTCAGATCGTTTGCCCGTGGAATCGTTTCGCCCGCACCACCGCCGAAAGCGATTTCAAGCCACGGCACAATCTGGATAACGCGGAACTTGCCCAATTGTTTATGTGGGACGAGGATAAATTCCTCAGCAGCACCGAAGGCTCACCCTTGCGCCGCGCCGGTTACGAGCGCTGGCTGCGAAATTTGGCGGTGGGCCTGGGCAATGCGCCGTCGAGCATTGCGGTGCTGGAAGCGTTGAAGGCGCGGCGCGATTACCCGTCGGAACTGGTGCGCGAACACGTGGAGTGGGCGCTCAAGCAACACGCCGCACGCTAGTGGACGTCGTCGTTGTAGACGAACTTGGGCATTTCCCAGTGAAAACGGATCGCCAGCAGGCGCAGTAGAAAGCCGCTGAACAGGGTCAGCAGAATCGCCTGTTCGCTGGGCAATTGCAGATACAGGCACAGCAAGTAGAACCAGGCGGCCAGGAACGACACGCTGGCGTACAGCTCACGGCGAAAGATCAGCGGGATGTCGTTGCAGAAGATGTCTCGCAGGATGCCGCCAAATACGCCAGTGATCACGCCGCTGACCGAGGCCACCAGCATGCCGTGCCCCATTTCCAGGGCGGTCATGCAGCCGATCAGGGTGAATGCCACCAAACCCAAGGCATCCAGCGCCAGGAACAGCGAGCGCAGGCGGCGCATCAGCGGTGCGATAAAGATGGTCACCAGCGCGGCCACCGAGGTCAGCACCAGGTATTCAGGATGCTTGACCCAGGTCAGCGGGTAATGCCCCAGCAGCACATCGCGCACCGACCCGCCACCCAGCGCCGTCACGCAGGCGATCAGCACCACGCCAAACCAGTCCATGCCGCGTCTACCGGCGGACAAGGCGCCGGTCATGGCTTCGGCGGTGATGGCGATGAGGTAGAGCATCAACAGCATGATGGCGATCCTTGCAGGGAGGCCGGCAGTCTAATCATTTGCTGATGGCACCAAAAGGGGGCGCTCCGAGATAAACCCGGTCGCCCTTGCACACTTGGATTTGCAAATCCATTCAAATGTGGGAGGGGGGCTTGCCCCGATAAGCATAGGCATCTACACAACTCTGTAGCGCCCAACCGTAACCACGGTGCGCAGCGAGCCGCTCTTGATCTTGATCTGGCTTTTGATCTTAGGCGCCCCGTTAAACCACGCTGGCCGAACGCAGGCTTGAATCCGTGGGTAACCCGGCAGGACGCCGGGTTAGCCGCACTGG
>NZ_CVTN01000068.1:17731-124378 GCF_900004915.1 Pseudomonas sp. 31 R 17
AGCCGTTACCGCAGAAACGGATATGTACTCGATCTGATCCAGCATCCTGGTCGGCCCTGAGGCCGCCATCGGGGGCAAGCCCCCTCCCACATTTGGACCGAGGTGTATCAGATGGGTAACTGTCGTTGACGGGCCGCCACGGGAGCTAGCCCCCTCGTCACATGTCGGCGTCATACCAAAGTTGTGTAGATACCTATGCCCCGATAAGGGAGTGTCAGTCAATGCATCCGGGCCTGACACACCGCCATCGGGGGCAAGCCCCCTCCCACATGTCCAGCGGTCGCGTCGATTTCAAGCCTTGATGAAATGCTTGCGGTAATGCTGCAACTCGGCGATCGACTCGCGGATATCGTCCAGCGCCAGGTGCGTGCTGCCCTTATGAAAGCTGTCCTTGACCTCCGGCGCCCAGCGCGCAGCCAGCTCCTTCAAGGTCGACACGTCCAGGTTGCGATAATGGAAGTAGCTTTCCAGCCCCTTCATATGCGTATAAAGGAAGCGCCGGTCCTGGCAGATGCTGTTGCCGCAGATCGGCGACTTGCCCCTGGGTACCCATTTTTCCAGGAAGGCGATGGTTTCGGCTTCGGCCTCGGCCATGCTGATGCGGCTGTCGCGTACCCGCTGGGTCAGGCCCGAGTTGCCATGGGTGCGGGTATTCCACTCATCCATGGTGGCGAGAACGGCATCGCTGTGGTGAATGGCGATCACCGGACCTTCGGCCAAGGTGTTGAGGTTGCTGTCGGTGACAATGGTCGCCATCTCGATGATGACGTCGGTGTCGGGGTTCAGACCGGTCATTTCCAGATCGATCCAAATCAGGTTCTGTGGGTTTTGCATGGCTTGATTCTCTTGGCACCTTGGCGTAGCTGCGCAGTTTAGCAGGCGGCGCCGTGCTAGACTCGCGACCGTTTTACCCAACTTTTGCATTATCGACACGGAACACCAATGGCCAAACGCCAGCTCAATCGTCGCCAAAACTGGCGCATCGAAAAGATTCAAGGTGAACGCGCAGCGCGCGCAGCCAAACGTGAATCCTCCGCCGTGGAAGCGCTCGAGGGCGGCGACCTGGGGCCTGAACAAACCGGCCTGGTGATCGCGCACTTCGGCGTGCAGGTTGAAGTCGAGGCGCTGGAAGGCGAACTCGCAGGCACTGTGTCCCGCTGCCACCTGCGCGCCAACCTGCCCGCGCTGGTAACGGGCGACAAAGTCGTGTGGCGCGCCGGCAACCAGGGCATCGGCGTGATCGTCGCCCAGTTGCCACGCAGTACCGAACTGCGCCGCCCCGACAGCCGCGGTCAGCTCAAGCCGGTGGCGGCCAACGTTGACATGATTGTGATCGTGTTCGCGCCGCTGCCCGAGCCCCACGCCAACCTGATCGACCGCTACCTCGTCGCCGCCGAGCATGCCGGTATCCGCCCGCTGCTGCTGCTGAACAAATTCGACTTGATCGACGAGCAGAACGCTCCGGCGCTCAACGCTTTGCTGGCGGTCTACCGCACCCTGGGCTACCCGGTGCTGGAAGTGTCGGCCCATCACGGCAACGGCATGGAACAGCTGCAACAGCAGTTGGACGGGCGCATCAGCGTGTTTGTCGGCCAGTCGGGCGTGGGCAAGTCGTCGCTGGTCAACAGCCTGCTGCCGGAAGTCGACACCCGCGTCGGCCCGCTGTCGGAACTGTCCGGCCAGGGTACGCACACCACCACGACCGCACGGCTGTTCCACTTCCCCGGTGGCGGTGAACTGATCGACTCCCCCGGCATTCGTGAATTCGGCCTCGGCCATGTCAGCCGCAGCGACGTGGAAGCAGGCTTCATCGAGTTCAACGACCTGATCGGCACCTGCCGCTTCCGCGACTGCAAACACGACCGCGAGCCGGGCTGTGCACTGCTCAAGGCGCTGGAGGATGGGCGTGTGCAGCAGCAGCGGATGAACAGCTATCGGTCGATTATTGCGAGCTTGCCTGAGAGCAGTTATTGACGGTCAATTTCTTGATACACATAAACCAGGGTGCTGAACGCCCTAGCCCATTGATTTAACAGGAGCAGGCATCAAGAATCCGGGTCAACTGGGTGGCTGATACACACAAGCCAGCTTGTATTCGGATTTCCTGATGCCCATAATTGCTCCGTCACCAGCGAAAGCTGGCAGGAGTCTGGATCCTTTTCGGAGTTGATCCAGCGGCGCAGAAGGGGCGAAGCAAGCTCCGCTGCGTGTCGAATGAAGCCGCCTTCGGGCGGCTTTGCTTTTTGTGGGGAATTAACAGTTGGCTCTCTACTATCACCCCAAACAAGGCGATGTACTGCTGTGTGACTTCACACGAGGTTTTGTAGCGCCAGAGATGTTGAAGATCCGTAAGGTCGTAGTGATATCCCCAACCTCTACACATAATCGCAAGCTTTGCACCGTGGTGCCGATTTCCTCGACTGCACCAGAAATCCAGTACGACTGGCACCCTCTACTACGCGCCAACCCACTTCAATCCGACGGTTATAAAGAGCTGTGGGTGAAATGCGACATGATTTACACCGTCAGCTTCGAACGCCTCGACAAATTGCATAGAAAGACTCGCGCCAAGGGTCGAGAGTACTTCGTACCACGCCTGTGCGCTGATGATATGCGCGGCGTAATCGGTGGTATCAAAGCGTACCTGCCACTCTGACCACACATGAAAAAGCCCCGAATGATCGGGGCTTTTTCATGTGTGGCTTATAGAGGCCGCTTACGACCCCGGCGCCGGCGCAGGCACCGTCGGGTCCTTCACCCCACCGTCATCAAACAGGTTCAGCTTTTGGCGCAGCTCATGGGCCGGCAGCGGCTCCTGACCTGGCGGGAGCGCGTTCGGGTCCGCCGGCACTTCACCGGGGGCGCCTTCGCCCTGAGCTGGCGGCGGTGGCGGCTGATCGCCCTCAATCGCACGCTGGGCCTTTTTGGTCAGCACAACGATATCGATACGCCGGTTGATCGGGTTGAACGGATCTTTCGGATCAAACAACTGCGATGACGCAAATCCCACCACCCGCGCCACTTGCGGGTCCGGATAGCTGCCGGCCACCAGCGCACGGCGGGCGGCGTTGGCGCGGTTGGCCGAGAGTTCCCAGTTGCCGAAGTCGCCCTGCCCCGCATAGGGCTTGGCATCGGTGTGGCCGCTGACGCTGATCTTGTTCGGCACCGCCTTGATGGTGTCGGCCATGGCCAACAGGATATCTTCGAAGTACGGCTTCAAGCGCGCGCTGCCGGAATCGAACATCGGCCGGTTGGCGGCGTCGGTGATCTGGATACGCAAGCCTTCCGGAGTGATCTCGAAGGAAATCTGATCCTTGAATTTCAGCAGTTGCGGGTTTTCCTCAACCTTGTTCTGCAGTTCCTGCAGCAACAGCTCCAGGCGCTCTTTCTCGACCTGTTCGGCCATGGTTTCGACCTGATCGCGCTCGATCGGGATTTTATCCTGAGGCGATTCGGTCTCAACTTCCGGATTGATGGTGCGCTCCGGCGCCAGCTGCGGCGAACCGCCCAGGTCGATCACGAAGGGTGTACCACTTTCCGAAAAACCAATCGGGTCCTTGAAGTAACCCGCAATGGCGATCTTCTGTTCAGGGGTGGCGGTGGACATCAGCCACAGCACCAGGAAGAACGCCATCATCGCCGTCGCGAAGTCGGCGAAAGCGATTTTCCAGGCGCCGCCGTGATGCCCCGCGGCGAAGCGCTTGACGCGCTTGATGATGATCGGCTGGTTGTTTTCCATGGCTTAGCGACCGCGAACCGCTTGTTCCAGCTCGGAGAAACTTGGGCGATGTTTCGGGTACAAGACCTTGCGCCCGAACTCCACTGCCAGCGACGGCGGCATGCCTGACGCCGAGGCGACCAGGGACGCCTTGATCGCTTCGTAGAGGTTGATTTCTTCCTTGGCGTCATGCGCCAGGGAGGTGGCGAGCGGGCCGAAGAAACCGTAGGCCGCCAGGATACCGAAGAAGGTGCCCACCAGCGCGGCACCGACGTGCATGCCGATGGCCGCCTGATCGCCCTCGCCCAGGGAGGCCATGGTCACCACGATACCCAGTACCGCCGCGACAATACCGAAACCCGGCATGCCGTCGGCAATCCCGGTCACGGCGTGGGAAGGATGCTCCAGCTCTTCCTTGAGGCTGAACAGCTCCATGTCGAACAGGCCTTCGAGCTCATGGGGCGCCATGTTGCCGGAGGACATGATGCGCAGGTAATCGCAGATATACGCGGTCATGCGCTCGTCCTTGAGCACGGCCGGGTACTTGGCGAAGATCGGGCTGGCGGCGGCGTCTTCGATATCCCCTTCGATGGCCATCATGCCTTCGCGGCGGCTCTTGTTGAGGATCTCGTAGACCAGCCCCAGCACTTCCAGATAGAACGTGTGGGAGAAGCGCGAGCTGAACATGCCCAGCGACTTCTTGATCACGTGCATGGTCATGTAGCCCGGGTTGGCCTGCAAGAAGGCGCCAAAGGCGGCGCCGCCGATGATCAACACTTCGAAAGGCTGAATCAGCGCGGCAATTTTACCGTGGGACAGGACGTACCCGCCGAGCACACTTGCGATGACGACAATGATGCCGATAATTTTAGCCATAGGGGATCTGTACTTGCGCCGTCGGGTTCATGGACATAGTGGGTGCAGCTGAAAAACTCTTGTTCTACTTATCGGCGAAACTGCGCCAGACTATAGCCCGTTAAGGCGAAAAGCCAATTCAGCCCGTTACGGGTGTGTTGAACACATATGATGATCGCGCCCCAATCATGGCTAATGAAACGACAGTCCCAACTGCAAGACCCACCACCCTCGCCGCCTGGATCCAGCGCCTGGACGAGGTGCTGCTGCCCGTTCCCCAGGCCAGCCACGAGCGCGTGTGCAAAGCCATCCGCGACAGCCGCAGCTCATTGAGGGACATCGCCGAGCTGATGCAAGACAGCCCGGCCCTGGTGCTCAGCGTGATGCGCGAGGCCAACAGCCACACCCACGGCAGCCTGGCGGAACCGGCGGAAAACCTCGAAGTGGCGCTCAATCGCCTCGGCCTTAAACGCGCCGAAGAACTGCTGGTGCGCCTGCCTTCGGTGCCGGCCCGCGAGATTCCCGTCGCGCTGCGCCAACTGCTGCTGGTCAGCCAGCACGCGTCCCAGCAAGCCAACGGCCTGTTCGGCAGCCGCCTGGCGCGCTTGTGGCAGGACATCCATTGGGGCAGCCTGCTGTTTCTGTCACCGTTGTGGCCGATGGCCGTGGCCTACCCCAAGCTGCTTGAGGAATGGGAGCTGCGGGTGATCCACAAGGGCGAGTCGGCGCGCAAGGTCGAGCAGCAAGTCTTCGGCGTGCGCCTGCTGGACCTGTGCCTTGGCCTGACTGCGGCCTGGCACCTGCCGATCTGGGTATCCCAGGGCTATAACCTGCTGCTGGGCGAGCGGCGTCTGCTGGTCAAGGCATTGCGTATCGCCCGCGAAGACGACCCGCTGCGCCACCAGCAGTTACTCGACGCCGAACCCAACCTGCGTCGCTGGCTGAATCAGCCGGCCAACACGGTGCTGTTGGCCAACGGCCTGGCGCTGTCGGCGCAGGAGTCCTGGACCTGCCCGCACACCGAGCGCTGGCAATACCTCACTGCGCTGTATCTGCAAGAGTCACTGGGCGATGTGCAGCAGCAGGTTCACCAGCAAGCGGTCACCAGCGCCCGCAGCACCCTGATGCCTGATCTCTGGCACCCGGCGCTGTCGCTGATCTGGCCGTGGCACGTGCAAAAAGTCCATCGTGGCTTGCTGCCCGCGCCACCGCCCACGGCTGAAGCACTGGCGCTGTGGCGCAACCGTTGCACGGAGTTGCTGGTCGAGCCGAGCCGCTTTGCCAATGCGATGCACCTGACCACGTGCGCCAAGGAAGCCCTGGTCGCCAGCGGCATGCAGCGCGTATTGCTGTTCATGGCCGATCGCGCCTTGAGCACCTTGCGTGTGCATCAGGCCGATGGCTTGCCGAAGGACGCTGCCAACCTGAGCCTGGATGTGGTCAACAGTACATTGCTGCAACGCTTGCTGGAAAAGTCCGCCCAGGTGCGTCTCGGTCCTGACAACCATGCGCAGTTCGCCGCGCTGCTGCCACCGATCCTGCGCCGCCTGTTTACCGGCGAGCACCTGCTGTTGCGCTCGCTGAGCTGTAATGGCCGCGTGGTCATGCTGATGGTGGCGGACCAGGGTGGCGGGCCGTTCTCGGAAACCACCGTGCAAGCCTTCGGCAAAACCGCGCAATGCGTCGAAAAAGCCTTGCACAGCTTTACCAACCGCAGCGCCTGATGCTTGCGCTACAATCGCCCTCCTTTATCGCCAACATTTGTGCCCAGGAGACCTCACATGCCTGACTTCTCTGGCTTGCCGCTGGTGATCGAATGCAGCGACCTGCAAGGTCGCCTTGATGCCGAACACCTGATTCTGGTGGACCTCACCAGTGCCGCCCGCTACGCCGAAGGGCATATCCCCGGCGCGCATTTCGTTGACCCCAGGCGCACCCAGTTTGGCCAACCGCCCGCGCCGGGCCTGCTGCCAAACAAGGCCGATCTGGAAAAGCTGTTCGGCGAGCTGGGCCACACACCCGATGCCACTTATGTGGTGTATGACGACGAAGGCGGCGGCTGGGCCGGGCGTTTTATCTGGATGCTCGACGTGATCGGCCATCAGAAATACCACTACCTCGACGGCGGCCTGTTGGCGTGGCTGGACGAGAAGCACCCGCTATCCACCGAGGTGCCCACCCCCGTCGGCGGCCCGGTCAGCCTCACCTTGCATGACGGCCCCACCGCCACCCGCGAATACCTGCAAAGCCGGCTCGGCGCGGCCGACCTGGCTATCTGGGACGCACGCGGCCCGCTGGAATACTCCGGTGAAAAAGTCCTCGCGGCCAAAGCCGGGCACATCCCCGGCGCCGTGAACTTCGAGTGGACCGCCGGCATGGATACGGCGCGCAGCCTGCGCATCCGCCGCGACATGCCGCAAATTCTCGAAGACCTCGGGCTGACCCGCGATAAAGAAATCATCACCCACTGCCAGACCCACCACCGCTCTGGCTTCACCTACCTGGTGGCCAAGGCGCTCGGTTATCCACGAGTCAAAGGTTATGCCGGTTCCTGGGGCGAATGGGGCAACCACCCCGACACCCCCGTTGAGATTTAAGGTTTAAGGACAGTTATGAAAAAGCAGTTGTTTATCCTCAGCCAGTATTTGCTGCCGCACCACTTGCTCTCGCGCCTGGCCGGCTGCATTGCCGAGTGCCGTGTGCGCTGGTTCAAGAATGCCTTCACCCGCTGGTTCGCCAAGCGTTACCAGGTGGACATGTCCCAGGCGCTGGTTGAAGACCTGACCGCCTACGAGCACTTCAATGCCTTCTTCACCCGTGCACTGAAAGACGACGCGCGCCCACTGGATCAAACGCCGGGCGCCGTACTGAGCCCGGCCGACGGTGCCGTCAGCCAGCTCGGCCCGATCGAACATGGCCGTGTGTTCCAGGCCAAAGGCCACAGCTTCAGCGTGCTGGAACTGCTGGGCGGCGACGCTGCGCTGGCTGCGCCGTTCATGGGCGGCGACTTCGCCACCATCTACCTGTCGCCAAAGGACTACCACCGGGTGCATATGCCACTGGCCGGTACCTTGCGCGAGATGGTCTATGTGCCAGGGCGAATTTTCTCGGTGAACCAGACCACCGCCGAGAACGTACCGGAACTGTTTGCGCGTAACGAGCGGGTGGTCTGCCTGTTCGACACCGAACGCGGCCCGATGGCCGTGGTATTGGTGGGCGCGATGATCGTGGCTTCGATTGAGACCGTATGGGCCGGGCTGGTAACGCCGCCCAAGCGCGAACTGAAAACCTTCCGCTACGACGAAGCTGCCCGTGCGCCGATTCACCTGGAAAAAGGCGCGGAGCTGGGGCGCTTCAAGCTGGGTTCGACCGCTATCGTGCTGTTCGGGCCGGATCAGGTGAAATGGACCGAAGCATTGTTGGCGGGCTCGCCCGTGCAGATGGGCCAGGGTATCGCAACACCCAAGGCCTGACGCAGAACCAAGTGTGGGAGGGGGCTTGCCCCCGATGGCGGTGGACCTGTCAATACATCTCTGACTGGACTACCGCAATCGGGGGCAAGCCCCCTCCCACATTTTTGAGCGCATTTCGTCAGTTAGAGCTGACCATCACGGTCGCGCAAGCCCAGCAGATACAGCACCCCATCCAACCCCAAGGTCGAAATCGCCTGCTTGGCCGACTGCTTGACCAACGGCTTGGCGCGGAACGCCACGCCCAGCCCGGCAATCGCCAGCATTGGCAAGTCGTTCGCGCCGTCGCCGACCGCAATGGTCTGCTCCAGGCGCAAGCCTTCCTTGTGCGCCAGCTCCCTGAGCAGGTCCGCCTTGCGTTGTGCGTCGACAATCGGCTCCACCGCCACGCCGGTCACTTTGCCATCCACCACTTCCAGCTCGTTGGCAAACACGTAGTCAATGCCCAGCTTGGCCTGCAACTGCTTGGCAAAATAAGTGAAGCCGCCGGACAGGATGGCCGTTTTGTAGCCCAGGCGCTTGAGTTCGGCGAACAGGGTTTCGGCGCCTTCGGTCAGGCGCAGGGAAGCGCCGATGGAGTCGAGCACGCTCACGTCCAGGCCCTTGAGCAGCGCCAGGCGCTCCTTGAAGCTGGCGCGAAAATCCAGCTCGCCGGCCATCGCCCGCTCGGTAATCTCGCTGACCTGTTCGCCCACACCCGCCGCCTTGGCCAGCTCGTCGATGACTTCGGCTTCGATCAGGGTCGAGTCCATGTCGAACACCGCCAGACGACGATTGCGCCGGAACAGCGAATCTTCCTGGAAGGCGATGTCGACATTCAGCTCCTGGGCCACGCTCAGGAACTCAGCGCGCAGCGCTTGCGCATCGGCCGGCTCGCCGCGTACCGAGAACTCGATGCAGCCCTTGCCTTTGTCCGCCGGCGTGTCCAGCGGCATGCGTCCCGACAGGCGGTCGATATGGTCGATGTTCAACCCGTAATGCGCCGTGATCGAGCTGACGCGCTGCAGTTGTTCGGCCGTTACCTTGCGGGTGAGCAACGTCACGATATGGCGTTTTTTGCCCTGGCCTTCGACCCAATGCTGGTAATCGGCTTCGGACACTGGGGTGAAGCGCACCTGCTGATCCAGCTTGTAGGCCGTAAACAGGATGTCCTTGAGGACCGACGATGCCTGCTCGGTGCTGGGAATTTCCACCAGGATGCCGAACGACAGGGTGTCGTGGATCACCGCCTGGCCGATGTCGAGAATGTTCACACCACCCTGGGCCAGAACACCGGTAATGGCAGCGGTGAGACCCGGTCGGTCAAGACCTGTGATGTTGATCAGGACAATTTCGCGCAAAGCGCACCCCCAGGCTGGAAAAAAACCGCATTCTACCCACTTTCAGTGACCATCGGGCACAGCCAGCGCTTTGCCGGTCATGGGCCTGTCGCTATACTGCGCGTCAACTTCACGGACCAAGAGCCGAGCGCAAGTGAACCGGCCCACGCCAGTAAAAACCGATAACTTCTTCCTGCTGATCTTCCGGGCACTGCGCCACCGCCGTGTACCGATCGCATTACGCATCGCCAGCCATAACGTGATCCTGGTCGCTCTGGCCCTGGTGATCTACGCCTGCGTGATGGGTTTGCAGTTCAAGCAGGCCATGCATGAGCAAGCCGACGCCCTGGGCGAGAGCCTGACCACCCAGACCGCCACCTCGGCGACTGAGTTGCTGGTGTCCAACGACATTCTCAGCCTCAATGTGCTGCTCAACAACCTGACCAAGAACCCGCTGGTGGCCCACGCTGCTATCTATAGCGTGGACAACCGGATCATGGCCGAAGCCGGGCAGCGTCCGAAAAACGGCCTGCTGGGCGAAGCCGAGGGTCTGTACCAGAGCAATATCACGTTTCAGGATGTGAAAGCCGGCCAATTGCGCATCAGCCTGGACATGCAACAGTTCCAGCAACCGATGACCATCAGCCTGCAAAGCATGGGCATCCTGAGCGCAATCCTGTTGGCCCTGGCCCTGGCCTTGAGCCTGCGCCTGGGGCGGCATATCTCCACGCCGTTGATGCAACTGCGCATCTGGCTGCGCGATATCAACGAACATACCCCGGCCACCGACCGCCAGGACGAAATCGGCGACCTCGCGCGCCAACTTCATGCCAGCTTCGCCCCGGAGCCGACGGTACCTGAGGTTGAACCCGAGCCGGAGTACGACGAGGCCGACTACAACGACGGCGAGCCTGAATTTGAAGTGCGCGACCTGCGTGACCCAGGCTTCGACGAAAGCGCTCCGGTGGCGGGTTTGAAGCCTGCGCCACGGCATGTGATCAAGGCCGAAGAAGACGAACTGGACGACGAAGACCCGTTCGCCGACCTGCGCGATACCGCAGACACCGCGCCTGCCGTAGCGCCGAAAGCGCTTGCGCCCAAGAGCACCGAGCCCCAGTACAGCGCCGTACTCGCCGTGCAACTGGGTGCCCAGGACCAACTGCGCCGCCTGCCCCGCGCCCGCTTGACGGAATTGCTGGAACGCTACCGCGACTGTCTCGACCAGGCGGCCTCGCTCTACCAGAGCGAACTGCACACCCTGAACGACGGCAGCACGTTGATGCTGTTCCACAGCGAAGACAGCGGCGAGGATTACCTGACCAACGCCATCTGCTGCGGCGAGTTGCTGCGCGCCCTGGGCCATGCCTTGCAGATCGAAGTGGCGGACAGCGGCATTACGTTGCAATTGCAGTTGGGCCTGACGGTGGGCGATGACCTGTTCGGCATCAGCCAGATCGACCTCTTGCTGACCGAGATTGCCCAGGATGCCCTGGCCTTGTCCCAGCACAGCCGTAATCTGCTGCTGGTGGAGCGCAAGATCAGTGAAGACCCGCTGATCCGCCAGCGCGCACGCATCCGCCCGATTGCCAGCCCTGAAGGGGCCAGCTGTGTGGAGCGGTTGATGGAGCCGTACCCGTCGATGCTGGAGCGGCAGTTGGCGCGGATGCATGAGACCCGTGCGAAAAAATAGAGTAAGAGGCCTGATAAAAAAGCCCGCGCTGGTTATCCATCTGCGGGCTTTTTACTGTCTCAATGAAGTGCATTTAGGAACTCTGATCTCTAGAAATGAAGGTTCAGCCCTTTGTCGGAGAGAAAGCCTATGAAACGCAGAAATCTTTCAAAACAGAGTTTTATGTCAAAAACGACTTAACAGGCAAATATGGCACCCCCAAAACCACGATCGAGAGTGATATACTGCCAAAATTGTCTAAGACACGAGATTTTTCATGATATTAGAGTATGGTTTCAAAAATTTTTTTTCATTCAAGGAAATGTCGACTATCTCTTTCCGATTTGACAGCAACGTGCCTTCATTCATATCCAAAGACAAGGAAGCGAGCAGCCTGATAGGCATTAAGGGAGGTAACGCTTCCGGCAAGACAAACATCATCAAAGCACTGACCTTTCTAAGTTACTTTATTAATTCGTCTTCGAATATGAAGCCTGAAGACACCCTGCCTATTAAAAGTTTTTTTGACGACAAAAGCTCACCTTCCGAGTTTTATATCGATTTTAAAATCAAAGAGACATATTATAAATACGAACTCAGCATTAGCTCAGGGAAAGTCGTATCAGAAAAGTTGTCAAAGAAAGTAAAAAAAATGCTTCCTTTTATCGAGCGTAACTATGACGAAATAACTTACTCAAGAAAAGATCTCGCCCATCTAAAAGAAATCAAGCTGAATAGTAACGCCTCATTCGTGAGCACTTTCAGTAAATTCAAAACCTTTTCCGAACTTGAAGACCTCAGCACAATATATGGCTTCTTTGATACTGTTCTATCAAACGTAAGCCCTGCATCTGGCTTACTCAGCAAAAATGTTGACTATAGAGAAATATCTCAACTCTACGGACAAGACAGCAAAATATTCGGCTTTGCGAAAGAGCTAATAAAAAAGAGTGATGTCGGCGTTTTAGACATATCTATTTCGGAGGACACAAACGAAAAAGGTCAGCCCTATTTTTATCCTGTCTTTCACCATACACATGAAGGAAAAAATTTTTCACTTAAGTATGCCGACGAGTCCAGTGGCACAAAGCAATTATATATATTTCTCGCGCTATACTGGTTAGTACTTGAACAGGGCGGAGTACTTGCTCTTGATGAATTCGATGTACATTTGCACTCTTTGCTGCTACCGGGCATCTTAAACATGTTCGAAGATGAGAATATTAACAAGCTTGGAGCTCAGTTTATTTTCACATCACACAACACTGAGATAATTGACACCCTCGGCAAATACCGCACTGTTCTGGTTAACAAAGAAGAAAATGAAAGCTATTGCTACCGACTAGATGAAATCCCAGGCTCTATAATTCGCAATGACCGCCCTATCTCACCCATTTATATAAAAGGGAAAATTGGCGGAGTACCCCGGATATGAGCAAAAGAAAAGAACGCTTTCTTGCTAGCATTCCGTGCGACTCCATAGAAACTTCCGAGCTATTCAAGCTAACTAAAATCAACCTAAAGTATTTTGAGTCATCCCAAGCATACTCAAACGCCTTAGAAGACTTGACTCATGAAGAACTACTGAAAATCTTCAACAAGCTTATTAGTTTTTCTGATAAATCCCTGGTGGATTGGAGCCGGGAGAATGCAGGAGGAGGAGGATTGACGGTGTATTCTCGATACGGAGATTTCCCCAAGAACTCGGACTTTACACATCCAAAGCATGTCCCCCACGATGTGCAATGGTGCCGATTCCGCCTAGGAAACAAATTCAGACTTATTGGTTTCGTTATAAGCGACGATTTGCACGGAAAGCGAAAAGATCCAGGGGATTTTATATATGACAAGAATACATTTTATTTAGTATTTGTAGATAAAGAGCATAAATTCTACAAAACCGAACCCAATTAGCCGACATACATCAACAAAAAACCCGCCAAAACGCGGGTTTTTTTGTTGATGTATGTGATCAAAACCTGAACACTTCCAGATCCGTACGAATCGGTGTTGCCATCGGCATCTTCGGTTTTTCCGGCGTCGCGGGCTTGGCCTGTGCCGGTGCCTGCTTGCGCGGTGCCTCGGCAATCGGCGGCTGGTTGGCCAGCGGCTTGAGCGCCACCGACAACTGCTGCGCCAGCTGCTGCAACAATACGCCCTGGGCCTGGACCTGGGACGCGGTGGTGCCGGCATGTTCTTCCTGCAGGTGCACGATACGGTTGTCCCGTACTTGCCCGCGACGGTCGATCAAGCGCCACTGTGCATCGAGGATCGCCGGTTGCGACTTGCCGGAGTCAAGCCGCGTGATAGTCAGCAACACCTGCACATCCGGGGAAAACCCGGATGGGCCAGGCGCCAGGACCACGCGCTGGCTGTCCAACTGACCGGCCACCTGACGCAACATCAATTGATTGATATCGGAAGAAAGGCTACCCGCCCAACGACCATCCGTGGAACCTTGCAGGCTTCCGTCGTTCTGACGTTGGAGCAGGGTCTCGCGTTGCAGGTAATCAGCAACGATGACCGGACCCAGCAGGACCGCCATGCCGGCGGTTTGTGCTGGCTGAGCCGGACTTCCGCTGTCCAGCTGGTACAGCGACACCGGCTGGTGGGTGCTGCAACCCGCCAGCCCTAACAGGCCAGCGAGCATCAAAAATAGAGGAAGGCGTGGAGCAGTCATCATCCCATCCAGGTGGCTGCCACAAGGCGAACCACAATGTAATACTAAAAATAACCTAAACACGCTCGGCCACGCCGGCGCTGGAAAGGCCATATCATCCGTGAATATGCGCCATGACTCCAGCGCCAAAGCGTCGATCTACGCGTTAAATCGTAGATCGAGGCCTCTAGTACGCCTTAAGCAGGCGTTTCTACCAACAAAGCATCCACTCGCTGGAAGCCTCGAGGCAGTTTGTTGCCGCGTCGACCGCGCTCGCCCTTGTAGTGCTCAAGGTCGTCAGGGCGCAGCGACAGCGTGCGCTTGCCGGCCTGAAGCACCAGCGTAGCGCCTTCGGGGATCACGGCGATGTCGGTCACGTACTCTTCGCGACTGGCCACACGCTCTCCCGGGATACCAATGATCTTGTTGCCCTTGCCCTTGCCCAGCTGCGGCAGGTCGCTGATCTTGAAGACCAGCAGACGCCCTTCGGTGGTCACCGAGGCCAGCCAGTTGTGCTCACGATCCTCCACCGGTCGCGGCAGGATCACCTTGGCATTGTTCGGCAGGCTCAGCAGCGCCTTGCCCGCCTTGTTCTTGGCCTGCAGGTCTTCACCCTTGACCACGAATCCGTAACCGGCGTCGGAGGCGATGACATACAACGAATCATCATCCGGCAGCAGCACGCACTCGAAATTCGCCCCCGGTGGCGGTGTAAGACGCCCGGTCAGCGGCTCGCCCTGCCCTCGTGCGGAAGGCAGCGTGTGGGCCGGCACCGAATAACTGCGCCCAGTCGAGTCGATAAACACCGCAAACTGGTTGGAACGCCCGGCGGCAGCGGTCTTGAAGCCATCACCGGCCTTGTACGAAAGCCCGGTGGCGTCAATATCATGCCCTTTGGCGGAGCGAACCCAACCCTTTTCCGACAGAACGACGGTAATTTTCTCATTAGGCAGCAGCTCGGTTTCTGTCAGAGCTTTCGCTTCCGCACGCTCGACAATCGGCGACCGGCGGTCATCGCCGTAGGTTTCGGCGTCCTTGATCAGCTCGCTGCGCACCAGCTTCTTGAGCTTGGCTTCACTGCCCAGCAGCGCTTGCAGCTTGGCTTGTTCCTTGAGCAATGCGTCCTGCTCGTCGCGCAGCTTCATTTCTTCCAGTCGCGCCAACTGGCGCAAGCGGGTGTCGAGGATGTAGTCCGCCTGGATCTCGCTCAATTCGAAACGCGCGATCAGCTCCGCTTTCGGGTGCTCGGCGGTACGGATGATATGGATCACTTCATCCAGGTTGAGGTAGGCGATCAACAAGCCGTCCAACAGGTGCAGGCGGCGCTCGACCTTATCCAGGCGAAATTGCAGGCGCCGGCGCACGGTCTGTACGCGAAACTCCAGCCATTCCACCAGCAGGTTGCGCAGGTTCTTGAGCTGCGGCTTGCCGTCCAGGCCGATGATGTTGACGTTGACCCGATAGCTGGACTCCAGGTCGGTGCTGGCAAACAGATGCTGCATCAGCACTGCATGATCCACCCGGCTGTTGGTCGGGATGATCACGATGCGGCAAGGGTTCTCGTGGTCGGACTCATCGCGCAAGTCGGCGACCTGCGGCAGTTTCGACGGCTTGGCCTGCATCAGCGCGGCGATCTGCTCCAGCACCTTGGCGCCGGACACCTGATGCGGCAACGCGGTCACGATAATGTCGCCGTCTTCGACGTGATACACCGCGCGCATGCGCACCGATCCCTTGCCGGTTTCGTACATTTTCAGCAGGTCGGCGCGCGGCGTGATGATTTCCGCTTCGGTCGGGTAGTCCGGGCCCTGGATATGCTCGCAGAGCTGCTCGACCGTGGCTTTTGGCTCATCCAGCAGGCGAACGCAGGCGGCGGCGACTTCGCGCAGGTTGTGCGGCGGCACATCGGTGGCCATGCCGACCGCGATGCCAGTGGTGCCATTGAGCAGGATATTCGGCAAACGTGCCGGCAACACCAGGGGTTCGTCGAGGGTGCCGTCAAAGTTGGGCCCCCAGTTCGCGGTGCCCTGGCCCAGCTCGCTGAGCAATACTTCCGAATAACGCGACAGACGCGCCTCGGTGTAACGCATGGCGGCGAAGGACTTGGGATCATCCGGCGCACCCCAGTTACCCTGGCCGTCGACCAGGGTGTAGCGGTAGCTGAACGGCTGGGCCATCAGCACCATGGCTTCGTAGCAGGCCGAATCGCCGTGAGGGTGGAACTTGCCGAGCACGTCACCGACGGTACGCGCCGACTTCTTGTGCTTGGAATCGGCGTCCAGGCCCAACTCACTCATGGCGTAGATAATGCGCCGTTGTACCGGCTTCAAGCCGTCGCCGATATGCGGCAGGGCACGGTCCATGATCACGTACATGGAGTAGTTGAGGTAGGCATTTTCGGTGAAGTCAGCCAGCGATCGGCGTTCTACGCCATCTAAGCTGTCTGCGAGGATGTCACTCATGCGGGCCTCATCATTGGGTAAGGCGCAGCGGAACTGCCGCTGCGCTGATTCAATTCAAAAAAGTCGCGGCTCATGGCTGGGCACTCCAGCCACCGGCCGGGGCGGCAAACCGATAGACCACCGGACGCTTTTCACCGTCGGCACGCGCGCCAAAATTATTGTCGATACCAATCCAGGCGCCATCGGCGTCCACCACCAGGGCTTCGGCCAGGCCATAGGGTTGGGGGTAACGCCGTTCGGGCGTCAGGGTTTCGTCGGCAAACGACCAGCACAGCTCAACCTTGGCCGTCACCGTATCGCGTCGGCAAATCTGGAATGCATTGCGCTCCAGGGTGAACAGCTTGTCGTTGAACAGCGCCAGGTCGGCAAAATCCTTGGACACGGCCTTGGCGTTGGTGAACTGCGCCGGCTGCACTTCCAGCCCGGCCTCGCTCAACAATACGCAAGCCCCCTCGCAATCCCACACGCTCTGCCCGCGCTTGATCGAGATCAGGCCACGGCGCTCACGCTCGGCGGCCAACCAGATCTGATTGCCTTGCGGGTTCACCGTCAGGCCTTCGAACAACGCATTGAAGTGCAGCAACATGCCGCTGGCCCGCGCCTCGCGCACCATGCCCGGGGCGATCTTCAACCATTCGGGGGCGCCGGCTGCCGGTACCTGCAACACCGCCGCATGGGCTTCGCTGACGATGTAGCGGTTGCCTGCGGCATCACAGCTGATGCCTTCGAAATCCAGGTCTCCACCGCGAATGAACGAAGCCGCCTTGGTGCGCGAGCGCAACCCCCACGGCAGGCCGGATTCGGGCACCGGGGGTACGTCGATCGTCAATGCCTCGGCGTTCCAGGTCGGCTCGCGGGTGTCCAGACGATAAATCCGGTCATCATCGCGGTCCGATACCGTCCACAGGTCCTTGCCGCACAGCGCCAGGCCCGACAGGTTGCCGCCGCGCATGCCGTCTACCGGATGTTCCGACACCAACTTGAGCTCAGCCACGGGCGCGGCCACCCCATCGGTGGCTGCCAACCCGCACACCATCAGGATCGCCAGGGCGACGCCTGTGCGCATCAGCCCAATACCTCGGCCAGGTTGCCTTTGGATTCGAGCCAGGCCTTGCGATCCGGCGCACGCTTTTTCGCCAGCAGCATGTCCATCATTTCCGAAGTGCCGGCGAAGTCTTCCAGGGTCAACTGCACCAGACGCCGGGTGTTCGGGTCCATGGTGGTTTCGCGCAGTTGCGGCGGGTTCATTTCACCCAGGCCCTTGAATCGCGTGACCTGTGGCTTGCCGCGCTTCTTCTCGGCCACCAGGCGATCGAGGATGCCATCGCGTTCGGCTTCGTCCAGGGCGTAGAAAATCTCCTTGCCCAGGTCGATGCGGTACAGCGGCGGCATGGCGACGTAGACGTGACCGGCATCCACCAACGGGCGGAAGTGCTGCACGAACAACGCGCACAGCAAGGTGGCAATGTGCAGGCCGTCGGAGTCGGCATCGGCGAGGATGCAGATCTTGCCGTAGCGCAGCTGGCTCATGTCCGCTGCGCCAGGGTCGACGCCGATGGCCACGGCGATGTTGTGCACTTCCTGGCTGGCCAGTACTTCGCTGCCATCGACTTCCCAGGTGTTGAGGATCTTGCCGCGCAACGGCAGGATCGCCTGGAATTCCTTGTCCCGCGCTTGCTTGGCGGAACCGCCGGCGGAATCCCCTTCCACCAGGAACAGCTCGGAGCGCATCGGGTCCTGCCCGGCGCAATCGGCCAGCTTGCCGGGCAATGCCGGCCCCTGGGTGATGCGCTTGCGCTCGACTTTCTTGCTGGCCTTGAGGCGACGACCGGCGTTGTTGATCGCCAGCTCCGCCAGGGCCAGGCCCAGTTCCGGGTGCTCGTTGAGCCACAGGCTGAAGGCATCCTTGACCACACCGGAGACAAACGCCGCCGCCTCGCGGGAGGACAGGCGCTCCTTGGTCTGGCCGGAGAACTGCGGCTCCTGCATTTTCATCGACAGCACGAACGCAATGCGCTCCCACACGTCTTCCGGCGCCAGCTTCACGCCGCGCGGCAGCAGGCTGCGGTATTCGCAGAATTCGCGCATGGCGTCCAGCAAGCCCTGGCGCAAGCCGTTGACGTGGGTGCCGCCCTGGGCGGTGGGGATCAGGTTGACGTAGCTTTCCTGCACGCTGTCGCCACCTTCGGGCAACCACAACAGCGCCCAGTCGACGGCCTCCTTGTTACCGGCCAGGCTGCCGCAGAAGGGCGCGTTGGGCAGGCGTTCGAAGTCGCTGACCGAATCTTCCAGGTAGGAGCGCAGGCCGTCTTCGTAGTGCCACTCGACCTTTTCGCCGGTGCCTTTGTCTTCAAAGCTCACCAACAGGCCCGGGCACAGCACGGCCTTGGCCTTGAGCACATGCTTGAGACGGCTGATGGAGAATTTCGGCGAATCGAAGTATTTCGGGTCCGGCGCGAAGTACACGCTGGTCCCGGTGTTGCGCTTGCCGACAGTGCCGACCACCTCCAGCTCGGTGGCTTTGTAGCCATCGGCGAAGGTCATCTGGTATTCGTTGCCGTCACGCTTGACCTTGACCCTGACCTGCGTGGACAAGGCGTTGACCACGGAAATCCCCACACCGTGCAAGCCGCCGGAGAACTGGTAGTTCTTGTTGGAGAACTTGCCGCCGGCGTGCAGCTTGGTGAGGATCAGTTCGACGCCCGACACACCCTCTTCCGGGTGAATGTCCACCGGCATGCCGCGACCGTCGTCGGACACTTCCAGGGAGTGGTCGGCGTGGAGAATGACCTGCACCGACTTGGCGTGCCCGGCCAAGGCTTCGTCGACACTGTTGTCGATGACTTCCTGGGCAAGGTGGTTCGGCCGACTGGTGTCGGTGTACATGCCGGGGCGTTTGCGCACCGGGTCGAGGCCCGAGAGGACTTCGATGGCGTCGGCGTTATAAGAGCTAGCGCTGGGAGTGGCCATGGGGTCTCGTCGTGAGTCGTTCGATTAAAAAATGACCTGCGATTTTTACAGTGACGAAAAATCGAAGGATTGATACTGAGCAGCGCCAATGCCGGCAAAGCTCAACAATGCCGGCAATTGCTGGGCGAACCCTTGGTAACCGTGGTCGCCACCGGCCTGGATGCGCAAGGCACAGGCCCGGTAATACTGCTGGGCCAGGCGATAATCCAGGGTTTCGTCCCCGGTCTGCAACCACACCTGATAACGCGCGGCGTCCTGAGGAGCCGGTACTTCCAGCTCGGCCAACGCCGTGACGTGGTCGAGGGTCAACTCCCAGCTTTCGTCGGTGTAGAGGTTCTTCTGGGTTCCCAGGTAGCCGTCAAACATCCGATGGGGGCTGACCGCCGGGTTGACCAGCAGCGCCTTGAGGCCATGGCGTTCGGCAAGATGGGTTGCATAGTAGCCGCCCAATGAACTGCCGACCAGCAGCGGCCTGCCCAGTTCTGCGATGGCCTCCTCCAATTGAGGAATCGCCTGACGCGGATGGTGATGCAGCGCCGGAACACGCAGCTGCTCGGACAGGCCAAGCTTGCCCATTACGGTGATCAACTGGCTGGCCTTGTTGGAGGCCGGCGCACTGTTGAAACCGTGAATATAGAGGATCGAAGCGGACATGCCGGGCTCTCCGTGACTCAGCCAAAGAGGCGCAGTTTACAGGGATAAGGGGCCTGTGTGAGAACCCATGTGGGAGGGGGCTTGTCCCCGATGGCTGAGTGTCAGTCAGCACATGTGGCAGCTGACACACCGCAATCGGGGGCAAGCCCCCTTCCACATTTTGATCAGCGTTTACAGCTATTAATAGCCGTTGCTGCCGTAGTCGACGGTAAAAGCGAAATCCTTGACCCGCTCCACCCCGGTCTCCAACCGCCCGTCGGCATGCAAACGCAGCCAGCGATAGCCTGGGGCCTGGTCGCTGACCTGGAAGTCCTCACTGCCCGGCGCGAACTGGATGCAGGTGGACGGCGACGCCAGCAGGCGCACGCCGTTGCGCTCGCCGTCGATTTCCTGGTGCACATGGCCCCACAAAACCGCTTTCACTTGGGGGAAGCGGTCAAGCACGGCAAACAGCGCATCCGGATTGCGCAGGCCGATAGGCTCCATCCAGGCGCAGCCGATCGACACCGGATGATGATGCAGGCACACCAGGTGATGCCGGTTCGGCGCTTCGCTCAAGGCCTGGACGAGCAGTTGCAGCTGCTGGTCCTGCAGGTAGCCGGGCACGGAACCGGGTACGGCGGAGTCCAGCAGGGTCACGCGCCAGTTGCCGACGTCAACCACCGGCTCCAGCAGGTCGCTGTGCACGGCAGCGTCGGCCATGATCTGCGGCTCATCGTGGTTGCCGGGCAGCCAGCGCGCGGGAGCGCCCATCGGCGCGGTCATGTCGCGAAATTGCTGGTATGACGCCAATGTGCCGTCCTGGGACAGATCCCCCGTGGCCAGCACCAGATCGATGTGCGACTGCTGTTCGCGCACCAGGTCGATCACCCGCCGCAGGCTGTCGCGGGTATTCATGCCCAGCAGCTTGACGTCTGCATCGGCAAACAAATGGCTGTCGGACAGTTGCACCAACAGCACAGCGTCAGGGTTCATGGCGGATACGCTCGGCAAGGCGCTCTCCCTAGCGGTCACAGGAATAGACAGGTGGGGCAATTATGCTGGGGCAGGACACAAAGAGGAAACCCAGGGAAACAAACGCAGTTCACATCTACCGCACGACTTCGAACTCATGGCCCAGGGCCAGGCAGTGGCTCAGCCATTCGCCGAGGAACACATTGAGCTGGGCTTTCTCATCGGGCTGGTGCATGAACACATTCGGGTAAGGATAGATGCTGCGAAAGCGTCGCGCATGTTCGGCGCTGATCACTTCGGCCATGCGTGCATCGTGGTACACCTGCACTTCCAGCTGCGGCACCGGCAGCCAGGGCAGGCTGTGTTCCTGGCGCACGCGCAGGGTGGTGGTGTACGGGCAATTGACGATGACTTCCAGGGTCAGCACGCCCAGCATCTGGTCGCCGTGGGTTACGGCAATGCGCCGCGCCTGGGGCGTGTGGCGCATGTCGGGGAGCAGGCGCATCAGCCGCGCATAGTTGGCCTCGCACGCGGCTTGCAGCCCGATCAGGTCAACCCGGTAACGTTCCCGTGCCTTTACTGCCATAGCCCCCTCACTTCCGCGCGATTAAGCGCAAGCCATTGCAGGGCGATAATGCTGGCTGCATTGGAAATCCTGCCGTCGCGCACAGCCTGGAAGGCATCTTCGAATGCCCAGGTGGTCACGCGGATATCTTCGGCCTCTTCTTCCAATCCATGGATACCACCGGCCTGTGAGCTGTCGCAACGGCCCAGGTACAGGTGGACGAACTCGGTACTGCCGCCAGGCGACGGGAAATACTTGGTGATCGGCCACAGCGCGGAGAACGTCAGCCCAGCTTCCTCCTCGGCTTCGCGGTGTGCAACCTCCTCGGGTTGCTCGTCCTTGTCGATCAGGCCGGCGACCATTTCCACCAGCCACGGGTTGTCGGCACGCCCCATGGCGCCGACGCGGAACTGCTCGATCAGCACCACTTCATCGCGCTGCGGATCGTAGGGCAGTACGCACACCGCATCATGGCGCACAAACACCTCACGATTGATCACACGGCTCATGCCGCCGTCGAACTTCTCGTGGCGCAGTTGCACCCGATCGAGCTGATAGAAGCCCTTGTAGGCAGAGTCGCGCTGAACAATCTCGATATTCTTCGGCGTCGACTTCGTAAAGTCCGTCATATTCTTCCTCGTCATAAGCCGTGCAGTGGGCGCCATCCTAACGCGCCCAAGTGGCTCGGCGCAGCCCCTTTCCGGTTGCCGGGATAGACGGCGGGCGTCAAACTCACACTAATCAGTCTAGTGGCGAACTGGCGGCCCTGTTGGCAGTCCAAGCGCTACTCTTTTCGCTTTCCATCGATTTACGAAGGACACACATGTCGCTTTTAAAAATCGCCTCCATGGCTTGTATTGCCTTGACCCTGGGTGCCTGCCAGAGCCTGTTCCAGCCCGGTCAGCTCAAACCGCTGGACGTCACCACCGACAAGTCGGAGCAGATCAAGCCCGGCTGCGGCAGCCCTGATTGTCCGCTGGTGAACATCGACACCGTGCATTTCCCCGCCGACCCGCAACTGGACAAACTGGTCGAGCAGCGCCTGCTGCAGATGACCCGCACCACGCCCGGCGCCAGCGTCCCTGCGACCCTGAATGCCTACCGGGACACATTCCTGCGCGAATCCCCCGACCGCCACAGCATGTATTTGCAGGCCAAGGTACGTGAGCAGCATGACGGACTGGTGATCGTTGAAGTGTCCAGCTACCTGGACACCGGCGTGGCCCACGGTGAACCTGGCCGCGGCTTCATCAACTATTCACGGGTGCTGCACAAGGAATTGGGCCTGGCCGACATGCTGTTGCCCGGCCAGGAGCAGGCCTTCTGGAATACCGCAAAAGTTGCCCACAACAGCTGGTTGATCAACACCAAGATGCACCGCGACCCGGAGTTCGTGAAGAACTGGCCGTTCCAGAAAACCCCGAACGTGGCCTTGACCAGCGGCGGCGTGGTGCTCAAGTACAACGTCACCACCATCGCCCCCTACGCCCAGGGGCTGATCGAAATCACCATCCCCTATGCGCGCCTGACCGGTGTGATCAAGCCTGAGCTGATGCCTGCGCGCCACTGACCGCCCGCCCCAGGATGAACTGCAGCAACCCTGCCAGCAGCAATGCCGGCAGGGTTGCGCCGATATCCGGATACAGGTGCGCCAGCAGGTGGTAGGTGCCGATGCCGCCCAGCCACGCCAGCAGCGCCGGCCAATGCAGCTGGGTCACCGCGCCCTGGCGCCGACGGCGCAGGATGAAGTGATCCACCAATACCACGCCGAACAGTGGCGCAAACACTGAGCCGATCAGCAACAGGAAGTTCTGGTATTGCGCCAGGGGCGCCAGGCAGGCAATCACGGTGCAAATCACACCGATGGCCAACGCCAGGTGCTCGACTTTCAAACGCAGCAGCACCCCGCTCGACACCGCCGCCGAATGAATGTCGGCAAAGGCATTTTCCGACTCGTCCAGCAGGATCAGCAACAGCGGAATCCCCAGGCCGGCGCCGGCCAGGGCCAGCAGCAGCGCATTGACTTCACCGCTGGGCGCAAAGGCCAGGGTGTAGGCCACCCCCAGGCTCATCAGCCAGAAGTTACCGATAAAGAACCCCAGCGCGGTGCCGCCGAACACGCTTTTCGCGCGTTTGCCAAAGCGTGAGTAGTCGGCGATCAGCGGCAGCCACGACAGCGGCATGGCGATGGCAATGTCAAAGCCCACCGCAAACGGCATCGAGCCGTCACCGGCCTGGGCCCACAGCGCGACGAGGTCGGCCTTGGCAAACAGGTTCGAGGTCAGCCACAGACAGGCCGCGAGCAGCAGCCAGATGCCCCATTTGCGCAGGATTTGCCGCACGAAGGTCAACGGGCCACTCACCGCCAGCATGGTGGCAAGGCCGCCAAACAACACGGTCCACAACAAGGGGCTCGCCAACAGGCTGCCCTCGCTGAACGCACGCGTACCCAACAAGCTGGCGGCATCGCGCATGACGATGATTTCGAACGAGCCCCAGCCAATCAATTGCAGCAGGTTCAACAGCGCCGGCAGGCTCGCACCGCGGCTACCGAGGCTGAGCTTGAGCGCCGCCATGGCGGACAGCCCGGTGTCGCTGCCGATCACGCCGACGGCGGCCAGCAACAGCACGCCGACCAGGGTGCCGAGCAAGATGGCCAGCAATGAACCCGACAACCCCAGGCCCGGCGCCAGCAAGGCGCCGGTTTGCAGGACCATCAGGCCGATGCCGAGGGAGAACCACAGGGAGAACAGGTCGCGGGCGCCGAAGACGCGCTTGTCAGGAAGCACCGCGATGTCGGGTGAGTAAGTGCTGGGTTGAATGCTCAAGGGTGAAGTCTCCGAGGGGCTTTGTTGTCAGGGAAATTGCCATCGGGGGCAAGCCCCCTCCCACACTGGATCTGCGGTGAACACAAACGCTGTGTCAACCTCAGTCAAAATGTGGGAGGGGGCTTGCCCCCGATGGCGGCGGTACAGTCACCGCCACCTTCGGATCAGACTTTCTTGTAGAGCTGACTGCCTTCCTGCCTGAACCGCTCCGCCTGCTCGGCCAAGCCCTTGGCCACGTCCACATCCACCGCTTCAATGCGCTGGTTGGCCGCGTACTCACGCACTTCGTGGGTGACTTTCATCGAGCAGAATTTCGGCCCGCACATCGAACAGAAATGCGCGACCTTGGCGGACTCTTTCGGCAGGGTCTCGTCGTGAAACGCCCGCGCGGTGTCCGGGTCCAGGCCCAGGTTGAACTGGTCTTCCCAACGGAATTCGAAGCGCGCCTTGCTCAGCGCGTTGTCGCGAATCTGCGCGCCCGGATGGCCTTTGGCGAGGTCGGCGGCGTGGGCGGCGATCTTGTAAGTGATGATCCCGGTCTTCACGTCATCCTTGTTCGGCAACCCCAGGTGTTCCTTGGGCGTGACGTAGCAGAGCATGGCGCAACCGAACCAGCCGATCATCGCCGCGCCGATGCCGGAGGTGATGTGGTCATAGCCCGGCGCAATGTCGGTAGTCAGCGGGCCGAGGGTGTAGAACGGCGCCTCGTCGCAGCATTCGAGCTGCTTGTCCATGTTCTCCTTGATCAACTGCATCGGCACGTGGCCGGGGCCTTCGATCATGGTTTGCACGTCGTGCTTCCAGGCGATCTTGGTCAGCTCGCCAAGGGTTTCCAGCTCACCGAATTGCGCGGCGTCGTTGGCGTCGGCCACCGAGCCCGGACGCAAGCCGTCACCCAGCGAAAAGCTGACGTCATAGGCTTTCATGATTTCGCAGATTTCTTCGAAATGCGTGTAGGCGAAATTTTCCTTGTGGTGCGCCAGGCACCATTTGGCCATGATCGCGCCGCCACGGCTGACGATGCCGGTGACGCGGTTGGCGGTCAGCGGCACATAGCGCAGCAATACACCGGCATGGATCGTGAAGTAGTCGACGCCCTGTTCGGCCTGCTCGATCAGGGTGTCGCGAAACAGCTCCCAGGTCAGGTCTTCCGCCACACCGTCGACTTTTTCCAGTGCCTGGTAGATGGGGACCGTACCGATCGGCACCGGCGAGTTACGGATAATCCATTCGCGGGTTTCGTGGATGTGCTTGCCGGTGGACAGGTCCATGATGTTATCGGAGCCCCAGCGAATGCCCCAGGTCATCTTCGCCACTTCTTCTTCGATGGACGAGCCCAGCGCACTGTTACCGATATTGCCGTTGATCTTCACCAGGAAGTTGCGGCCGATAATCATCGGTTCCAGTTCAGTGTGATTGATGTTGGCCGGGATGATGGCGCGGCCACGGGCGATTTCTTCACGAACAAATTCGGGCGTGATGATCTTTGGAATGCTGGCGCCAAAGCTGTGTCCCGCATGCTGTTGCTTGAGCAGGCCGGCGGCGCGGGCTTCCTCAAGCTTCATGTTTTCGCGGATGGCTACATATTCCATTTCGGGCGTGATGATGCCTTTGCGCGCGTAGTGCATCTGGCTGACGTTGGCGCCGGCCTTGGCCCGTCGTGGATTTTGCAGGTGGGCAAAGCGCAGGTAGGCCAGGTCCGGGTTATCCAGGCGTTCCTGGCCGTAGCGTGAGCTCAGGCAAGCCAGTCGCTCGGTATCGCCGCGCTCTTCGATCCAGGGTGAGCGCACGTCGGCCAGGCCTTTGCGCACGTCGATGATCACGTTGGGATCGGTATACGGACCCGATGTGTCGTAGACCACCACCGGTGCATTGATTTCACCGCCGAACTCGGTGGGCGTCACATCCAGGCTGATTTCGCGCATGGGCACGCGAATATCGGGACGCGAGCCCTGTACATAGATCTTCTGTGAGCGGGTAAACGGCTGCACGGAACCGGAGTCGACCTTGGCCGATTCACTCAAGTGCACGGTGTTTTTTGATTTTTGGCTTTTTAATTCGGTGCTCATCAGGGCTCTCCAACTTATCCAGGCGGTGGATTGTTGTCGGAGCGAACCTGTGACGGACGGACGCACTGAAACCAGTGCTGTGCCTGCGCACGAGGGCTGTTCGATTGTCGAACAACTTCCCGGACGAAGCACAAGAGGACTCGCCGGGTGACGAGAAATCTTGTTCCCTACGCAGGCGTTAACCTGATCAGGTTCAACGGGATCCGGTATTTACCGATCTCAGCCTTCCAACAAGGCACCCCGACAAGAACCTGGCCAGTCTAGACCATGGCGTGGGCAAATTGCCAATGACACTGTCGTCAGGATGATAAATGGCGTAATTACAGGATTGTTGTGCCGAGGCCCGGCCACTACACTCCTGAGCTGCCTCAAGGCTTGACGCTCCCTCTTTGCCACCGTAGCCTTGGGCAATAAATTATCATCGTAATATTTACTCAGGGATCGCCTCATGCTGCGCAAACTTTCACTGGCAATTGCCGTGTCTTGTGCGACCAATGGAATGGTCTGGGCAGCTGAAGCGCCCTTGTCCGCCAACACCGACCTGGTCAGCGTCTACCAGGAAGCGGCGAGCAACAACGCCGACCTGGCCGCTGCCCGCGCTCAATATGGCGCGCAGAAAGAAGTGGTGCCCCAGGCGCGCGCAGGCCTGCTGCCGAACCTGTCGGCCGGTGCCGACAGTAATAACGTGCGCACCCAGATCGACCAGCCCGCCGCCACTGCCAGCCGCGACGCGCACTCCTGGCGCGCCACGCTGAGCCAGCCGCTGTTTCGCGCCGATCGCTGGTTCCAGCTGCAAGCCGCCGAAGCCGTCAGCGAGCAAGCCTCGCTGCAACTGTCGGCCAGTGAACAGAACCTGATTTTGCAAAGTGCCGAGAGCTACTTTGCAGTCCTGCGCGCGCAAGACAACCTGGCCTCGACCAAGGCCGAAGAAAATGCCTTCAAACGCCAGCTCGACCAGTCCAATGAGCGCTTCGATGTGGGCCTGTCGGACAAGACCGATGTGCTGCAATCCCAGGCCAGCTACGACACCGCTCGCGCCAACCGCATCGTGGCCCAGCGCCAGGTGGACGACGCCTTCGAGGCACTGATCACCCTGACCAACCGCCAGTACAACTCGATCCAGGGCATCGTCCATACGCTGCCGGTGCTGCCGCCGGCGCCGAACGACGCCAAGGCCTGGGTCGAAACCGCCGGGCGCCAGAACCTCAACCTGCTGGCCAGCAATTACGCAGTGACTGCCGCCGAGGAAACCCTCAGGCAGCGCAAGGCCGGCCACTTGCCGACGCTCGATGCGGTTGCGCAATACGAAAAAGGCGACAACGATGCCCTGGGGTTCAGCAACCCGAATCAGTTGCCCATCCCGTACGGTGGCGATGTGTCGCAACGCACCATCGGCTTGCGGTTGAACATCCCGATCTACAGCGGCGGCCTCACCAGCTCGCAAGTGCGTGAATCCTATTCACGTCTCGATCAGTCCGAGCAGCAACGCGAAGGCCTGCGCCGCCAGGTGGTGGAAAACACCCGCAACCTGCACCGCGCCGTGAACACCGATGTGGAACAGGTGCAGGCACGCCGCCAGTCGATCATCTCCAACCAGAGCGCGGTGGAAGCCACGGAAATCGGTTATCAGGTGGGCACGCGCAATATCGTCGACGTGCTGGACGCACAGCGCCAGCTCTACTCGTCGGTGCGCAACTACAACAACAGCCGCTACGACTACATCCTCGACAACCTGCGCTTGAAGCAGGCAGCGGGCACGCTGAACCCGGGAGATCTGCAGGACCTGACGCGCTACTTGAAAGCCGACTACAACCCGGATAAAGACTTCCTGCCACCGGACCTGGCCAAGGCCGCCGCCGAGCAGCTCAAGGCCCGCCCGGGTTCCTGAAAACACCATAAACCAATGTGGGAGGGGGCTTGCCCCCGATCGCAGTGGGTCAGCCAACCTGTTGGGTGACTGACACACCGCTATCGGGGGCAAGCCCCCTCCCACATTTGATGGGTCAGTGAGCGATCAATCGTTCCAAACCCGCCAACAGACGCTCAAGCGCTCCCTGATTGGCCTGCATCACTTTCAATCCCGCCTCTGCCATCCTGCGCGCATCCCGCGGCAGTTCGAACAATTGGCGCACCGCTTCGGCCAAACCTTCTGCGTCATCCACCTCGCGCAACGCCCCGGCCTCGCGCATCATCGCGCTGATTTCCAGGAAGTTGAACAGGTGCGGCCCCATGATCACCGGCTTGCCCAGCGCCGCCGGTTCCAGCGGATTATGCCCGCCGGTCGGCACCAGGCTGCCGCCGACAAAGGCGCTGTCGGCCAGGGCGTAGAGAAACAGCAACTCGCCCATGGTGTCGCCCAGCAGCACTGAGGTATCGGCATTGACCGCTTCGCCACTGGAGCGCCGCACCGTGGCAAAGCCTTGCTGCACGCACCGATCGAAGGTCGGGCCGAAGCGTTCCTGATGCCGGGGCACCAGAATCAGCAGCGCATTGGGATAGCTGGCCAGCAATTGACGATGGGCGGCGAGCATGACTTCGTCTTCGCCTTCATGGGTGCTGGCGGCGATCCACACCGGGCGCTCGCCGGCGCCCCATCGTTCGCGCAGGGCGGCGGCACGTTCCGGCAAGTGAGGGTCGATGGTCAGGTCGAACTTGATCGAACCGGTGACGTCCACGGTTGCAGGGCGCGCGCCGAGGCTGCGAAAACGCTCGGCCTCGGTTTCGGTCTGCACGGCGAACCAGCTCATTTCGGCCAGCATCGGCGCGGTCAGTCTGGCGAACCGCGCATAGCCCCGGGCCGAGCGCGCCGACAATCGCGCGTTGGCCAGGGCCACCGGAATCCCGCGTTGGGCGCAGGCGTGAATATGGTTGGGCCACAGCTCGGTTTCCATGATCACCGCCAGCTTGGGTTGGACGCGATCAAGGAAACGCCTGGCGGCGCAGGGCAAATCGTACGGCAGATAACAATGCTGGACGCGCGGTTCATCGGCAAACAGCGCCTGGATTCGCTCGGAACCGGTGGGCGTCATGCAGGTGACGGTCATCGGCAACTGCGGGTAACGCGCCAGGAGGGCCCGGATCATCGGCGCGGCGGCAATGCTTTCGCCCACCGACACCGCATGCACCCAGATCCCACCCGGCTGCATCACAGGCAAGCCATAGGAAAATCGCTCGCCCACGCGCCTGGCATAGGCCGGCGCCTTGCGCGCGCGCAGCCACAGACGTAAAGCCACCAACGGCAGCGCCAGGTAAAACAGACAGGTGTAGAGAGTTCTATTCATGGCGGCGGAGTTTATCGGCTTTTTCAGTCGATCGCCTGCAAGCACTCGGCAAAACGTTCAGCCACAAAGCGAGCCGCAGGCCCGAGGTGCTCATCGCGACGCCACACCAACTCCACCACCAGCGCCGGCGGGGTCCATTCGCTGCGCAGTTCAACCATCTGCTGTTGATAGGTGGGGTATTGCACGATGTGCCGTGGCAGCCAGGCCCAACCCAGGCCGCTCATCACCCATTCGGCCAATACATAGAAGCTGTCGGCCCGCCATACCTGCGGGCTGGCGGCTTCACTGCCGGGGTAGACGCTGGTCTGGGTCGACATCAGCAACTGGCGATACTGCGCCAACCGTTGGCAGTCCACGTACTGCTCCCTGGCCATGGGATGATTGACACCGCACACCGTGACCATCTCCACACTGCCCACCACCCGCCGCTCAAGGGCTTCGGGAATCTGGTCGTGATAGAACAACAGACCCAGGTCGGCCTGACGTTCCACCAGCTTGCGCGCCACATCGCCTTGCGCTGCGCTGGACAATTGCACTTCCAGCAATGGATAGCGCACCGCCAGCGCCGCAAGGCTGTCGAGCACCGGTTGGAACAACATCGCCTCGTCCTGAGCCAGGCGCAGACATGCTTCCTCGCCACGGGTCAGCGACAGCGCCCGCCCCGTCAGGCGCTCGCACTGACGCAGCACTTCACGCGCTTCCTCCAGCAACACACTGCCGGCTTCGGTCAGGCGCGGCTGACGGCCACTGCTACGCTCGAACAGGCTGACGCCCAGGTCCGCCTCCAACATCGCGATCGCGGTGCTGACGGCCGACTGCGCCTTGCGCTGCCCACGCGCCACGGCGGAAAACGAGCGCTGTTCGGCGACGCTGACAAACAGGCGCATCTGTTCCAGATCCCACTGCACGCTCATGGCTTAACCTATCTTCAATTCGGATAGGTAATGACTTTACCCCATCTGTTGAACCTCTAGAATGCCGACCTTATCAAACCCGCTTCACCTTGAGGATTGCACCATGAACGCCGCCTACTGTTACCTGGCCATCGCCATCTGCTCGGAGGTGATCGCGACCGTTTCCATGAAAGCCATCAAGGGGTGGAGCACACCGATTCCGCTGTTGCTGGTGATCGTCGGTTACGGCATCGCGTTCTGGATGCTGACCCTGGTCGTGCGCACCGTGCCGGTCGGCGTGGCGTATGCCGTCTGGGCCGGCATGGGCATCGTGATGGTCAGCATTGCCGCGCTGTTCATCTACGGGCAGAAGCTGGATATCCCGGCCATGCTGGGGATGGGGCTGATCGTGCTGGGCGTGGTGGTGATTCAGCTGTTCTCGAAAACCGCCGGTCACTGACCGCCCCTCAACAGCCTGTATACTGCGCCCCTTGTCTTGAACATTGAGGTCGCCGATGCCATCCGTTATTTCCACCGACGTTCTGATTGTCGGCGCCGGGGTTGCCGGCCTCTGGCTCAATGCGCGCCTGCGCCGCCAGGGGTTTTCCACGGTGCTGGTGGAAAGCGCGACCCTGGGTGGCGGGCAAAGCGTAAAGTCCCAGGGAATCATTCACGGCGGTGCGAAATACGCCCTGCACGGCGCCCTCACCGGCGCCTCCGAAGCGATTGCCGACATGCCGCGTCGCTGGCGTGAAGCCCTGGCCGGCAATGGCGAATTGGACCTGTCCGGCGTGCGCCTGCTCTCTGAAGCCCACTACCTGTGGTCCCCCGGCACCCTCGCCGGCAATCTCACCAGTTTTTTTGCCAGCAAGGCCGTGCGCGGCCGTGTCGATCAGGTCAAGGGCGACGAACTGCCGGTCGCGCTGCAGGATCGTCGTTTCAAGGGCAAGGTCTACCGCCTGGCAGAATTGGTGGTGGATGTGCCCAGCCTGATTGAACGCCTGGCGCACATGGCCGGTGACGGTCTGCTCGCGGGCCAGCACATCGAACCGCTGCGCGAAGGCGACACGCTGGTAGGCTTGACGGTCGATGGCCGCGAAATTCGCGCCCAGCGCATCGTATTGAGTGCCGGCGCAGGCACCGCCGATCTGCTGGCGGCCCTGGGCTTGAGCCAGCCGGCGATGCAAACCCGCCCGTTGCATATGATCCTCGCCAAAGGCCCGGGCCTGAAGCCGTTGTATGCCCATTGCCTGGGCGGCGGCACCAAGCCGCGCCTGACCGTGACCACGCACCCGGCCGCAGACGGCAATTGGGTGTGGTACATCGGTGGCGATATCGCCGAGGCCGATGGCGTGGCCCGCACGCCGCAAGAGCAAATTGCCACCGCGCAGAAAGAACTCGCTCAGCTGTTGCCATGGATCGACATGAGCCAGACCCAGTGGGCCACGTTGCGCGTCGAACGCGCCGAGCCACTGCAATCAGGCCTGAGCCGTCCCGACAATGCCTTCCTGGCCGAACAGGGCCGCCTGTTGGTGGGCTGGCCGACCAAGCTGGCCCTGGCGCCGGACTTTGCCGACCGGGTCATCGACAGCCTGGAACGCGCCGGCATCCGCCCAGGCGCCCGCGCCCCCCTGCCCGACCTGCCCAAGCCTGCGATCGGCCAACCCGCCTGGGAGCACCTGTTGCCATGAGCCTGCCAACCCTGCACGAACTGTATCGCCCTCTGGGCAGCACCGGCCTGCTGGTGTCGCCCCTGGGCCTGGGCACCGTCAAGCTGGGTCGCGACCAAGGGGTCAAATACCCCAGCGGCTTTCAGATTCCAAATGACGACGAGGCGCGAATGTTGCTGCGCCAGGCGCGCCAGCTGGGCATCAACCTGATCGACACCGCGCCCGCGTACGGGCGCAGCGAAGAGCGCCTGGGGCCACTGTTGCGTGACCAGCGCAAGGATTGGGTGATCGTCAGCAAGGTCGGTGAAGAATTCGAGGACGGCGTGTCCCGTCACGATTTCAGCGCCGCCCATACGCGGATGTCGATCGAGCGCAGTCTGAAACGGCTTGAAACGGATTTTATCGACCTGGTGCTGGTGCACTCCGATGGCAACGACCTGCACATCCTCAACGACTGCGAGGTTTACCAGACCCTGGCGGAGCTGAAAAAAGAGGGCAAGATCCGCGGTTTCGGCTTTTCCGGCAAAACTGTTGAAGGCGGTGTGAAGGCGCTGGAGCAGGGTGATTGCGCCATGGTGACTTACAATCTGAACGAACAGGCCGAAAAAGCCGTCATTGATTACGCGGCGGCCCATGGCAAGGGCATCCTGGTGAAAAAAGCCCTGGCCAGCGGCCACGTATGCCTGGCGCCTGGAATGGATCCAATTCAGGCGAGTTTCACGTTGTTGTTTGCGCAAACGGGCGTCGCCAGTGCTATTGTCGGGACCATCAATCCGCTGCACCTGGCCCATAACGTGGCAACCGCTGCCCGAGTCATCCGTCAACTCTGATGCCGCCCACGCGGCCGACCCCGTCGCACAAAGGAGCCGACATGCCGCGTACGCTCATAAGAAAGAACCCGAGCAACTTCAAGACACTGCCGCTGCACGTGGAAGCCACCCCCGAAGGCCTGAGCTACCAGAGCGTCGGCATGCCGCTCAACTTTGCCCAGACCCTGCAACGGCGCAAGCCGGTCGAGGTGCCGGACGCCGAACGCTTTGCCCTGGAACTGGCGAATCTCGGCGTCTCGGTGCGCCTGACCCTGCACTGGCAAAACAAGGATTACTGGGTGCTGGTACGCCAGCGTCGCCAGGATCGCGGCGACGTGGTGCTCAAGCTGATCTCCGGCTACGTCCCCGCCCATGAACTGAACCTGCCGCTGCACACGGCCATTCAGGAAATTGCCGAGGAGTGCCTGCTGGAAACCCCTGAAGGCTGGCTCGGCGGGCGCTTCAACGATACCTGGCTGCCAGCGCCCTACTCCGCCGCGCTGCATTACCGTGAAGCCCTGCCGTTTCGCCTGAGCCCGCTGTCCGGCGCCGCGCGTCCGGTGCGCTGCGCCACCACCCAGTTGATCGAGCGTCCTCGGGCCTATGTGCACCTGCCGACGGCGTCACTGCAGCTGATTTACGACTTGCGCCTGGAAGTGCCAAAGGAGGCCAAGTCCCTGAGCCTGTTCCATGTGGATGAGCGCCTGGAAGGTGACCAACTGGTCGCACGCCTGGATCGCAAGCGTCCGGACCTGTACCTGATGCCGCTCAAGGACGGCGAGCCCCTTGCCGAGTTGTACACCGTCAAGAAGGACCAACTGTATCCGGCGAGCACACGGGGTTTGTACCTGGCCGAAAGCTTCGCCCGGCAGGACGGCTGGCTGGTGCGTGATGAGCGGATTCGCTGGAAGGACTGGCTCAGGCAGCAAGGCCTGGCACAGCCGGAAAAAGAGTCAAAGCTCAAGCGCTTGACCGGCAAGGCGCAGCAGATGCTGCGCAAGATCGTGCCGAAGAAAAAAGCCAGGGGCTGACGCACACTCGATATCGCTATCGGCCTGCGGCTCAGCCTTTGAGCAAGCGCTCCAAGCCGACCTTCAACGGCGTAGGTTCAGGCAGGGTGAAGCTTGCCAGCAGGCGCCGATTGTCGGCCCGCGAATGGCGGATATCCCCCAGGCGCGCCGGTCCGTAGGTAATGACCGGCAACGTGCCCACCACTTGCTCCAGTGCCTGCAGCACCTGCTTGAGCGTAGTGGCGTGGTTCCAACCGACGTTGATTGCCCCTGCGGGAATGGTCGGCAACTCGATGGCCTGCACCAGCACATCCACCAGGTCTTCCACATACATGAAGTCACGGGTTTGTTCGCCATCGCCAAACACGGCAATGGGCAGGCCCTGCTGCACACGCTCGCTGAAAATGCTGATCACACCGGAATACGGCGATGACGGGTCCTGGCGCGGACCGAAGATATTGAAGAAGCGGAAAATGACCGGCTCCAGGCCATGCTCACGACGGTAGAAGTCGAAGTAGTGCTCGCTGGCCAATTTGTCCGAGGCATAGGGTGTCAGCGGCGCCTTGGTCGTCTCTTCGTCGATGGAGGCACCCTCGCCGTTGTTGCCGTAGACCGCTGCGCTGGAAGCGTACACCACACGCTTCACGCCGGCCTTGCGCATGGCTTCGCAGATATTCAAGGTGCCGATGAAATTGCTCTGGTGCGTGCTGACCGGATCGTCCACAGAGGCCTGGACCGACGCCACAGCCGCCAGGTGAACCACCGCCGACGCGCCAACGACCACTTGAGCCAAAAGCTCGGCGTCGGCCACATCACCTTCCACCAGTTGCACGCGCGGGTCATCCAGGGGCAGGTTGCTGCGCTTGCCGGTAGACAGGTTATCCAGCACCCGCACCGAATAGCCCTTGGCGAGCAACGCGTCAACTAAATGCGAACCGATGAAGCCTGCGCCTCCGGTGATCAACACCCATTTATCAGCGTTATTCATTGTTACGTATTTTCTCGACGATGGCCGTGGTCGAACTGTTTTCCACCAACCCCAGCACTTTGACGGTGCCGCCGTAGGCGCTGACGATGTCCGCACCGACCACCTGGTCGACGGAATAGTCACCGCCCTTGACCAGCACATCAGGCTTGACCTGGGCCAACAGGTTTTCCGGGGTGCCTTCAGAGAAGCTGATCACCCAGTCCACCGCACCCAATCCAGCCAGGACCGCCATGCGCCGGTCGACGCTGTTGATCGGTCGGCCCGGGCCTTTCAAGCGGCTGACGGAAGCATCATCGTTGACCGCGACGATCAGGCGATCGCCCTGGGCGCTCGCCTGCTCAAGGTAGGTCACGTGACCGGCGTGCAGGATGTCGAAACAGCCGTTGGTGAACACGATACTTTCGTTGTGGGCGCGTGCGTCGTCAATCGCCAGCAGCAATTGCTCGAGCCCCAGCACGCCGCGCTCCGAGCCTTCGGAGCGCTGGATGGCGCGACGCAACTCGGGGGCGCTGATGGCGGCAGTACCCAGTTTGCCGACCACAATGCCCGCCGCCAGATTGGCCAGGGCCACGGCATGGGGCAGTTCCTCGCCGGCGGCGATGGACGCGGCCAGGGTGGAAATCACCGTATCACCGGCACCGGTGACGTCGAACACTTCCCGCGCACGCGCCGGCAGGTGCATCGCCGGATGGCCGGGACGCAGCAGCGTCATGCCATGTTCGCCACGGGTCACCAGCAGGGCACCGAGTTCAAGATCGGCCATCAGCGCCGCGCCCTTGCTGACCAGTTCGTGCTCATCGGCGCAACCACCGACGACCGCTTCGAACTCACTGAGGTTGGGCGTGATCAGGCTGGCGCCTCGATAAATCGAGAAGTCCTTGCCCTTGGGATCGGCCAGTACCGGAATGTTGCGGGCCTTGGCGGCCTGGATCAGCACCTGGTGATTTTTCAGGGCGCCTTTGCCGTAGTCGGACAACACCAGCACCTTGATGCCTTCGAGCAACGCGTTGACCTGGTCACCGAGGGCCAGGGCGTCGGTGGCGAAGGGTTCTTCGAAATCGATACGCAGTAATTGCTGGTGGCGGCTCATGACCCGCAGCTTGACGATGGTCGGCTGATGAGCGATGCGCTGGAACAACGCGCGCACGCCGGCACCGCGCAGGCTATTGGCCAGGCTGTCGGCCGCTTCGTCGTCACCGGTCACACCCACCAGGGAGGCCGGGGCGCCGAGCGCGGCAATATTGAGGGCAACGTTGGCAGCGCCACCTGGACGGTCTTCGATTTGCTCGACCTTGACCACCGGTACCGGCGCCTCAGGGGAAATCCGTGAGGTACCACCATGCCAGTAACGGTCGAGCATGACATCGCCGACCACCAAGACAGGGGCTTGATTGAATCGCGGCATGGACAACTTCATGGAGCAACCCACATACAAAATGAACAGGGGCGCGATATTAGCACAGGGTTTGCGATGGCTTGCGCCCACCGCAGGGCAAATGTGGGAGGGGGCAAGCCCCCGATGGCCACAGGTATCTTCACAACGCTGTAACGCCCAACGCTAACCACCATGCGCAGCGAGTCGCTCTTGATCTTAGGCGCCCCTTGAAACCACGCGGCCGAGCGCAAGCTTGAATCCGAGGGTAACCCGCAGAACGCCGGGTTAGCCGCACCGGGCCAGGGATGACCCATTGCGGCGGCCCAGAGGCCGCCATCGGGGGCAAGCCCCCTCCCACATTTGGACCGGGGTCGACACAAAATACCGGTCGGCTCTAAGGCCGCCGTGCTTTTGATCTTGATCTTAGGCGCCCCGTTAGACCACGCTGGCCGAACGCAGGCTTGAATTCGTGGGTAACCCGGCAGGACGCCGGGTTAGCCGCCCCGCGCCATGGATGGCGCGTGGCGGCGGCCCACGGATTCAAGCCGGAGTGAGGGCACACCGAGCCTGGGCGAGGTGCCGAGTGGTGGGGCAAGAGCCCTTTGGTTACTTTGGGGCTTTTCCAAAGTGACCCGCCGTCAGGGCGGAACCAATAGCAGCCGTTACCGCAGAAACGGATATGTACCCGGTCCGCCCCAACATCCTGGTCGGCCCAGAGGCCGCCATCGGGGGCAAGCCCCCTCCCACATTTGAGCCGTGGCGCCTGTTGGATCAGGTGATGTCGGCCGCCACCGGTGCATCCAGGCCCATGGCATGCAGGCGGGCGTAATAGCCGTTCTGCGCCAGCAGTTCGCCGTGGGTACCGCGTTCGACGATGCGCCCGTCGTCCATCACCAGGATCAGGTCGGCCTTCTCGATGGTGGACAAACGGTGTGCGATCACCAGCGTGGTGCGGCCCTGCATGACCTTGTCCAGCGCGGCCTGGATATGCCGCTCGGACTCGGTGTCGAGGGCCGAGGTGGCCTCGTCGAGAATCAACACCGGTGCGTTCTTGAGCAGCGCACGGGCAATCGCCAGGCGCTGACGCTGGCCACCGGAGAGCAGCACGCCGTTCTCGCCGACCTGGGTATCGAAGCCCTTGGGCAACTGGTCGATGAAGTCCTTGGCGTTGGCATCCGTCGCCGCCGCTTCAACGTCTTCGCGTGGCGCGCCGGCCAGGTCGCCATAGGCGATATTGTTGGTCACGGTGTCGCTGAACAGGGTCACATGCTGGGTGACCTGGGCAATGTGCTTGCGCAGGTTGAGCAGTTTGTAGTCTTCGATCTCGATGCCATCAAGCAGGATTTCACCGCTCTCATGGTGATAGAACCGCGGGATCAGGCTGGCCAGGGTCGACTTGCCACTGCCCGAACGCCCCACCAGGGCGATCATCTGCCCGGGTTCGGCGGTAAAGCAGATGTCCTTGAGCACATGACGTTCGGTGCCGGGGTAGGTGAAGTTCAGGTTGCGCACTTCCAGGCGACCGCTGACCTTGTCGCGTTCGAGGGTGCCGTGGTCGACCTCCACCTCTTCGTCCAGCTGTTCGAAAATACTTTCGGCACCGGCCACACCCTTCTGAATGGTCGAGCTGACTTCCGACAGTTGGCGGATCGGCTTGGGCAACAGACCGGCCAGGGTGATGTAGGCCACCATGTCACCGGCCGACGCATCGCCGCGCAGATACAGCACCAGGAACATCAGCACCGCCATCGCGGAGTAGATCACCAGTTGCAGCGCCGGGGTGTAGATCGCCCCGGTGCGGGTCATGCGCAGTTGCTTGTTGGTATTGCTCTGGCTGGCCTTCAGGAAACGCTTCTCTTCATAGACCTCGCCACCGAAGCTGCGCACCACGCGGTAACCCTGGATGGTTTCCGAGGCGACGTGGGTCACGTCACCCATGGCCACCTGGATCTTCTTGCTCTGCTTGCGGAATTTCTTGCTGGCCGTGCTGACCATCACGGCAATCAACGGCAGGATGGCAATCATGACCAGCGTCAGGCGCCAGTTCATGAACAGCAGCGAGGCAAACAGGAAGATCACCGTCATGCCTTCGCGGATCACCACCTTGATGGCATCGGTCGCCGCCCCCGTGACCATGGTCACGTTGAAGGTGATGCGGGAAATCAGGTGCCCGGAATTGTGGTTGTCAAAGTAACGGTTAGGCAGCGTCAGCAGGTTGTTGAACAACTGCACGCGCAAATCGTGGACCAGGCCCAGGGAGACCTTGGCCAACAGGTAGTTGCCCAGGAATGAGCCCAGGCCCTGCCAGGCCGCGATCAGAATGATCAGCAGCGGCACCGCCTGCAGCAATTGCAGGTCGCGCAGGAACGGCACGGTCGGAAACAGCACGGCTTCGGGATTGGAAAGGCCGTCGACAAAGTATTTGAGGATGTAACCCAGCATCGGTTGGGTCGACGCGAAAATCAGAAATCCAAGGATACTCAGCGCGAACAAGCCCATATAAGGCTTAACGTAACTGAGCAGGCGGAAGTATATTTTCAAGCTCGAAGGGCTTGCGCTCGGACTGGAGTCGGTCATATCACGCGGCGTTTTGAAAAAGGAGGCTGACTTTAGCACAGCTTCTCTGTTGTACTTGCACCCGGCGTACGCCACGACCCGGCAGGATCACGCGGGCGACATTACATGGCCACCCCCTCGGGAGGGTCGGCTTTCTCTTTCCGGAATGGCTCTATCGTATGCACTCCAAGCGCCTTATCTATGGCTCGAATCGCGTTTTTGACTTCCTGGTCCTGTGGATTTTGCCTGTTGGCTTGCTGTTGCTCTTGAGTGCACTGTTCTTCGTCGGCAACCGCAATGTACTGCACCGGATCGTCTACCTCCTGTTCAGCGTGCCCACCCTGTTCCTGTTGTGCATGCGCCCCAGGGAACTCAAGGACCTCTTGCGCGAGCCGATCGCCCTGGCGTTCCTGGCTTTCTCCGCGTGGGCACTGACCAGTCTGCTCTGGAGCCCCGAGCCCAGCGCCGACACCGACCTGTTCAAACGCCCCCTGAACACCTTTATGCTGTTTGGCGGCTGTGGGCTGCTGTTGCACTACCGCAACGAGTTGTTCAAGCCGATCTTCTTCGGTGCCGCAGTGATTGCGCTGGTGGTGTGCCTGGGCAACCTGGTGGCCTTCGCGAAGGCGTACGAACCTGGCATGCGCATGATCGGCGGCCTCGGCGCCCTCGATAATCCGTTGCTCAGCTCCCATCTGTTCGGTTTTTTCACGGTGTACTGGCTGTTTATCTGCCTGACGACCCAGCGCCTGAACGTGTTGTGGTTCAGCGTACCGGCGCTGGCGATCATGGGTCTCACAGTGTTGGCGACGGGCTCTCGCACGCCTCTGGTGGCACTGATGATGGTGATCGTGTGGATGGCCCTGGTCAGTCGCAACCGCCGCTCGGCGCTGCTGCTCGGTGCAATGGTGCTGGTCAGCGCCGGGCTGCTGCTTTTGTACCCGGAACTGATCACGGACCGTGGCAATTCGTTGCGTGTCGAGCTGTGGAAAATGTCGTTGAAACTCATCGCCGACCACCCCTGGATCGGCCATAGCTACGACTCCGAGCTGTACCTGACATTCGACAACGGCTACCAGCTGCGCGAGCCCCACAGTTTCGCCCTTGGCGTGCTCTATTACGTCGGCATCATCGGCTTCATCCCCTGGATCTTCATGCTCGGCTATGCCCTGTACAAGGGCATGCAACGACGCGCACAACCGCTGTTCATCCTGGCATCGTCCCTGCTGGTCTACGGCATCGGTGCGGGCCTGACCGAAGGCGGCGGCATCCTGTCGCGACCCAAGGAGCATTGGTTCCTGCTGTGGATCCCGTTGGCGATCATTACCGGCCTGAGCATCGCCCAGCGCCACCGCAGCCTGCTGCGCATGTCGGTGCAATCGATCAAGCGCCCGGCATTTGACCAGCTGTGCAGCAATGCCCAGGTGATTGAAGCCGATGGCCTGGGGCCAAAAGTCCTGCGCCTGGAAGACGGCAGCTTTCTCAAGCTGTTCCGCCCGCGCCGTTGGTACACCTCCGGCAGCTTCAACCCGTATTCCGAGCGTTTCGCCAGCAACAGCGAACAGTTGCGCAGCCTGGGCATTCCCACCCCGCACATCCTTGGCCTCTACCACTTGCCCGACGCCAGCGGTGCCGTGGCCTATACCCCGCTGCCCGGCCTGACCCTGCGCCAGGCCATGCAAAGCCTGGACAGCAGCCTGCGCGAATCGCTGGTCGAGCGTTTCGGCCGGTTCATGGCGCAATTGCACGAACGCGGTGTGTACTTCCGCTCGCTGCACCTGGGCAACGTGCTGCTGATGGACGATGGCGAGTTCGGCCTGATTGACGTCGCTGACCTGCGCATCTACCCCTCGCCCCTGCGCTACGCCTTGCGCCAGCGTAACCTGCGTCACATGCAGCGCTATCCGCAGGACCGCAACTGGCTGTTCGAAACGCATTTCGAACACCTGGTAAAAGGCTATGCGACGGTTGCCAGCCCGACGGCCACGGCGAAACTCCGCGAACAGGTACATAGCCTGGCCAGCCCGGCCAGCTGATAAAAAAGGCGACTATCACTGCAGTGATAGTCGCCTTTTTTACATCCCTCGTCTTCAGCTCCTCAGCGGCGTCAGATACAGCCGCACCAAGCCACGCAAGGTCTTGCGCCCCCAGAATTTCAGCGGGATCTGCTTGAGAATCTCCCGCGCCAACGGCCGGTCACGGTCGGCGGTCTTGAGGAACATCGAGTTCAGGAAGTTGTAGCGCACCGCATCGTAGGCCGGGTGATCGCTGAACTTGGCGTAGGTCTTGAGGATGTTCTGGATCATGTAGCGGTGGTTTTTGTAGGTATTGCTGGCGTGCTGTCGGTACTGCGCCATGACTACGTCAAGCGCATCGATGGTGTAGCCCGCCGCGGTTATCTTCAATTGAATCAGCAGGTCTTCCAGGGGAATCAGCGGATCGAAACCACCGACTTCCTCCAGGGCTTCGCGGCGGATCAACATGGTCGGCGCGGGTGGAAACGGCTTACGGTCCATGAACATGTCGTCGAAGTCGAGACTGCGAAACGGCACATCACGGCGTTGTTTTTTCTCCGGATGCAGGTTGCCGTCACCGTCGATCAGCTCGATGTTGCCGGCGCAGATCCCCACCCCGGGCTTGCCCTCCATGTAGGCCACCTGGGTCGCGATACGGTCGGGCAGCATGATGTCGTCTGAGCCGAATGGCGCGATCAGGCGGCCTTTGGCGCGGGCAAGCGCGTTGTTCAGTGTGGCGGTCAACCCCTGGTTCTGTTGCACCTGGAAATCAAACCCGTGCTCGGCCTGCAGCCGCCGGATGCACTCGACACTGTCATCCTTGGAGCCGTCGTCGATCACCAGCAATTCGATATTCGGGTAAGTCTGTCCGAGCACACTCAGGATGCTCTGCTCGATGTACCGAGCGTGGTTGTAGGACGCGATAATCACCGAGACCAACGGTTGTTGCGCTGTCATGCTCTACCTGCTTCTTTCAAACCGGTTTCGATCAAATCCAGATACTTGCGCTGGAATTCTGCCAAGGCGTGGTTTGCCTCCAGATAACGGAATACCTGCTCACCCTTGGCACGTAACTGTTCATCACTCATGGCCAGGTAAGTGTCGAGCGCCGCAGTCAGTTGCTCCACGTTGCCGGGCTCATGGGACAAGCCGCCCGCCCCTTCAACCAGCGGCAACATGGCCGGCCCGTTGGAGGCGATCACCGGCAGGCGCCCGCTCATGCCTTCCAGCAGCGCCAGGCCCAAACCTTCAAGCAGGGACGGCATGGTCCAGATATCGAAGGCACGTACGTACTGCAGACCGTCCTCACGAAAGCCCAGCAAGTGCGCACGGCCAGTGAGGCCAAGACGCTCGATGTCCGCCCGCAGGTCAGCTTCGGCGCGGCCGGAGCCGATGATGCCCACCTGAGCCTCTGGATATTTGTCCTTGAGCCGTGCAAACGCCTGCAACAGGTGCGTGTGCCCCTTGATCGGCACCAGGCGCCCCAGGGCACCAATCATCCGTGCCTCCAGAGGCAAGCCAAGGGCCTGCCGCGCTCGCTCGCGCGGCAACTGCAAGGCCTCGGCCTGGGGGATGTCGATCGCGTTGGTGACGAAGGTGGTGTTCTGGTGGGTAAAGCCACAGTTCAAGCCCACCAGGTAATCCCTCACCGCCGCCGAAACCCCGACAAACCGCCAGGCCGGACTGACCATGCGGCGCATCTGGCGTCGACGATAGGCCCGCTCATATTCGCCGAAACCGTGGGAGATGCCGATGCACAGGGGAATCTTCAACCAGCGGTTGAGCGCCAGCATCATGTTCACCGACTTGAAGCGGTTACAGATGACCACGTCGAACTTCTGCTCACGGCAATACTTGTAGATTTCCCACATTGCCCGCAGACGAATGCCCTTCAAGGCTTTCTCGGGAAATTCGAAATATTTGGAATGGTCGGCCACGCTCAGCGGCTGGCCCGGCTGGGGGCGTCCACTGAGGAAGGCCGATGTGATCTCGAACCGTTCAACCGGCAACGACTTGACGATCTGCTCACCAAGGTCAGCAAAATCATGGAGTTTGACGTTGTAGTCCGGCTGTAGCTGCAAAACCTTGAAACGAGGCTTCATATTGCTCCATGAGGCAACCGGGCTACTGCGCGCAGCCCGACGTAAAAATCAACTTCAGTCCTGCTTGAGCACCCAAAGCAGTTCATGACGGCGCACGGCCTTGCGAAAAAACTCATTCTCGCCGTAAGGCGATGGACAACGACCCGCCAGCAATTGTTGCAGCAGACGGCGCACGCGACGCTTGAAGGGCGGCCTGGGTTGCAGGTCATGCATCATGCCCAGCGCCATGGCCTTGTCCTGCTGCTGGCTCACGCTCAGCACACGGCAATAGGGTTCGAATACCTGGCCGGCCTCGAGCTGCGGCGGCAACGCCACGCCGGCACCCGAATTGCCCATGGGCCAGCGGTCGTTATCATGCAGGTGGTTGGCGTACCCGAGCAATGTGCTGGGTTGCCACTCCAGCCCTTGCAACGCTTCGATAACGGCGTTGTAGGCGCAGATATGGTCCGGGTGAGGGTCAAGGAGCGGTGTCGGCAACACGATCACCTCGGGCCGCGCCTTGAGCAGCACCGCACGTAGATCGGCAATCAGATTGACCCACGTCGGTGCACCGTCCAGATCGCCGGGCAGCGCCAGGCTGTTGAACCGGCGAAACAGCCGCGTATCGGCCAATTGCGCCTCGCGGGACGCCTGGGGCTGATCCGGCGCGGCCTGCATGGCCGGCAGTTGCAGGCAGAAGTAGCCCAATTGCACGCATTGTGCTTCGGGAACACCGGCCCAGCGCGGCACGCAAATGCTGTCCCAGGCACGCAGGCGCCCTTTGAGTCGAGCGGCATCGGCCTGCGCCAGGCCCATCTGCTGATAGTGCTCGGCTTCGATTTCACCTGCGGTGAGGGTCACGATCCAGCTCTCATCCGCCTGGGCATAGAGGCCAAAGGCGGCCAGTTCGGCGTCGTCGGCGTGGGGGGCGATCACCATGACCCGCTGACGGGCGTGATCCGGCTGACGGAAAATCCACAGGCTGGGCTGGCCGACCACGCGGCACAAGCGGCCGCGCAACGTCAACTCGCCCGCCGCCAGCGTTGCGGCAGAACCGGTCAGATTCAGGTATCGCTTGCCCGCCACACCGCGCTCGAACGCCTGACAATCCCCCGCCAGCTCGACCGCCGGGTCAAGGAAGCGCCCGAGCCAACCGCTCTTGAGCTGCACTTCAAGGATCAGCGTTTCGTCACCCGCCAGTTCCAGCGGCGTCTGCGGCACCCATCGTCCGTTATCCAGGCGCAGGCCAACCTGCTGGCCGCTCGGGGCGAAGTGGTACTGATAGTCGTCATTGGGCGAATAAAACAGATGATCGGCGAACCAGGCTTCGTGAGCCACCCACAGCAGCAGCGCAAGGATCAGCGGCAGCCACCAGGCCACCAGCACACCGGTCGCAACCAGTATCAGCAGGCAGATCAATAGCGCGACGCGCTTGTTGCGCCGATGGCGCTTGAGCAATTGCTGTTTGCGGCTCATACGCTGAACACCGGCACCGGATTGCACCAGCGCTCTTTATATTCACGGTCGGCACGCCCGAACGAGAAGCGCAGCGGCAAATCCTGCGCGCGCGCATGTTCCCAGGCACTTTGTGTATTGAGGAAACTCAGCACGCTCCCCGGGCTGAACGCACGGGTCTCAGGGTCGACGCCACCGTTGACGTACTCAACGCTTATCCATTCGGGCGCTTGAACGCGATACACCACCTGCACGGCAATCGGCGCGTCATTGAGAAACAGCACCGAACCGATCAGGAACGCCTTGAGCAATTCCAGCACCTCGGCCAGTCGCTCGGCACCGGTGGCGGGAAAGCCCCAGCGACGCTGGAACAGATCGCAGTAAATCGCCGCCAGCTCCACGCCGGAAAACTCGCTGACCGGTCGCACCACGCCACCCGCTTCCTCGAGCAAACGCAATTCACGGCGCTGGTTGTAGCGAAACTTTTTCGACAGGTCTTCGGGAGTGCGCGCCATGGCCAATTGCTCGGCCTGGGGCTTGAGCGTACTCACGCGCCCCTGGTTCAGCGCCGACAGATAACGGCCACGGTGACGCAGCGGCACCTGCGCATCAGCGGCTATCGGCAGGATGATCTCGGCATTGCCCAGGTCAAACAGGCCCTTCTTGCCGGTGCGCTTGAGCACGTCCTTGGACAGGGCCAGGTCGCGCCCCCAGGTAGCGATTGCCCCCTTGAGTTCACCCCCTTGCTCCCAGCCCAGGTAACGCACCGGAATCTGCGCCAACCCCGCCAGGCGTTCGATCACCTGGGGATGGGTCGCCACGCTGCCGCCGTAACGCTGCCAGGCCTGGGCGTAAACGTCGGCATCGACAGGCGTCCAGCCACGTTCACGCCAACCCTGGAAGCGGTTCAGCATTTAAACCACAGCGTCATAAGGGTCCACACCATCCTTGACCACCAGGATGTCTTCCATGATCAGGTACTGCAGGTCGGAGCCGAAGAACATGTTCAGCGCGTCGGTCGGCGAGCAGATCATCGCTTCGCCACGACGGTTGAGCGAGGTGTTCAGGGACACGCCGTTGCCGGTCAATACTTCCAGCTCTTTCATCATGTCGTAGTAGCGCGGGTTGTACTCGCGCTTGAGCACCTGGGCGCGGGAGGTGCCGTCTTCATGCACCACTTCCGGCACGCGGGTCTTCCATTCTTCCGACACTTCAAAGGTGAAGGTCATGAACGGCGCCGGGTGGTCGACCTTGATCATGTGCGGGGCCACGGTGTCGAGCATCGACGGGCAGAAAGGCCTCCAGCGCTCGCGGAACTTGATCTGGTGGTTGATACGGTCGGCCACGCCGGTGGCGCTCGGGCAACCGATGATCGAGCGACCGCCCAGGGCACGCGGACCAAACTCCATGCGGCCCTGGAACCAGGCCACCGGGTTGCCGTCGACCATGATCTTGGCGATGCGCTTGGGCATGTTTTCGATCTTGCGCCAGTTCGGCTTGCTTTCATGTTTGGCGCAGGCGGCGATCACGTCTTCGTTGCTGTAGGACGGGCCGAGGTAGACGTGTTCCATCTTCTCCACCGGCACACCACGAGCGTGGGACACATAGGCGGCCGCACCCACGGCAGTGCCGGCATCGCCGGACGCCGGCTGCACGAACAGCTCCTTGACGTCATCGCGGGCAATGATCTTCTGGTTCAGCTTGACGTTCAGCGCGCAGCCGCCGGCGAAGGCCAGCTTGCCGGTGTCCTTGAGGATGTCGCCCAGGTAATGGTCGATCATCTGCAAGGCCAGTTTCTCGAACAGCGCCTGCATGCTGGCCGCGTAGTGGATGTACGGCTCGTCGGCGATATCGCCTTCGCGCTTGGGGCCCAGCCACTCGATCAGTTTTGGCGAGAAGTAGAACCCCTTGCCCTTCTCTTTATAACGGCGCAGGCCGATGACGTTGGCGTAGTCGGTGTTGATCACCAGCTCGCCGTTCTCGAAGGAGGCCAGGCGCGAGAAATCGTACTTGCTGGCATCGCCATACGGCGCCATGCCCATGACCTTGAACTCACCGTCGAGCATCTCGAAACCGAGGAATTCGGTGATTGCGCCATACAGGCCGCCCAGGGAGTCCGGATCGTAGAATTCCTTGATCTTGTGGATCTTGCCGTTTTCGCCATAGCCGAAGAACGTGGTGGCGTACTCACCCTTGCCGTCGATGCCCAGGATAGCGGTTTTCTCCTGGAAGCCCGAGCAGTGGTAGGCGCTGGAAGCGTGGGCCAGGTGGTGTTCAACCGGTTCGATCTTGATTTTCTTCGGATCGAAGCCCAGTTGCTCCAGGCACCAGACAATCTTGTTGCGATAGCGCTTGTAACGGCGATTGCCCATCAGGATCGCGTCGAGCGCGCGGTCCGGGGCGTACCAGTAGCGTTTGGCGTAGTGCCAGCGCGCCTCGCCGAACAGGCTGATCGGGGCGAACGGGATCGCCACCACATCAACGTCGGACGGTTTGATGCCGGCCTGTTCCAGGCAGAACTTCGCCGACTCGTAGGGCATGCGGTTCTTTGCATGTTTGTCGCGTACGAAGCGCTCTTCTTCGGCGGCCGCAATCAGCTTGCCGTCGATATACAGGGCCGCGGAAGGATCATGGCTAAGGGCGCCGGACAGGCCAAGAATCGTCAATGCCACTGGGGTCTAGCCTCTTTTAGTCTGCATGCAGGCGCAGCGCGCCTGAAAAAAGTGTGCCTCCCGCCCGGGCGGGAAACAGCTAAAGGGCGGGATTATAACTTAAAAGCAGCAGGAAGCTGTTAGCGGCAAGGGGCTAGCGCAGGTCGATGCTGCCGTCGGTGCTTTGCCGGTAGACGGTGTAGGGCAGCAAGAGCGTGTCCATGACGCCGGAGAGGGGCACATCGATGAAGGTCCAGGGCACGCTGTTCAGCGCCAGGCTGCTCCCCGTACTCGGCGGCCCGTGCAGGACACACAGGTTATACGTCACCCCACTGTAGATACGCGGCACGGACTGGCAATAGGTTTTATCCGCCTTGAGCGCTCTCACGGTGGCGGCATCTTCACGCATCACCGTGGTGACGGTCCCGCAGCCAACCATCATCGACGCACTCCACGCCAGCACCAGCAACTTCATATTTGTTGTGAACATGCGCAGCTCTTTTTTTATGAATGAGGTCGAAAATCTAGCATTGCCCATCCAACGGTCCAGGCGCCTGGCGCCGTCGCTTTGCGTGGGAAACTTCCTGTTCAGTCCAACGGCAATCAGGTTCGGCAAAACCGAGGGGAATCGTTAAACTTGCGACATTTGCGCCTACGCCTCTCAACATGCGTTGCGCCACGGACTCGGCCTCTTCATGACCCTACCCGCTCCCACTCCCCTTGCCCTGCTCCTGCTGGGCCTGTGCAGCACCGTCCAGGCCGAAGAAACGCCGTTGCTGCTGGACCCCAGCGTGGTCACGGGCTCGCGCAGCGCCAGCCCGACCTTCGACCTGCCGTACTCGGTGGACGCCATCAGCCGCGAACAGATCAGCGACGGTCAACTTGGCATCAACGCCTCCGAAGCCCTGTCCCGCGTGCCTGGCCTGGTGGTGCAGAACCGCCAGAACTATGCGCAGGACCTGCAGATTTCTTCCCGTGGCTTCGGTGCCCGCTCGGCGTTCGGGGTGCGCGGCATCAAGCTGATTGCCGACGGCATCCCCGCCAGCACCCCGGATGGCCAGGGCCAGGCGGCAACGTTCAACCTCGACACCGCCGAGCGCATCGAAGTCCTGCGCGGCCCGGCAGCCACCCTGTACGGCAGCAACGCCGGCGGGGTGATCCAGATGTTCTCCCGCGACGGCGAAGGCCCGCCACGCATCGGCGCCGAAACCCTGGTGGGCAGCGACGGGCTGAGCAAAAACCACCTCACCGCCGAAGGCGCAACCGAGGGTGCAGGCTTTGTGCTGGACGCTTCGCGCATGGACACCAATGGCTACCGCGACCACAGCAGCGCACGCCGTGACCAGACGTTCGCCAAGCTCAACTTCCAGCCCGATGACGACAGCAAGCTGGCGTTGATCTACAGCAGCCTGGAACAGAACGGTACGCAGGACCCGCTGGGGCAGACCTGGGCGGCGTACAAGGCTGACCCGCGCTCGGTGAGCACCAATGCGCTGACCTACAACACGCGTAAAAGCATCGACCATCAGCAACTGGGCATGAACTACGAGCGCTACATCGGCGATGCGACGCTGCAGGTGAATGCGTATACGGGGCGGCGCAGTGTGATTCAGTACCTGTCGATCCCCAGGGGCACCCCCGCCAACGAGCGCGGCGGTGGCGTCGTGCAGTTTGACCGCACGTTCTACGGTGGCAGCGCGCGCTGGATGCAGCCCATCCAGAGCGCACCGGGGGAGTTGACGATCATCGCGGGCCTGGACTTCGACCAGAGCGAAGACAGCCGCCACGGCTACCAGAACTACAGCGGCGCCACCCTGGGCGTGAAAGGCCAGCTGCGCCGCGATGAAATCGACACCGCGCGCAGCCTCGACCCTTACCTCCAGGCCAACTGGGCCCTTGGCCGCTGGACCCTGCAGGCCGGCATTCGCCACAGCACCATGGAGCTGGAGGTGCACGATCAATTCCTCGGCAACGGCGACGCCAGCGGCAGCAAGACCTACCAGAAGAACACGCCGTCGATGAGCGTGATGTACGCCTTCACGCCCGACCTGCACGGTTACGTCAGTGCCGGCAAAGGCTTCGAAACGCCCACCCAGTCCGAGCTGGCCTATGCGCCAGGTAACGTCGAGGGTTTCAACTTTGGCTTGAAGCCGTCGCAAAGCACGCAATATGAAATAGGGTTGAAGGCACAACTGAACAACACCCGCGTCAACGCTGCGCTGTTTCAGATCACCACTGATGACGAACTGGTGGTGCAGCAATCCATCGGCGGTCGCACCAGCTATCAAAATGCCGGGCGCACGCTGCGCCGTGGATTCGAACTTGGGGTCGAGAGCCAACTCAGCGAGCAGTGGAGCGCCAACCTCGCCTACACCCGCCTGCAAGCCACCTACGACAGCGACTTTGCCAGCGGCGCGAACACCATCGACAAAGGCAACTACCTGCCCGGCGTGCCGCAAACCACGCTGTTCACCGAGCTGAACTGGAAACCACGGGACTGGGTCAGCACCGCCATCGAAGGCATGTACCGCAGCAAAGTCTACGTCGAAGACACCAACCGCCAACACGCCGCACCGGGCTACAGCGTATTCAACTGGCGCGCACGGTTTGAGCAGAAGATCGAGCACTGGACGTTCCACCAGACCTTGCGCCTGGATAACCTGCTGGATCGCCAGTATGTGGGCTCGGTGATCGTGGGGGACGGCAATGGACGCTACTACGAAGCGGCGCCGGGGCGGTCGTGGTATGCGGGGGCCGGGGCTGAATACCAATTCTAATGTGGGAGGGGGCTTGCGCCCGATAGCGGTGGGTCAGTTACACATGCATTCACTGACACACTGCATCGGGGGCAAGCCCCCTCCCACACTGACCGCGTTCACACCTTCAGATGTGTAAATACAGTCAAATGTGGGAGGGGGCTTGCCCCCGATAGGGCCGAAGGCCCGCTTCACCCGGCGACGCTGACCTCTTTGGGCAACCGCTGATCAATCACCCGATACAACGCACTGTCCTGCGGCCAGTTGCGCATGAACCGCGCACGGTCTTTGGCATACGCCGCAGCAAAGCTGGCAACCGAGCTGTGTTGGCACATGGCGTCCAGGTCGATCATCGCCCAGCGCCCTTCGCTCCAGAACAGGTTATGCCCCTTGAAATCCCCATGGCTGATGCGCGCCTCGATCAACTCGGCGAACAGCCGGTCCAGCGCCAGCAGTTCATCTTCCGGCGCGTCGCCGCGTTCGACATAGGGCGCAAAGCGCTCGATGATGTCCGGCCCCGGCAGGTATTCGGTGACCAGATAGGCACGGCTGCGCAACCAGAAAAAGCGCTTCTCCAGGACCGCCAGCGGCTTGGGCGTAGCAAAGCCGAGGAACGCCAGGCGATTGCCTTCGCGCCAGGAATGCCAGGCGCGGCTCGGGCGCCAGAAGCGTTTGAGCCAGTGGGTGAAACCCTTGATGTTGTAGCGCTTGATCACCAGAGGCCGGCCGGCCACTTCGACCCTGGCCACGCTCGCGGCGCCGCCGGTCTTGTACAGATGGCCCTGGTCGAGCAGCGCATCGGCCTTTTCAAGCACGGGCAGCATGGCCGCCTCTTCCTCACGGCGAATCGCGCGCAGGCCAAAGGCGCCACGTACCACGCTGAACAGGGTGCATTCGCGGCCGACCTTGTTCAGGTAGTCGCGCAAGCGCCAGGCGCTGACTTTGCGCACCTGCTTTTCCAGAGCCTCCAGCGGCAAGGCATGTTCGCCGTTGGCCAGCAGGTAATACACCAGCAATTCTTCGGTAAACGGCGCGAGGTTTTTCGGCAACTGGGCAAAGAACACCCCGAGGTTTTCCAGCACGCGATTGCGCGACAGCGGCTTGCCCGCCTCTTCGACACGAATCCCCGCGCCATCAATCAGATACAGCTTGCCGCCCTGGCGCAGCAGGTTGTCCAGGTGCAGGTCTTCCTGCCACAAGCCCTTGGCATGCATCTGCGCAATCGCGCCCAGGGCGTCGGCGAGCACGGCGGTTTGTTCGTCGGCCAATGGCGGCAAGCCTTCGACAGCAAGCCAGGCGTCGGCCAGGCTGTGGGCGCCTTCGAGAAACTCGAACAGCAGCCAGCCACCCTCGCCTTCCTGTAAACCGTCGGCCAGCAACAGCGGCGTGGTCAGGCCTTGTTCGGCCAACAACCGCACCCCGCTGCGCTCACGCTGGAAATGCCGCGACGCCGAGTTGCCAACCAGCAGCTTGGCCAGCACCGGGCGACCGCGCCATATTGCGGCGCCGACGTAGCGCTGCCCCGGCAAAACCCGCAGCAGGCTGAGCAGTTGCAGTTGGCCCGGGCCTGCAGCATCGACCAGGTCGAGGGTCAGCGGCAGGCTGGGAGTACGGCCGGCGTTTTTCAGCTCGGATAAACGCATCAGCGGTTTTCCTTGTGGCTGCGGCGCGCGGTAAGACGCTGATACCAGGTGGCGACCAGCGCACTGTCTTCAGGCTGCTCAAGATAAGCCGCCAGAAGCTGTCGCACCTGCGCATCCGACCATTGCGGCGCGCGGCGCAGCAGGGGTTCGAGGTCCTTGACCCGGTCACGCCAGCCGAACAACAAAGGGCGGGTTTTCTCGAGGTCGATCAACTGCGCGGCGTAACCGTCAGCGGTGGCCTGCAGGAAAATATGCTTGGGATAAAAACAGCCATGCACCTGCCCCACGCCGTGCAAACGACGCGCAAGCCTGCCGCAGGCCAGCAGGATGGCGCGCTGCTGGGCGTCGCTCGACTGCGGCCAGTGTTCCAGCAACGAGTCCAAATCGTTCCAACCGTCCAGGGCGCGGGTAAGCAACATCGCACGGCGCTCGCCCTTGACCTTGCGCTCGCCGAAGAACACCGCCTGCAAGGCAGGAATGCCCAGCTTGCGGTACAGGCTGATATTACGAAACTCACGGGCAAAACTTGGCTCGCCGAACGGCCGGTACAAGGTACGCGTCAGGTAGTTGCTCTGGCGCTTGAGGTAGTAACCCTGACCCTCAAGTTCCAGGCGATACACGCTGCTCCATCCGTCACCGCTGGTATTGGGCTCATCCACCGCATCCAGTTGCTTGGCCCACAACGTATCGAAGCTGGCCAGGCCGTTGCGCTCAAGCAAAGCGCGGTCTTCGACCGCGAGGAAGTCACTCATTCACGCCCCTCGAAAAACTTCACCACATGGCGAATCCGTTGTTTGTCTGACGTCGTCAGGTGCGTGCGTTGGCGGTATTGCATGTAGAAACGCAGGCGCTGGGTGGCCGACAGATGATACTTGGCGACCTTGTCCAGGCAGGCCAGGTCTTTGGTAATGCGGTATTTGAGCCAGAAGCCGCGCCAGAAATCGCCGTTGGGACAGTCGATCATGTACAGCGTGCGCTGATCGTCCACCAGCAGGTTGCGCCACTTCAAGTCGTTATGGGTGAAGCGATGGTCGTGCATGGTCCGCGTGTACTCGGCGAGCTGACGGCTGATACCGTCGACCCAGCGAGGGTCTTTCAGACGCGGGTCATTACGTTCGGCCAACACCGATAAATCCTCGGTCCTGGGCAATTCCCGGGTGATCATTGCACCCCGGTCATAGGCCAGGCCCTTGCGATCCAGGCCCCAGGCCACCACATCGGCGGTCGGAATACCCCATTTGGCGAAGCGCTTGAGGTTCTGCCATTCGGATTTCACCCGCGGCTTGCCCAGGTAGCGGCGCAGGCCTTTGCCGGCGCCGACGTACCGCTTGACGTAATAATTGATCCCGCCGCGCTCCACCCGGATCACTTCCGACAGCGGGTCGCGGGTCAGGCGCTCGCCTTGCAGGGCGAACACGGCTTCCAGGCTGCCAAAGTCGTCCGCGAGTGCAGCGTAGGCGGGTTCCAGATTCCACCCCGCCATCAGAGTGCATCCCCGTAACGCTGCTTGCGCGCGTAGAGCTTGTCGGCCTTGCCTTGCAGCCACAGCAACAGAGCGCTTTCCTCGGCGAGTATCTGGCGCAGCGGCTGCTGGAAATAGCCCTTGAGAAAGCGCAGTTTGTCGCGGCGGGTCAGGCCGATGTCCAGCGCCGAGAAGTACAGCGCCGCCAGGTCCTTGTCACGCCAGCGATGGCTGATTTTGTCGCGCGTCTGGGCGCGGTGCAGGTCGATGATCGAGAGCTTGAAATTATCGGCCGTCACCGGCGTATCGGTGTGCAGCAGGAAGTGGCAGATGTAGCAATCACGGTGGTTGACGCCGCCGCGATGCATCATGCCGGTCATGCGCGCCACCTCAGCGATCAGCGCGCGCTTGAGACGCGGCTGCGGCGGCTGCTTGAGCCAGTCGATGCTGAAGTCTTCCAGGCTGACAGTCGGCGCCAGTTCTTCGGTAATGATGAAGGAGTGCTGATCGGCCGGGTTGCTGCCGCGCTCGCCATAGGCCACGGCGGTCATGGTCGGCACGCCCAGTGCCTGCAGGCGCTGGATCGCCAGCCATTCCTGACCGGCGCCCAGCACCGGCAGCTTGGCGGTGACCAGGTTCTTGACGATCTCGCCCCAGCCGATCCCACGGTGGATCTTCACAAAGTAGCCGCGGCCATCCACCTCGGTACGCAGCGTGCGACGCGCCTCCAGTTCACGGTAAACCTCGCCTTGCAGGCGCTCGACAGCGGCGAACGCATCCTGCCCGGCCCAGAGGGTTTTGAACGGTTCGGCAAGCATCAATTTCATCGTTTTGGCTCCGCCAGAATCACATCCGCAGCGTGCTGCGGCATGCTATAGAGGTCGGCCGTCTCGGCGAAGGCCAACCCATTGCGGCCCCAGGCCGCGCGCTGTGCAGAATCAGACAACATCCGCGCCAGGTACCCGTTGAGCTGCGTCTGTTCGAACGGCTCATCCAGGACCAGGCCACTGTCGGCTTCGGCGATGTAATGGGCATAGCCACATACCGCCGAGACCAGCACCGGCAACCCGGCCACCAGGGCTTCGAGCAAGACCGTGCCGGTGTTTTCGTTATACGCCGGGTGGATCAACAGGTCGGCGCCCAGCAGGAAACGCGGGATATCGCTGCGCCCCTTGAGGAACTGCACGTTATCGCCCAAACCCAATGTGGCGCTCTGCAATTGGAATACTTTGGGGTCGTCCTGGCCGATTACAAACAGACGGGCGCGTTTCTTCAATTGCGACGGTAACGCCGCCAGCGCCTTGAGGCTGCGGTCGACGCCCTTGGTCTTGAAGCCCGAACCGATCTGTACCAGCAGCAAGTCGTCCTCGCCCAGGCCGAATTCCTTGCGGAACCCTTCGCGTATGATGGCCGCATCCGGCGGCGCACGGCGATCCTGGGCAATGCCCGGCGGCAGCAGGTGGAAGCGTTCCAGCGGTGTGGCGTAATGCTTGATGAACAGCGGCTGCTGCACCTCGGAAATCATCAGGATTTCGGTCTTGGCGTCCTTGGCAAACACGGCGCGCTCGTAGTCGGCAAAGTGCTTGTAACGACCAAAATAACGGTACAGCGAATGGCGCAGGTTTTGCGCCTTGTCTTCAAAGCAGCCGTCGGCGGCGTAGTACACGTCAAGGTCAGGCATCTTGTTGAAGCCGATCAGGCGATCCACCGGGCGTTTGGCAAGGTCGGCTTTCATCCACGCGCTGAGCTTCTCGTTGCGCCGATGGTTGAAGAATGCCTTGACCGGCGCCACCAGCACTTCAAAGCCCGGCGGGATATCGCCCTCCCAGATCAAGGTGTACACGCGGATTTTATGCCCGCGTTGCTGACACTCCAGGGCGATGCGCATGAAGTCGCGCTGCAGGCCACCGAAGGGAAAATATTTGTACAGTACGAAAGCCAATTGCATCAGTGCAGCTCCTCAGCCAGTAACAACGTGCTCAGCCGGCTCGCTACACGCTCAGGATTGAGGCGCGTGAAGCACAGGGGCGACTCGCGCTTGATGTCGAACCGCCGCAGGTCATCGGCGGTGGGTTGATAAGTGCATTGCTTTTGCAGGCACGGCGCACACGGCCAGTCGCTGGCCAGGTGGATCTGGCCTTTGCCGTAGGCGCCGGTAAGGCCCGGGTTGGTAGGCCCGAACAGAGAAATGGTCGGCACATCCAGCGCAGCCGCCAGATGGCCCAGACCGGTATCCACCGCCACACAGGCACGGGCACCGGCCAACACACGGGCCACGCCCGCCAGGTTCAGTTTTGGCAGCACTTCGGCGTTGGCCAGGCCTTGAGCCAGGCGCTCGGCGCGGGCCTTTTCGACGGCGCTGCCCCACGGCAATTTCACGTCCACGCCCATGCGGCCCATGCGTTCGGCCAGTTCGCGCCAGTAGGCCTCGGGCCAGTGCTTGGTGTCCCAGGTCGTGCCGTGCAGCAGCAGCACGAAGGGTTTCTTCGGCGGCAGGCCCAGCAGTTTCTCGACGCTCAGGCCATAGTCGCCCAGGCCCTTGGGCAGGTCGTAACCCAACGCCACGGCAAACAGTTGGCGCAGACGCTCCACGGCATGTTGCCCTCGGGCCACGGCCAGGCGGCGGGAATAAAAGCGCGCCGCCAGGGGTTCGCGTGCCGAGCTTTTATCGAACCCGGCTACCGGCGCCCGCACGTAGCGGGTCAGCCAGGCACTTTTCAACAGGCCCTGGGCGTCGATCACCAGGTCATACCGGGTCGACTGCAGCGCCTGTTTGAACCGCCGCCATTCGCCGCTCTTGAGGGTTTGCCAGAGGTTCTTGCGCCAGCGACGAATCGCCACCGGGATCACCTTGTCTACCGCCGGGTGCCAGGTCGGGATTTCAGCGAAGCCTTCTTCCACTACCCAGTCGAAACGGATGCCGGGGATCGCCCGCGCCGCGTCGGTCAGTGCCGGCAAGGCGTGGATTACGTCGCCCAGGGATGAGGTCTTGATTACCAGTACCCGCAACTCAGTGAACCTCGACCACGTCGCCCTGCAACCGCTGCAACGCGTCGGTCACCGGCTGCGGCAGCAATTGGCGCAGGCAATTGTAGTGGCCGAAACGGCAGGTGCGCTCAAAACAGGGGCTGCAATCCAGGCCCAGGCGCACCACTTCGACCTTGTCAGCCAACGGTGGCGTGAAACCGGGTGACGTCGAGCCGTACACCGCCACCAAGGGACGGTTCAGCGCGGCGGCAACGTGCATCAGGCCCGAATCATTGGACACCACCGCGTCGGCGCATGACAGCAAGTCGATGGCCTCGGCCAGGGACGTTTCGCCACTGAGGTTCACCGCCTCTTCGCGCAGGCCCGGAATCAGGCGCTGGCGAATATCCTCACCCACCGAATGATCGTTCTTCGAGCCAAACAGCCACACCTGCCAGCCTTCGCGAATCCTGGTCTCGGCGACTTTGGCGTAATGCTCCGACGGCCAGCGCTTGGACTCGCCGAACTCGGCGCCCGGGCACAGCGCCAATACCGGGCGATCCAGCGTCAGGCCGAACTTGGCCAGCGCCGCAGCGCGGGTCAGCGGGTCAATCTGCAAGCTGGGGCGCGGGTACGGCTTGGGCAGTTCAGCGCCCGGTTCGTAGGCCAGGGCCATGAAACGTTCGATCATCAGCGGGTAGCGGACTTTGTCCAGGGTGCGTACGTCATTGAGCAGCACGTAGCGAAACTCGCCGCGCCAGCCGGTACGCTTGGGGATGCCGGCAAAAAACGGCACCAGCGCCGACTTCAGCGAGTTGGGCAACAGGATGGCCTGGTCGTACTGGCCGGCCATGGCTTTGCCGATGCGACGGCGGGTCGCCAATTCCAGCGCGCCATGGCCGAGCGGAAAGCTCAAGGCCTTGCGCACTTGCGGCATGCGCTCAAGGATCGGCCGGCTCCACTCAGGGGCGAGCACGTCGATCTGGCAGTCCGGATAGCGCAGCCGCAGGCACTGGAACAGTGTCTGCGCCATCACCATGTCTCCGACCCAGCTGGGCCCAACGATCAGAATATTCATGTCATTTCCACAAACGATGCGGGGAGGCTTATGCCTCCCCGCCCTAATAGTGTTTCAGCTCAAGCCCAGCGTTTGCCAGATTCGCATCACCTGTCGCCGTTCGTCGGCGAACTGGTCGCCGGCCACCGTACCGGCCTCGTTCTGCAAGGCTTGGCGGTGCGCGGCTGAGCGGTAGGCCTTATACACTTCACGCAGCAAGTGAGCATCGGCGGCGGGCATCAGCCCGACCTGCTCCAGGCCCTCGAGGATGCGGATATTGTCGGTGTAGCGCAGCAACGATGGATGTTGCGCAGACCACGCCAAAGCGGCGTATTGCACCATAAATTCAATATCGACGATACCTCCGGCGTCCTGCTTGAGGTCGAACAGCGCCGTGGCTTCGAAGGCATTGGCGCCCCTGCCGGCCGCCGTGGCCTTGGTACCCAGGTTATCGCGCATCTTGGCGCGCATCTCGCTGACCTCCTGGCGCAGCTTGGCCAGATCCCGCTCACGCCCCAACACGTTGGCGCGTACCTGCTCGAATGCATGGCCCACATCCTGGCTGCCGACCAGGACGCGTGCGCGAATCAGCGCCTGATGCTCCCAGGTCCAGGCTTCATTTTGTTGATAGCGGTCGAATGCGCCCAGCGAACTGACCAGCAAGCCGGACGCCCCTGAAGGTCGCAGACGCATATCCACTTCGTACAACTGGCCGGAGTTGGTCTGGGTGGTCAGCAGGTGAATGATGCGCTGGCCCAGACGCGTGAAGAACTGCGCGCCGTCGATCGGCTTGGCGCCGTCGGTATCGGCCTGCGGGTCGCCGTCATGGATAAACACCAGGTCCAGGTCCGAACCATGCCCCAGTTCGATACCGCCGACCTTTCCATAACCGACAATGATGAACCCGGGATCGCACAGGCTGCCGTCCAGCCGTTGCGGCGAGCCGTGGCGGGCAACAGTCTGGCGCCAGGCCAGGGCCAGCACTTGCTCGAGAATGGCCTCGGCGAGCCAGGTGAGGTAGTCGCTGACTTTCATCAACGGCAGGCTGCCGGCGATTTCCGAGGCCGCCACGCGCAGACGGTGCGCCAGCTTGAAATGGCGCAGCGCTTCCATCTGCTGCTCAAGGTCGTCTTCGGGGATGCGCGTGAGGCGCTCGCGCAACTCGGCGGCCAGTTCCGGCGCCAGCGGTGGCTTGAACAGGCGTCCTTCGTTGAGCAATTCATCCAGCAACAGCGGAAAGCGCGTGATCTGCTCGGCGATCCACGGGCTCGCGGCGCACAGGGTCAGCAGGCGGCGCAGGGCGTCGGGATTCTCGGTGAGCAGCACCAGGTAAGCGGAACGCCGGGCGACGGCTTCCACCAGGGGCAATACGCGCTCCAGTACCAGGTCCGGATTGGCGTGTTCGACAGCCTGGGCCAGCAAGCGCGGGATAAACGCATCCAGGCGCTCGCGGCCGAGGCGCTGCATGGCGCGCAGTTGCGGGCTACCGCGCAGGCCGGCCAGGGCTTTGAGGGCCTTGGGCGCGTCAGTAAAGCCGCCTTCGCCCAATTGGCGGCAGGCCGCGTCGTCGTCCTGGGACTCTTCCCACAGCGGCAGCCACTCCCCGCCGACGACCAACTCGCTTTCTTCACCCTCTTCTTCATCAGGGTCGGCAATCACTTGGCGGAAATGCCAATCCACCCGCCCACGCCAATACATCAAGCGCTCGTGGAACGCGGCCCAATCGGCGAAGCCCAGCATGAAGGCAATACGCGCCTGGTCTTCGGGGCTGTCCGGGAGCATTTGGGTCTGGCGGTCGGCAATCGCCTGGATCGCGTGCTCGGTGTAACGCAGGAATTCGTAGCCATTGCGCAGCTCGGCAATCACCGCTGGCGGCAGGTAGCCCTGGCCTTCCAGGGTGCCGAGCACGTTCAACAGCGGGCGTTGCTGCAGGCTGAGGTCGCGACCACCGTGGATCAGTTGAAACGCCTGGGCGATAAATTCCACCTCGCGAATACCGCCCGAACCCAGCTTGATATTGTCGGCCATGCCCTTGCGCCGCACTTCCTGCTGGATCAACTGCTTCATGGTGCGCAGCGCTTCGATGGCCGAGAAGTCCAGGTAACGGCGATAGACGAACGGGCGCAGCATGTCGAGCAGTTGCGCGCCGGCCACCTGGTCTCCGGCGACGACACGGGCCTTGATCATGGCGTAACGTTCCCAGTCGCGGCCCTGGTCCTGGTAGTACTGCTCCAGCGCATTGAAGCTGAGTACCAGCGCGCCCGCCGAACCGTAGGGGCGCAGGCGCATGTCGACGCGGAAGACAAAACCGTCGACCGTCATCGGGTCGAGCGCCTTGATCAATTTTTGACCAAGACGGATGAAAAACTCCTGGTTATCCAGGGCGCGCTTGACCCCCACTGTCTCGCCGCCTTCGGGGTAGGCGAAGATCAGGTCGATATCCGACGACAGGTTCAGTTCCACGGCCCCGAGCTTGCCCATGCCGAGGATGACCATGTGCTGCGCCTCGCCGCTGCGCCGCCCGGTTGGCGTGCCGAACTGCACGCAATGGCGCTGGTACAGCCACTGGTAGGCCTGGTCGATACAGGCGTCGGCCATGTCGGAGAGGTCGCGACAGGTTTGCACCAGGTCTGCCTGGCGGGTCAGGTCGCGCCAGATGATGCGCACCTGCTGGCGCGTGCGCTGGCGGCGCAGTACACGGCCCATCTGCTCTTCTGTTTCAGCCTGTTGCACGGCACCGGCAATCTGCCCGCACAGTTCACCCGGCGCAAAACCCCGGTCCAGCTCGCCCCAGGCCACCAGCTCGAGCAACATCAAAGGGTCACGAACACTCTGTTCAATCACGAAATCACTGGCGGCGCACACCCGCGCGAAGTCGGCCCAGCGTTGCGGCGTCCAGCCAGAAAGGCCATGATCGTCATCCAGCGCGGCCACGGCGTCACGAAATGACTGCTCGGCCCGACTGGCGTAAGGCAACAGAATGGCCGGCAGTTCGGCCAGCGTAGGAAGGCTCATGGTCTATCCTTGATCGGCGGGTAAATGGCGTGTAGTTGTGAACGCAGGAGCCCTGCTCGATGAAGGACTGTCGAACAAAAGTTAGAAATAGCTGAAATTAAATTAATCTTGGCAGGCAACATCAAACTTTCACCTTTTCTTGTTCGCAATAGACCAACAATAACGATTATGCTCACCAGCCAGACCGAGCCATACGCTCGGTCTTGTGTAGTTTTACTACTCGTATATACATTCGAAAGGCTGAAATGGCCGACGATTTGTAGTAAAACTACAGGACGCCGAAGCAACCTTCGGCCATCCAAGAATTTATGTCGTCTGCCCACAAGGCCAGTCGCAAACTTCAGGCAACCGATTCTGGTAGCCTTTCCGCCCTGGAGCAAGCCATGCAAGACCTCGATCCCGTCGAAACCCAGGAATGGCTGGACGCCCTGGAATCGGTTCTCGACAAAGAAGGCGAAGACCGTGCTCATTACCTGATGACCCGTATGGGCGAACTCGCGACCCGCAGCGGCTCGCAGTTGCCTTACGCCATCACCACGCCATACCGCAACACCATCCCCGTTACCCACGAAGCACGCATGCCTGGCGACCTGTTCATGGAACGCCGCATTCGCTCGCTGGTACGCTGGAACGCCATGGCGATGGTAATGCGCACGAACTTGAAAGATTCGGACCTGGGCGGTCACATCTCCAGCTTCGCTTCCAGCGCAACCCTGTATGACATCGGCTTCAACTACTTCTTCCAGGCCCCGACCGACGAACATGGCGGCGACCTGATCTACTTCCAGGGCCACACCTCGCCAGGCGTCTACGCCCGTGCGTTCATGGAAGGTCGCATCAGCGAAGAACAAATGAACAACTTCCGCCAGGAAGTCGACGGTCAGGGCCTGTCGTCCTACCCGCACCCCTGGCTGATGCCTGATTTCTGGCAGTTCCCGACTGTATCCATGGGCCTGGGCCCGATCCAGGCGATCTACCAGGCGCGTTTCATGAAGTACCTGGAAGCCCGTGGCTTCATCCCCGAAGGCAAGCAGAAAGTCTGGTGCTTCCTGGGCGACGGCGAGTGCGACGAGCCGGAATCCCTGGGCGCCATCTCCCTGGCCGGCCGCGAGAAGCTGGACAACCTGATCTTCGTCATCAACTGCAACCTGCAGCGCCTCGACGGCCCGGTTCGCGGCAACGGCAAGATCATCCAGGAACTCGAAGGCGTGTTCCGCGGTGCTCACTGGAACGTGACCAAAGTCATCTGGGGCCGTTTCTGGGACCCACTGCTGGCCAAGGACGTCGACGGTATCCTGCAACGTCGCATGGACGAAGTCATCGACGGCGAGTACCAGAACTACAAGGCCAAAGACGGCGCGTTCGTTCGCGAGCACTTCTTCAACACGCCTGAACTCAAGGCGATGGTTGCCGACCTGTCCGACGACGAGATCTGGAAACTCAACCGTGGCGGCCACGACCCGTACAAGGTCTACGCGGCGTACCACGAAGCGGTCAACCACAAGGAACAACCGACCGTCATCCTGGCCAAGACCATCAAGGGTTATGGCACCGGTGCCGGCGAAGCGAAGAACACCGCGCACAACACCAAGAAAGTCGACGTCGACAGCCTGAAGCTGTTCCGCGACCGCTTCGACATCCCGGTCAAGGACGAAGAGCTGGAGAACCTGCCGTTCTTCAAGCCGGAGCCGAACAGCGCCGAAGCCCGCTACCTCAGCGAGCGCCGTAGCGCCCTGGGCGGTTTCGTGCCGCAACGCCGCGCCAAGAGCATGAGCATCCCGACGCCGCCACTCGATACCCTCAAGGCTATCCTGGACGGCTCGGGCGACCGTGAAATCTCCACCACCATGGCCTTCGTGCGCATCCTTGCGCAACTGGTCAAGGACAAGGAAATCGGTTCGCGCATCGTCCCGATCATCCCGGACGAAGCCCGTACCTTCGGTATGGAAGGCATGTTCCGCCAGTTGGGCATCTACTCCTCCGTCGGCCAGCTCTACGAGCCAGTCGATAAAGACCAGGTGATGTTCTACAAGGAAGACAAGAAGGGCCAGATCCTCGAAGAAGGCATCAACGAAGCGGGCGCCATGAGCTCCTTCATCGCTGCCGGTACTTCGTACTCCAGCCACAACCAGCCGATGCTGCCGTTCTACATCTTCTACTCGATGTTCGGCTTCCAGCGTATTGGCGACCTGGCCTGGGCAGCCGGCGACAGCCGTACCCGTGGTTTCCTGATCGGCGGCACCGCCGGCCGCACCACGCTCAACGGCGAAGGCCTGCAACACGAAGACGGTCACAGCCACATCCTGGCTGCCACCATCCCGAACTGCCGCACCTTTGATCCAACCTACGGCTACGAGCTGGCGGTGATCATCCAGGACGGCATGAAGAAGATGACCGAAGAGCAGCAGGACGTTTTCTACTACATCACCGTGATGAACGAGTCCTACCAGCAGCCAGCCATGCCGGCCGGCGTGGAAGAAGGCATCATCAAGGGCATGTACCTGCTCGAGGAAGACACCAGGGAAGCGGCGCACCACGTACAGCTGATGGGCTCCGGCACCATCCTGCGCGAAGTGCGTGAAGCGGCGAAGATCCTGCGTGACGAATTCAACGTCGGCGCCGACGTGTGGAGCGTGACCAGCTTCAACGAACTGCGTCGCGACGGCCTGGCCGTAGAGCGCAGCAACCGTCTGCACCCTGGCCAGAAGCCAGCCAAGAGCTATGTCGAAGAATGCCTGGCCGGCCGTAAGGGTCCGGTCATCGCCTCTACCGACTACATGAAACTGTTTGCTGAACAAATTCGCCAGTGGGTCCCGTCCAAGGAATTCAAAGTCCTGGGCACCGACGGTTTCGGTCGCAGTGACAGCCGCAAGAAGCTGCGTCACTTCTTCGAAGTCGACCGTCACTTCGTGGTGTTGGCAGCCCTGGAAGCCTTGGCTGACCGTGGTGAGATCGAACCCAAGGTGGTGGCTGACGCCATCGTCAAGTTCGGGATCAACCCGGAAAAACGCAACCCACTGGACTGCTGAGGAGACTTTTTGTGAGCGAACTCATTCGCGTACCTGACATCGGCAGCGGTGAAGGTGAAGTAATCGAGCTGTTTGTGAAGGTCGGCGACACCGTCGAAGCCGACCAGAGCATCCTGACCCTGGAGTCGGACAAGGCGAGCATGGAAATCCCTGCTCCCAAGGCCGGCGTGGTCAAGAGCCTGAAAGTGAAGCTGGGCGACCGCCTGAAAGAAGGCGACGAACTGCTGGAGCTGGAAATCGAAGGTGCTGCCGATGCAGCGCCTGCGGCTGCCGCTGCACCTGCACCTGCTGCTGAACAGCCTGCCGCTGCCGCCGAGGCCCCAGCGGCCCCGGCTGCCGCACCTGCCGCCGCCACCGTCCAGGACATTCACGTCCCGGACATCGGCTCGTCGGGCAAGGCCAAGATCATCGAGCTGCTGGTCAAGGTCGGCGACACCGTCGAAGCCGACCAGTCGCTGATCACCCTGGAGTCCGACAAGGCCTCCATGGAAATCCCATCGCCGGCTGCCGGCGTGGTGGAAAGCATTGCGGTCAAGCTGGAAGACGAAGTCGGCACCGGTGACTTCATCCTCAAGCTGAAAGTACAAGGCGCTGCGCCTGCGGCCGCTCCAGCACCGGCCGCCGCTCCGGCTGCCAAGGCTGAAGCTGCTCCGGCTGCTGCCGCCCCTGCGCCTGCTGCAAAAGCCGAGGCCGCTCCGGCCCCTGCTGCACCCGCACCCGCGCCAAGCGGAGCCAAAGTTCACGCCGGCCCGGCTGTACGCCAACTGGCCCGTGAATTCGGCGTCGAGCTGAGCGCCGTCTCGGCCAGCGGTCCTCACGGTCGCGTGCTGAAGGAAGACGTGCAGGCTTACGTCAAGGCCATGATGCAGAAGGCCAAGGAAGCGCCAGCTGCCGGTGGCGCTACCGGGGGCTCGGGCATTCCGCCGATCCGTACCGTGGATTTCAGCCGTTTCGGCGAAATCGAAGAAGTGCCGATGACTCGCCTGATGCAAATCGGCGCGGCCGGCCTGCACGCGAGCTGGCTGAACATCCCGCACGTGACTCAGTTCGACCAGGCCGATATCACCGACCTGGAAGCCTTCCGCGTTGCGCAGAAAGCCGTGGCCGAGAAGGCCGGCGTGAAGCTGACCGTGCTGCCCCTGCTGCTCAAGGCCTGTGCACACCTGCTCAAGGAACTGCCGGACTTCAACAGCTCGCTGGCGCCAAGCGGCAAAGCGATCATCCGCAAGAAGTACGTGAACATCGGCTTTGCGGTCGACACCCCTGACGGCCTGCTGGTACCGGTCATCAAGAACGTCGACCAGAAGAGCCTGCTGCAACTGGCTGGCGAAGCGGCTGCGTTGGCCGCCAAGGCCCGCGACAAGAAGCTCACCCCGGACGACATGCAGGGCGCGTGCTTCACCATCTCCAGCCTCGGGCACATTGGCGGTACGGGCTTCACGCCAATCGTCAACGCGCCGGAAGTGGCGATCCTGGGTGTGTCCAAGGCGACTATCCAGCCGGTGTGGGACGGTAAAGCGTTCCAGCCCAAGCTGATGCTGCCACTGTCGCTGTCCTACGATCACCGCGTGATCAACGGCGCCGCAGCGGCACGCTTCACCCAGCGCCTGAGCCAGTTGCTCAACGACATCCGCACCATCCTGCTGTAAGCCGCAACGGCCTCCCCTGGCGGGAGGCCATTGCCGCCTCGATTTCCGAGCGCCACGCTCGTACCTCAACCCCGCCACTTGGCGGGGCTTTTTTTGGATTTTTTGTACACACAGGACAGGCTTGTACACCTTCTGTCACCCTGATTGCAGAAATCCCCCGGGTGGCCGATAACACCCTTATAGCACTTAGCCTTCATCCTCTCTTGTCAGTGCGTGCCGCATGATGCAACCTTGCCGCAAGCAACAGTAAAAGAGGGCGTGAGCCCGGCGCCGTGCGCATTTTCCCAAGCGAGTTTCCCCCATGAAAAGCCAACCCGATGTTGCCCGAATGGCGACCGAGGTAGTGACGCAATTACCGGTGCCTTCGCGCCTCGGTATGCTGCGTTTCGAGCGGCTGAATGAGGCAAGCTGGGCGCTGCTCTACCTTGACCCCAATTGCGAGCGCCAATTCGGCTTGCCGGCGGTCGAACTGTGCGCCCTGCTGGGCACGCCGTACGCCAGCCTGATGGAGCCCCAGGCGCGCTATCAACTGCACGACGCGATCCAGCAGCAACTGAGCCACAGCGCCCACTACCTGGTGCGCTACACCCTGCACACCAGCGATGGCCCGCTGAGCCTGCTCGAAATGGGCGAGGCCTACAAACAGCACAACCGTCACCTGCTGCGCGGCTACCTGATGGTGGTGGATGGCCTGTTCAGCGAACTGCCCGTCACGGTGCCGACCGCCGACCTGGAAAACCAGAACAGCCGCCTGCAAATCGCCCTGGAACTCAACCAGCGTGCGCAGCAGGAGCAACTGCAGCACCTGGAGCGGGTACGCGCCCAGCAGGAGTTGATCCTGCTGCTGGCCCGCCAGCGCTACACCACGCCCAATTCGCTGCAAGAAGCCGCCGAACTGATCACCCGCAGCGCCTGCGACATCTATCAGATCGATCGCGCCAGCATCTGGAATCTGGACGGCCAGCACCTGGTGCCGATTTCGGCCTATCTGCGCGCCGATCAACGCCACTATTTGCCCGAAGCGATCGACGCCAGCTGCTTCCCCGACTACCTCGAAGCCCTGCACAGCAGCCGCGCCATCGATGCCACCCATGCCGTGCGCGACCCGCGCACCCGGGAAATGGCCGAAAGCCTGATCGCCAAGGATGTCCACGCCATGCTCGACGCGAGCATCCGCGTGGATGGCCAGGTCGTCGGCGTGCTGTGCCTGGAGCAAAGCGGCAGTTCGCGAGCATGGCAGTCCGATGAGATCGCCTTTGCCGGCGAGCTGGCGGACCAGTTCGCCCAAGTCATCAACAACCACAACCGGCGCACCGCCACCAGCGCCCTGCACCTGTTCCAGCGCGCGGTGGAACAGAGCGCCAACGCGTTTCTGCTGGTCAATTGCGATGGCGTGGTGGAGTACGTCAACCCAAGCTTTACCGCCATTACCCAATACAGCGCCGAAGAGGTGCACGGCCACCGCCTGGCGCAGTTGCCGGCCCTGGAGAACCTCAGCGAGTTGCTGTTCGACGCGCCGTCGGTCCTGGCCAAAAGCAACAGCTGGCAAGGCGAATTCAAAAGCCGGCGCAAAAACCTTGAACCCTACTGGGGCCAGTTGTCGATTTCCAAGGTATATGGCGACAACCGGGAGTTGACCCATTACATCGGCATCTACGAAGACATTACCCAGACCAAGCTGGCGCAACAGCGCATCGAACGCCTGGCCTACACCGACAACCTGACCAACCTGGGCAACCGCCCGGCGTTCATCCGCAACCTCGATGAGCGCTTTGCCCGCGACAGCGACAGCCCGATCAGCCTGCTGCTGGTGGACATCGACAACTTCAAGCGGATCAACGACAGCCTCGGCCACCAGACCGGTGACAAGCTGCTGATCAGCCTGGCCCGTCGTCTGCGCAACAGTTTGAGCAGCGGCGGCAGCCTGGCGCGCTTTGCCAGTAACGAGTTTGCGGTGCTGCTTGACGATGCCGACATGGAGACCGGCCAGCAGGTGGCCAGCCAGTTACTGGCCACCCTCGACAAACCGATGTTCGTCGACAACCAGTTGATCAGCGTGACCGGCTCCGTGGGCCTCGCCTGCGCGCCGCTGCACGGGCGCGACCCGCAGACCCTGATGCGCAACGCCGGCCTGGCCCTGCACAAGGCCAAGGCCAACGGCAAACACCAGGTACAGGTGTTTACCGAAGCGCTGAATGCCGAGGCCAGCTACAAGCTGTTTGTGGAAAACAACCTGCGCCGCGCCCTGACCCAGAATGAGCTGGACGTGTTCTACCAGCCCAAGCTGTGCCTGCGCAGTGGTCGCCTGCTGGGCATGGAAGCGCTGTTGCGCTGGAACCACCCGGAAAAGGGCATGATCCGCCCCGACCAGTTCATCAGCGTGGCCGAAGAGACCGGCTTGATCATCCCCATCGGCAAGTGGGTCGCCCGGCAGGCGTGCCGCATGAGCCGTCGATTGACGGCCGCGGGCCTGGGTAATTTGCAGGTGGCGATCAACCTGTCGCCCAAGCAGTTTTCCGACCCGGACCTGGTGGCCTCGATTGCCACGATCCTCAAGGAGGAACAGTTGCCGGCCAACCTGCTGGAGCTGGAGCTGACCGAAGGCCTGCTGCTGGAAGCCACCGAAGACACACGCCAGCAACTGGACCAACTGAAGAGTTTTGGCCTGACCCTGGCCATGGACGACTTCGGTACCGGTTACTCGTCGCTGAGCTACTTGAAAAAATTCCCCATCGACATCATTAAGATCGACCGCAGCTTTATCCACGAAATCCCGGACAACCAGGACGACATGGAGATCACCTCGGCGGTCATCGCCATGGCTCACAACCTCAAGCTCAAGGTGGTGGCCGAAGGTATCGAGACCGCCGAGCAACTGGCGTTCCTGCGCCGGCATCGTTGCGACGTGGGCCAGGGCTATCTGTTCGACCGGCCAATCCCCGGCGCAGAGCTGCTGGAAAAGCTCAAACGTTATCCACGCGGGCCAATTGCCTGACAGCGCGGTAACACTCGGGCACACTGGCTGTCTGAAAATTTACTGTTACTCAACCTGACGAGAGGACTGATCATGGTCTTGCGCTCGGAAATTCTGGTGAACAAAAACGTGCTGCCTACTCAAGAACAAGCCTTGCCCGGCCGTGAAACCCCGATGGCATTGCCCGAAACTCACTTCGTCAACGGCAACCCGTTGCTGGGCCCTTTTACCGACGACGTCGGTTTCGCGATCTTCGGCCTCGGTTGCTTCTGGGGCGCCGAGCGCAAATTCTGGGAGCGCGACGGGGTGGTCAGTACCGTGGTCGGCTACGCCGGCGGCTTCACGCCGAACCCGACCTACGAAGAAGTCTGCTCGGGCCTGACCGGCCACAGCGAAGTGGTGCTGGTGGTCTACGACCAGGCCAAAGTGAAATACGAAGACCTGCTGAAGATGTTCTGGGAACTGCACAACCCGACCCAGGGCATGCGCCAGGGCAACGACATCGGCAGCCAATACCGTTCGGTGATCTATGCCACCACGCCGGAGCAACTGGCAGCGGCCAAGGCCAGTGCCGAGGCGTATCAGCAAGAACTGACCAAGGCCGGTCTGGGTGAGATCACCACCGAAATCGACGAAGCGCCGACGGTGTACTTCGCCGAGGCGTATCACCAGCAGTACCTGGCGAAGAACCCGCAGGGCTATTGCGGCATCGGCGGCACCGGCGTGACCTGCCCGATCTAAAGCACAACACAGATTAAAAAATGTGGGAGGGGGCTTGCCCCCGATAGCGGAGTGTCAGTTACAGATGTAATGACTGACACCCAGCAATCGCGGGCAAGCCCCCTCCCACATTGGGTCCTTGCTTGGCTTCAGAGCCGGTTACCCAGCGAGAAGCCAATCCTGGATCAGCGGCACTGGCGCGACCTGCCCGATCTAAAGAGCAACACAGGTTAAAAATGTGGGAGGGGGCTTGCCCCCGATAGCGGAGTGTCAGTTACAGATGTAATGACTGACACCCAGCAATCGGGGGCAAGCCCCCTCCCACATTGGGTCCTTGCTTTGCTTCAAAGCCGGTTACCCAGCGAGAAGCCAATCCATGGATCAGCGGCACTGGCGTGACCTGCCCGATCTAAAGCACAACACAGATTAAAAAATGTGGGAGGGGGCTTGCCCCCGATAGCGGAGTGTCAGTTACAGATGCAATGACTGACACCCAGCAATCGGGGGCAAGCCCCCTCCCACATTGGGTTCTGCGTTTGTATTGAGATTAGTTACTCAGCGATAAGCCAATCCATCTGCCAGCCACCCTGGGTCTGGCCAAGCTTCTTGGACAGCCATGGCAGCAGTTCACGCAATTCCTCTTCCAGCCCCCACGGCGGGTTGGCAATCGCCAGGCCCGAGCCGGTCAGGGTGTTGGGCGTGTCCAGCGGGTGCACCAGCAGCTCCACGCGCAACAGTTTCGGCGCGCCGGTGCCGGCCAGGTCCTGGTAAAAGCGGCGCAGCATGCGCGGGTCTTTCACCGGGTACCAGATCGCTGCGACGGTCTGGCGCATGCGGCTCACGGCTTCCTTGAGGGACGCCGCGCAGCGCTGCATTTCGTCGAGCTTTTCGAACGGTGGGTCGATCAGCATCAGCGCGCGCTTTTCCGGTACTGGCAACAAGGCGCGCGGCACATGCCAGCCTTCGCCCAGGTGCACTTTGACTCGGCGATCACCCTTCATGTTGTCCTTGAGCAGCACGCCGTCTTCCGGGTGTTTTTCGTTGAGCAACACACGGTCCTGAGGCCGCGTCAGGCGCCGCGCCAGCTCCGGCGAGCCCGGGTAGTAGCGCAACTGGCCATCCGGGTTCATCTCGTGCAGCACACGCATGTAATCGGCGGTGAGCGGCGGCAGGTCGTTGGCGCCCCACAGGCGGGCGATGCCTTCCAGGTATTCACCGGTGCGGTTGGCCTGGTCACCCTGCAGGTCGTACAGACCAATGCCGGCGTGGGTATCGAGGTAGGCGAACGGCTGCTCCTTGCGCGACATCAGGGCGATGAGGCGGGTCAAGGTCAGGTGTTTGAAGACATCGGCGTGGTTGCCGGCGTGAAAGGCGTGACGATAATTCATGGTTGCTCCTGCGCAGGGGGCGAAGTTTACCTTCTACCGGCGCAAAGGTGCAGGGCCGCATGGCGGGTTGGCGTCTTTGTCTAACTCAGCTGCGACTGGAGGTAATCGACCAGCGCAGAATGACTGCCCCCCCGCCCGCGCACGAACCAGCCCAGTTTGTGCTGCAAGGTGGCCGGCGTGAAGGCCGCGCACAGATCAGGACGCTGCGCTTGCAGCCATTGCAGCAGGTTGTCGATCAGCACGACCGGCGACTGTTCCTCCAGGTGCCTGAGCAACGACGCAGGCACTCGCCACCACGGGCACGCTTGAGCTGGCGTGACCGGTCCAGTTGCCACCGTCAGCGGGCGGCCATTGATCAGGTAACGCCCAAACACCGGCAAGACCGCGCCTGCCTGGTCATCCAGGTGCTGCCACATCGGCCCAAACCGGGCGCCATCCCAGAAGCGGAAAAACACCGCCTGGTCATTGGGCAGGAACACCTTGCTCAAGCCTTGCAGGTGGGCGACCACGCTTTCCAGTGGACTGGAAGATACCGCCAGCCACCCCCAATCGTCGGCTGGCGCGGCGGCTACCCAATCGAGAAACGCGCTGCCCGGCTCGACGATGCCCACGTAAGGCATCACCGCCTCCCACTGGGCGTAGGCCGTGCCTGCCCAGATCGCTTGGGGCAGCGGCCCCGCCGCCGTGGCTTGCCAGGCAGCGAGCGGCCCGGCGTCGCTGGCATTGCCGAGTACGGCATAAATTCGCTCATCGGCAAGTAAAGGGCACTGCGCCAGCCAGCTGCGGGGGTCCAGGGGTGTGCGCATCAGGAAACACTCCGTGCATGCCCGCTGATATCGCACTGCCCGGCACGGCAGCGCTCGCATTCCTCGCAAAACGGCGCACTGCGCTTGAGGGTGGCCACTTGCACAGGGCTCAGGGGGAGCGGGATAACCGCTTGCAGCGCCTCCTTCAACCCAGGCGTCAACGGCGCCATCGTAGCGGCAGGCGCCCCGCCAGGCTGGATCGGCACACTGCTGAAAATGCCGCCCGCCGACAGCGTGATCGACTGCCCTCCCGCCTGAATCGTAACGCTGGCCCCCGCATCGATGACGATGCTCTGCCCTGCCCCCAATTGAAGGGTGCAACCGGCACGCATGTGCTGCGAACCGCCGATCACCAGGTGGTCATCCTGCTTGAGTTCAGTCAGGCGATTGCCGTGAGTGATGCGTTGCTCTTCGCCCTGCAACTCATGGTGCGACTCGCCGCCCACCGTAACCCGGCGCTGGTTATCGACCTGCACCTGCTGGTCATGCAACACGTGCTGGGTCCAGTCGCGCTGGGCGCGCAGGTAAATCTCCTCGGCGCCCTTGCGGTCCTCGATGCGCAGTTCGTTGTAGCCGCCACCACCGGGGCTGCTCTGGCTGCGAAAGATACTGCGAGTCTTGTCCGCCGGCAGATCGAGGGGCAAACGATTCGCTGCGTTGGGCAGGCAGCCCATCACCAGCGGCATGTCCACGTCGCCATCGACGAAGCCCACCAGCACTTCCATGCCGACGCGCGGGGTCAGCACCGCCCCGTAACGATCATGGGCCCAGCCGCTCGCCACGCGCAGCCAGCAACTGGAGTGTTCGTTGTGTTCCCCGTCGCGATCCCAGGCCATCTGCACCTTGACCCGACCGTATTCGTCGCAGTGCACCTCACTGCCGACAGGCCCGGTGACCACCGCGTTCTGGTAACCCGACAGCTGTGGCCGGGTCATGATCACAGGCGTTCGGAACGGCACCTCCCAAGGCGTCACGACAAATTCGTTGCTGTAGCCTGCGGGCACGTCATCCCCATAGGTCTCAGGCGCAGACTCCTCCAATACTTGCGGCTGCTGCCCGGTATGGTGCAGCTGGGTGACCAGCCACAGTTCATTCCACTCCTGACGCGGGTGATCGGCCATCTTCAGAAACTGCCCGGTGACCAGGGCCGGCTGGTCGCTGATGCCGCTGGCCTGGCGAAAGTCACTGCGATGGCGCTCCAACACACGTTGCGCCAGGTACTTGCCGTGCGCTCGGTCCGTAAAATCACCAGGGTAGCGTTGTTCGTCGAGGGAGGGGCGTTGCGCGCTGGAGGCCGTGCCTTCCAATACCAGGCTGGGCTTTTTGAAGTCGTAGGCCCGCAGGTTCACGCCGGCAGTGCGGGTTTCGAGCCGCAACATAAAGCGCTTGATCGCGGGGGCCCCGGCCACCATCCCGGAACCGGCCAGGTAGGGCGTTTCCTGGTCCGGCTGCCTGAACACACTCTGGTCATCGCCAAACACCAGCAAGTGGCGCTCGGGACTGTGCTGAAAGTGGTAGTGAATGCCCGACTCAACGCACAGGCGCTGGATGAACTGCAAATCGGTTTCGTCGAACTGAACACAGTATTCGCGCTCGGGATATTGACCGCTCAGGCGAAACACGAAGGTATCGGCCTGGATTTCCTGAGCCTCCAGCACCCGCGCAATGATCTGCGGCACGGTTTTTTGCTGAAATATCCGTTGGTGAGTGCTGTGTTCCAGATACGCCAACTGCGGCACCAGGGTGATCTGGTAACGGGTCAGGCGCTTGCCCGAATCGCCTTGCGCGACGCGGTAAACCTGGCCATGAATGCCATGGCCCTGAGCGTCGAACCCCAGGAATGCCTGGCGGTGCAGAAGGCTGTCGAGGTCAAGGTCGGGTTGTTCGCTGACCAACTCAAGGTCAAAGCGAAAGGGCAGGCTGATAAATTCATCGCCCATGAATCCATGAACCTTGAGATCACAAGGCTTCCCATCCAGGGTCAGATTAAAGGCACTTTGATTGGCAGGAGCGAACATCCGGTGTTTCTCTGCAGAAAGGTGAGTGAGCGATTCTGCAACAGCCGTTTACCGAGTCGGGCACTGCTCCGGAAAATAAGTAAGGTCCTACATCGGCGATGCCGGAATCCTCAAGGCCTGATCGCTCAGGCAAAAAAAAGGCCCGCATCCATCGGACGCAGGCCTTCTTTTCGATGACTGGGCGATCAACGCCCAGCGGTATTACTTGTTGAGGTTGTAGTCTTTTTCCGCCGCATCAAAGCGCTCGACCATACCGGCAGTCGGTGCACCCATCTTGCTCACGAAGTAGATCGCCAGGCTGGCGAAGATGAAGCCTGGGATGATTTCGTACAGGCCGAGCAACTCGAAGTGTTTCCACACGATCACGGTGATCGCGCCCACCAGGATGCCGGCCAGTGCGCCGTTGCGGGTCATGTGTTTCCAGATGACCGAGATCAGCACCACAGGACCGAAGGCAGCGCCGAAACCGGCCCAGGCGTAGCTGACCAGGCCCAGCACGCGGTTTTCCGGGTTGGCGGCCATGGCGATGGCGATCAAGGCCACCACCAGCACCATGATCCGACCGACCCATACCAGTTCAAGCTGGGAAGCGCCCTTGCGCAGGAAGGCCTTGTAGAAATCTTCGGTCAGGGCGCTGGAGCACACCAGCAACTGGCAGCTCAGGGTGCTCATCACGGCCGCGAGGATGGCCGACAGCAGGACACCGGCAATCCATGGGTTGAACAGGATCTTGGCCAGTTCGATAAACACGCGCTCAGGGTTTTCGGTCACGGGACCGGCCACCTCGGGATGCGCCGAGAAGTAAGCGATGCCGAAGAAGCCCACCGCCACGGTGCCACCCAGGCACAGAATCATCCAGGTCATGGAGATGCGACGCGCCTTGGCAATCGACTTCACCGAATCCGCCGCCATGAACCGCGCGAGAATGTGCGGCTGGCCGAAGTAACCCAGGCCCCAGCCCATCAGCGAGATGATGCCGATGAAGGTGGTGTTTTTCAGCATGTCGAAGTTGGTCGGGTCCTGGGCTTCGATGGCCAGGAAGGTAGTGTCCACGCCGCCGGTGGCCAGCAGTACGATAATCGGCGTCAGGATCAACGCGAAGATCATCAGCGTGGCTTGCACGGTGTCGGTCCAACTGACCGCCAGGAAACCGCCGATAAAGGTGTAGGCAATGGTCGCCGCGGCACCGGCCCACAACGCCGTCTCGTAGGACATGCCGAAGGTGCTTTCGAACAGACGCGCACCGGCCACGATGCCGGAGGCGCAGTAAATGGTGAAGAACACCAGGATCACCACGGCGGAAATGATCCGCAGCAGGCCGCTTTTATCTTCGAAGCGGCTGGAGAAGTAATCCGGCAGGGTCAGGGCGTCGCCATTGTGTTCGGTCTGCACCCGCAGGCGACCGGCCACGAACAGCCAATTGAGGTAGGCACCGACGATCAGGCCGATGGCGATCCAGCTTTCCGACAAGCCCGACATGTAGATCGCGCCCGGCAGGCCCATCAACAACCAGCCACTCATATCGGAAGCACCGGCGGACAAGGCTGTCACCACGCTACCGAGGCTGCGACCGCCAAGGATGTAATCGGAAAGGTTGTTGGTGGAGCGATAGGCCATCAGGCCGATCAGCACCATTGCTGCGATATAGATCACGAACGTGATCAGGGTGGGGTTGCTAACGCTCATAGAAGTGACGCCCTGGCTTTGTTTTTATGTAGCGACGGTCTGTCAGACCGCTACCGGTAGTAACCCGATAAACGATACTGAATGCCGCGCATTTATGACTGGCGTTTCCCCAGGAAAGCCGCCAGCCGATGAACCAAACCGTAGAGGTGGTTGCACCTTGGTGCGCGAATGCTATTCAACAATGCAAATAAGGTGCAACCAGTTTCTTGCGAATAAGTTGCACCTTCGCGCTTTTGCGCACAAACACCGTGTTTTTGCTCCTTTTCGGAGCAAGAACATTCAATCTCAGAAGCAAATGCACCGACAAGCAGCGGATTCGGTCAAAGGCCGGATTTTTTCCGATCAAGCGTCGTAAATTTCATGAACAAAAAGGGTTGCACCCGGTTGCACCTCGCCATGGGCAAAGCTAATCTTGCCACCAGCAGATGCCACTCGGTAGTGGCACCCATGAGGATAAGAATATGGCTACGACCACCCTTGGGGTCAAACTCGACGACCCGACCCGCGAACGCCTCAAGGCCGCCGCGTCCTCCATTGATCGCACGCCGCACTGGCTGATCAAACAGGCAATTTTCAATTACCTGGAGAAACTCGAGGGTGGTGCAACCCTGAACGAGCTCAATGGCTTGAGCAACAAGGACGCCGATGATGCGGGCGAGGTCCAGGCCGACAACGCGCACCAGTGCTTCCTTGAGTTCGCCGAGAGCATCCTGCCGCAGTCCGTATTGCGCGCCTCGATCACCGCCGCTTACCGTCGCCCCGAGCCGGAAGTGGTGCCGATGCTGATCGAACAGGCCCGTCTGCCGGCCGACATGGCCGAAGCCACCCACAAATTGGCCGCCACGATTGCCGAGAAACTGCGCAACCAGAAGAGCGCCGGCGGCCGTGCCGGTATTGTTCAGGGCCTGCTGCAGGAATTTTCCCTGTCGTCCCAGGAAGGCGTGGCGCTGATGTGCCTGGCCGAAGCGCTGCTGCGCATCCCGGACAAGGGCACTCGCGATGCACTGATCCGCGACAAGATCAGCACCGGCAACTGGCACCCGCACCTGGGTAACAGCCCGTCGCTGTTCGTCAATGCCGCCACCTGGGGCCTGCTGTTGACCGGCAAACTGGTCGCCACCCATAACGAAGCCGGCTTGACCTCGTCCCTGAGCCGCATCATCGGCAAAAGCGGCGAGCCGATGATCCGCAAGGGCGTCGACATGGCCATGCGCCTGATGGGCGAGCAGTTCGTCACCGGCGAAACCATCGCCGAAGCCCTGGCCAATGCGAGCAAGTTCGAAGCCAAGGGCTTTCGCTACTCCTACGACATGCTCGGGGAAGCCGCGCTCACCGAGCACGATGCGCAGAAGTACCTGGCCTCGTACGAACAAGCCATTCATTCCATCGGCAAGGCGTCCCACGGCCGTGGGATCTATGAAGGCCCAGGCATCTCCATCAAGCTTTCCGCCCTGCACCCGCGTTACAGCCGCGCGCAGTACGAGCGGGTGATGGACGAGTTGTACCCGCGCCTCTTGTCGCTGACCTTGCTGGCCAAACAGTACGACATCGGCCTGAACATCGACGCCGAAGAAGCCGACCGCCTCGAGTTGTCCCTGGACCTGCTCGAGCGCCTGTGCTTCGAGCCGCAACTGACCGGCTGGAACGGTATCGGTTTCGTGATCCAGGCCTACCAGAAGCGTTGCCCGTACGTGATCGACTATGTGATCGACCTGGCCCGCCGCAGCCGCCACCGCCTGATGATCCGCCTGGTCAAAGGCGCGTACTGGGACAGCGAAATCAAGCGCGCCCAGGTCGAAGGCCTGGAAGGCTACCCGGTGTATACGCGCAAGGTCTACACCGACGTTTCCTACATTGCCTGCGCACGCAAACTGCTGTCGGTGCCGGAAGTCATCTACCCGCAGTTCGCCACGCACAACGCCCACACCCTGGCCGCCATCTACCACATTGCCGGTCAGAACTATTACCCCGGCCAGTACGAATTCCAATGCCTGCACGGCATGGGTGAGCCGCTGTACGAACAGGTCGTAGGCAAGGTTTCCGAAGGCAAGTTGAACCGTCCATGCCGCGTGTACGCCCCGGTCGGTACCCACGAAACACTGCTGGCGTATCTGGTGCGTCGCCTGCTGGAAAACGGCGCGAACACTTCATTCGTCAACCGCATCGCCGACCAATCCATCTCGATCCAGGAGCTGGTGGCCGATCCAGTGGCGAGCATCGAGCAGATGGCGACCGTGGAAGGCGGCTTCGGCCTGCCGCACCCGCGTATCCCGCTGCCGCGTGACCTGTATGGCCGCGACCGCGCCAACTCGGCCGGTATCGACCTGGCCAACGAGCATCGCCTGGCATCGCTGTCCTGCGCCCTGCTGGCCACCGCCCACAACAACTGGAAAGCCGCGCCGATGCTCGGTTGCGCCGCCAGCGAACAACCGGCTGCCGCGGTGCTGAACCCGTCGGACCTGCGCGATGTGGTCGGTCATGTTCAGGAAGCCACGGTCGAAGACGTCGACAATGCCATCCAGTGCGCTATCAGCGCCGCGCCGATCTGGCAGGCCACCCCGCCTGCCGAGCGCGCCGCGATCCTGGAACGCGCCGCCGACCTGATGGAAGGCGAAATCCAGCCACTGATGGGCCTGCTCGCCCGTGAAGCCGGCAAGACCTTCGCCAACGCCATCGCGGAAGTGCGCGAAGCCGTGGACTTCCTGCGCTACTACGCGGTCCAGGCTCGCAACGATTTCACCAACGACGCCCATCGCCCCTTGGGCCCGGTGGTGTGTATCAGCCCGTGGAACTTCCCGCTGGCGATCTTCAGCGGCCAGGTTGCCGCTGCGCTGGCCGCCGGCAACCCGGTCCTGGCCAAGCCTGCCGAACAAACCCCACTGGTCGCCGCCCAGGCCGTGCGCATCCTGCTCGAAGCCGGTATCCCGCAAGGCGTGCTGCAATTGCTGCCGGGCCAGGGCGAAAGCGTCGGTGCGCGCCTGGTCGGTGATGAGCGCGTCAAGGGCGTGATGTTCACCGGTTCCACCGAGGTTGCACGTTTGCTGCAACGCAGTGTGGCCGGGCGCCTGGATGCCCAGGGGCGTCCGATTCCGCTGATCGCCGAAACCGGTGGCCAGAACGCGATGATCGTCGATTCGTCGGCGCTCACCGAACAAGTGGTCATCGACGTGGTGTCGTCGGCCTTCGACAGCGCCGGCCAACGTTGCTCGGCCCTGCGCGTCCTGTGCCTGCAGGAAGATTCGGCAGACCGCGTCATCGAAATGCTCAAGGGCGCCATGGCCGAATGCCGCCTCGGCAACCCGGAGCGCCTGTCGGTGGATATCGGCCCGGTGATCGACGCCGAAGCCAAGGCCGGCATCGAGAAACACATCCAGGCCATGCGCGACAAAGGCCGCAACGTTTACCAGGTGGCGATTGCCGATGGCGACGAGATCAAGCGTGGCACCTTCGTGATGCCCACCCTGATCGAGCTGGAAAGCTTCGACGAGCTGCAACGGGAAATCTTCGGGCCGGTGCTGCACGTGGTGCGCTACAAGCGTAAAGAGATCGACCAGCTCATCGGCCAGATCAACGCATCCGGCTACGGCCTGACCCTGGGCGTGCACACCCGCATCGACGAGACCATCGCCAAGGTGATCGACAACGTCAACGCCGGTAACGTCTACGTCAACCGCAACATTGTCGGCGCCGTGGTCGGCGTGCAGCCGTTCGGCGGTGAAGGCCTGTCGGGTACCGGCCCCAAAGCCGGTGGTCCGCTGTACCTGTACCGCCTGTTGTCGACCCGTCCTACCGATGCGATCGAGCAATCCTTCGTACGTGGCGACGCGTTGACCGCACCCGACCTGCGCCTGCGCGACGCCATGAGCCAACCGCTGACCGCGCTGAAAACCTGGGCCGACACTCATAAGTTCAGCGAACTGAGCGCCCTGTGCACACAATTTGCCGCACAGTCGCAAAGCGGTATCACCCGCCAACTGGCCGGCCCGACCGGCGAGCGCAACAGCTATGCGATCCTGCCGCGCGAGCACGTGCTGTGCCTGGCCGAAGTGGAAGGCGACCTGCTGACCCAACTGGCCGCGGTATTGGCGGTAGGCGGTTCGGCGGTATGGCCGGAAACCGAGCTGACCAAGGCCTTGTTCCCACGCCTGCCGAAAGATATTCAGGCGAAGATCAAGCGCGTGGCCGACTGGACCAAGGACGACGTGGTGTTCGACGCGGTCCTGCATCACGGTGATTCCGACCAATTGCGCGCGGTGTGCCAGCAAGTGGCGCAGCGTGGCGGTGCGATTGTTGGCGTGCATGGTCTGTCGCAGGGCGAAACGGCGATTGCGCTGGAGCGCCTGGTGATCGAGCGGGCATTGAGCGTCAACACCGCTGCGGCAGGCGGTAACGCCAGCCTGATGACCATCGGCTAAACGCGGTAAAAAATGTGGGAGGGGGCTTGCCCCCGATTGCGATGGATCAGCCAGCTTATGTTTGGCTGACACATCGCTATCGGGGGCAAGCCCCCTCCCACATTTGGCCCCATTTCAATTCCCTGCCTGCGTTTTGCCCCTCTATCACCCAGATCAATCTTGCTATCCACCCTCCATTCGCGCACTTAGACTCAGGCCAATTCCTTCAAAGGTAATCCGCCATGTCCGAGACGCTGCTCAGTTCCCGCAATCTGGCTTTCGAGCTGTACGAAGTCCTCGATGCCGAGGGCCTGACCCAGCGCGAGCGGTTTGCCGAGCACACTCGCGAAACCTTCGATGCCGCCATCAGCACGGCGCGCAGCATTGCCGAAAAGCACTTCGCGCCGCACAACCGCAAGAACGATGAAAACGAACCGCGCTATGAAGACGGCAAGGCGATCCTGATTCCGGAAGTAAAGCCGGCCGTGGATGCCTTTCTTGAAGCCGGTTTTCTCAACGCCGCGCGCAGTTTCGAAGCCGGTGGCATGCAGCTGCCTACATTGCTGTCCCAGGCCTGCTTTGCACACTTCCAGTCAGCCAACGCCGCGTCCACGTCCTACCCGTTCCTGACCATGGGCGCCGCCAACCTGATTGAAAGTTTTGGCACCGAGGAGCAGAAAAAACGCTTCCTGCAGCCAATGATCGACGGACGTTTCTTCGGCACCATGGCCCTCACCGAACCGCATGCCGGGTCGTCTTTGTCGGATATTCGTACACGCGCAGAGCCTGCGGCGGACGGCAGCTATCGCCTCAAGGGCAATAAAATCTTTATCTCCGGCGGCGACCACCCGCTGTCGGAAAATATCGTGCACATGGTGCTGGCCAAGCTGCCCGACGCACCGGCCGGGGTGAAGGGCATTTCGCTGTTTATCGTGCCCAAATTCCTGGTCAACGATGACGGCAGCCTGGGCGAGCGCAACGACGTGCTGCTGGCCGGTCTGTTTCACAAGATGGGCTGGCGCGGCACCACGTCCACAGCGCTTAATTTCGGTGATAACGGCAACTGTGTCGGCTACCTGGTGGGCAAACCGCACCAGGGCCTGAGCTGCATGTTCCAGATGATGAATGAAGCCCGCATCGGCGTGGGCATGGGCGCGGTGATGCTCGGTTATGCGGGCTATCTTTACTCGCTGGAGTACGCCCGCGAACGTCCGCAAGGCCGCCTGCCGGACAACAAAGACCCAGGCACCGCGCCCGTGTCGATCATCCAGCACGCCGATATCAAGCGCATGCTGCTGGCACAAAAAGCCTATGTCGAAGGCGCCTTCGACCTCGGCCTGTACGCCGCGCGGCTGTTCGACGACACCACCACCCTGCCGACCGACGACGCGCGCAAACAGGCCCACGAGCTGCTGGACCTGCTGACCCCCATCGTCAAATCCTGGCCGTCGGAGTTCTGCCTCAAGGCCAACGAACTGGCAATCCAGATTCTTGGCGGCCATGGCTATACCCGTGAATACCCGGTGGAGCAGTACTACCGCGATAACCGCTTGAACCCGATCCATGAAGGCACCCATGGCATCCAGTCCCTGGATTTGCTCGGGCGCAAACTGGCGCAGAACGGCGGTGCCGGGCTCAAGCAATTGATTCGGCTGATCGCCGAGACAGGCGCGCGGGCACAGCGGTACCCATCGCTGACCGCGCTGAGGCAACCGCTGGAGCACCTGGTCAGTCGCCTGCAAAGCGTCACCCTCGGCCTGCTGGGCGATCTCGCCCAGGGCAAGGTCAGCAGCAGCCTGGCGAACTCGGCGCTGTACCTGAAGGTGTTCGGGCACACGGTGATTGGCTGGCGCTGGCTGGAACAGGCGATTCGCGCCGAAGAAGGACTGGCCAGGGACAACGCGGCCGATGTGGCCTTCTATAAAGGCAAGCTCCAGGCCGCCCGGTACTTCCTGACCTGGGAAGTACCAGGCTGCCATCATGAACTGGCGATTCTGGAGGCACGTGACGATACGTGCCTGGGCATGCAGGAGGCGTGGTTCTAGGGCTGGATCGCCTTGGAAATCACCTCGACCGTGGCGCTGACTTGCTCTTGGTAACGGTCAAGTTCCTGTTGGTGAGCCTGCTGCATTTCGATTTGCTCGGCGCACAGGTTCAGCGCGGCCAGTACCAATAATTTGTCACCGATCAGGGTCGGGTACTTTTTCTTGGTGGTGGCCAGGGAGGCCTTGAGCATAGTCACGGCGTGCATCAGGGTCTGGTCTTCCCCGGCCGGTGCCTTGATCGAGTAATCCTCTCCGAGAATCGAAACGACCTTTATCCCTTCGTTCATGCGCTGACAGGCCCTGCGCTTACACGCTCAACCAGTGCCTGGATACGGGCGGCGGTGGCACCGTGTTTTTCTTCCTGTTCCATCAGGTTCAGTTGCAGGCTGTCGTTTTCGTCCCTGGCACGGGCAAGCTCCGCCTTGAGGGATTCGTTGCTGCCCAGCAGGTCTTGATTCTGCTGTACGAGGTCGCTGACCAGTTGTTCCAGTTGGCTGAGGGATGCTTCTAACATTTTGATTTCTCGAGCTTTTAAAAGGGCGGTGACGATAAAGAAAATTCACCTCGGATGCCAGGGTTTCCCCCGGCGCGCAGCCCGATTCCGAAGGCCCGGGCCGCACTTTCGAGCCTTAGTGACTGCAATTACCCAATCTGGTTCCTGAATCGCTGAAACCCCTGGTCAGATGCGACAAAAACGCACAGTCCCTTAAGACTTTAGTCGTAGGGCCGATACGCGATGCACACACCACCTCATGGCCGCACGGATCGCGCTCCCCCCAGGATTCCAGCATGTCTCTTCGTAATATGAATATCGCGCCGAGGGCCTTCCTCGGCTTCGCGTTTATTGGCGCCTTGATGTTGTTTCTCGGCGTGTTCGCGCTGAACCAGATGAGCAAGATCCGAGCGGCCACCGAAGACATCACCCTGGCCAGCGTACCCAGCATCCGCGCCCTCGACGAGTTCACCCAACTGACATTGCGCCTGCGCGTGTTGTCGTACCGCTTGCTCACCAACCGCGAGCCGGACGTGCAGCAAAAGACCCTGGAAGCCTTTGACCTGCGCAACCAGCAGATCCGCACCGCCCAGGGCGTGTATGAAAAGCTGATCGAGACCAGCGAAGAACGTTCGACCTACAACGAATACGTGCGATTGCTGGCTCAGTACCATCAGATCGAAGAGCGCATGAAGAGCCTGTCACGGGCCAATCAGGTCGATGAATTGCGCACCTTGCTCAATACCGAACTGCTGACCAACTCCGAGCAGGTCAACGGGGTACTCAACCGCCTGCTGGAAATCAATAACGCCATGGCCCTGGACACCAACCAGCAGGCCGAAGACCAGTACCACCTGGCCTTCAACATGGTCGTGGGCCTGCTGGTAATCGCCACCGCACTGACCCTGTTGTTCGCCTGGCTGCTGACCCGCAGCATCACCGTGCCGATCTCCCAGGCCCTGGAAGCGGCGGAAGAAGTGGCCGAAGGCAACCTCACGCGCCCGATCAAGGTCGACGGTAACGATGAAGCCGGGCGCCTGCTGGCCGCCATGGCCAAAATGCAGGACAAACTGCGCGACACCCTGCAACGCATCGCCGGCTCGGCCACGCAACTGGCGTCGGCCGCCGAAGAGCTCAACGCCGTCACCGACGAAAGCGCGCGCGGCCTGGCCCAGCAGAACAACGAAATCGAACAGGCGGCCACCGCCGTCAACGAGATGACCAGCGCGGTCGAGGAAGTTGCACGCAATGCCGTGAGCACCTCTGAAGCCTCGCGCAACGCCACCACCTCCGCCGGCGACGGGCGTGACCTGGTGCAGGAAACCGTCAGCGCCATCGAACGCATGAGCGGCGACGTACAAGCCACCGCGACCTTGATCGGTGAACTGGCCAATGAATCGCGCGATATCGGCAAGGTACTGGACGTGATCCGCGGCCTGGCCGACCAGACCAACCTGCTGGCCCTCAACGCGGCCATCGAAGCGGCGCGGGCGGGTGAGGCCGGGCGTGGTTTTGCGGTGGTGGCGGATGAGGTGCGCGCGTTGGCCCATCGTACCCAGCAGTCCACCAGCGAGATCGAACGCATGATCGGCAGCATCCAGGCCGGCACCGAGCATGCGGTGGATTCGATGCGCAACAGTACCGAGCGCGCCGAATCGACGCTGAACATCGCCAAGGGCGCGGGGCTGTCGCTGGACACCATCAACACCGCAATTGTCGAGATCAACGAGCGCAACCTGGTGATCGCCAGTGCGGCGGAGGAACAGGCGCAGGTCGCACGGGAAGTGGACCGCAACCTGGTGAATATCCGTGACCTGTCGGTGCAATCGGCGACCGGCGCCAGCCAGACCAGCGCGGCGAGCAACGAGCTGTCGCGCCTGGCGGTGGACTTGAACGGGATGGTCGGCCGCTTCCGCCTCTGACTGACGGCACTGGCTTGAAAATGCGGGAGGGAGCTTGCCCTGATGCCAGTCTGTAGGAGCGAGCTTGCTCGCGAAAAACGTCAACGATAACGCGTGCTTCCTGACTGACCGCGGCGCCTGTGAGTTTTTCGCGAGCAAGAGCTAGGCGCCCCCCTCGCTCCTACACTGGCATCAGGGCCTGCCCCCCTCCCACATTTGGAATGGGGTGGAAATCTTTATTATGGGATTCCCCCCACAAAAGCTTTTTGACAGCGCAGCAATTCAACAGGTTAGAATCCCTGGCACGCAGACTGCATGGTCAGTTTGCGCCCTGTCTTCCCTGCTCTGGAGTACTGCCTTTGAATGCGACGACCATCAACAGCCTGTTCTTGATCGGCGCGTTGCTGGTGAGTGCGAGCATTCTGGTGAGTTCTCTTTCGTCACGCCTGGGCATCCCGATCCTGGTGATCATCCTGGCCGTGGGCATGATCGCCGGCGTCGATGGCGGCGGCATCATCTTCGATAACTACCCGACCGCCTACCTGGTGGGCAACCTCGCCCTGGCCGTGATCCTGCTCGACGGTGGTTTGCGCACGCGGGTGGCGAGTTTCCGTGTGGCGCTCTGGCCGGCGCTGTCCCTGGCCACAGTGGGCGTGCTGATCACCACCGGCCTCACCGGCATGGCGGCGGCCTGGCTGTTTGACCTCAATATCATCCAGGGCTTGCTGATCGGCGCCATCGTCGGCTCCACGGACGCTGCGGCAGTGTTCTCGCTGCTGGGCGGCAAGGGCCTGAACGAGCGGGTCAGCGCCAGCCTGGAAATCGAATCGGGCAGCAACGACCCCATGGCGGTGTTCCTCACCGTGACCCTGATCGACATGCTCGCCAGCGGCCAGACCGGCCTGCATTGGAGCCTGCTGACCCACCTGATCCGCGAATTCGGCATCGGCGGCCTCGTGGGCCTGGGCGGCGGCTGGCTGATGCTGCAAATGGTCAACCGCATCAACCTGGCCAACGGCCTGTACCCGATCCTGGTGATCGCCGGCGGCCTGTTCGTCTTCGCCCTGACCAACGCCTTGCACGGCAGCGGCTTCCTCGCCGTGTACCTGTGCGGCCTGGTGATCGGCAACCGCCCGGTGCGCAGCCGCCACGGCATCCTGCATATGCTCGACGGCATGGCCTGGCTGGCACAGATCGGCATGTTCCTGGTGCTGGGCCTGCTGGTCACGCCCCATGACTTGCTGCCCATCGCCCTGCCCGCCCTGGGCCTGGCGCTGTGGATGATCCTGTTTGCGCGCCCGCTGTCGGTGATGGTCGGCCTGCTGCCGTTCAAGGCCTTCCACAGTCGCGAAAAAGCCTTTATCGCCTGGGTCGGCCTGCGCGGTGCGGTGCCGATCATTCTCGCGGTGTTCCCGCTGATGGCCGGCCTGCCCCATGCGCAGCTGTACTTCAACCTGGCGTTCTTTATCGTGCTGGTGTCGCTGCTGGTGCAGGGCACCAGCCTGCCGTGGGTGGCCAAGTTGCTCAAAGTCACCGTTCCGCCGGACCCGGCGCCGATTTCCCGCGCCGCCCTGGAAGTGCACGTCACCAGCGAGTGGGAGCTGTTCGTCTACCGCCTGGGCGCGGAAAAATGGTGCATCGGCGCCGCCCTGCGCGAGCTGAAAATGCCCGAGGGCACGCGGATCGCCGCGCTGTTCCGTGGCCAGCAACTGCTCCATCCGTCGGGTAGTACGGTATTGGAAGTCGATGATTTGCTCTGCGTCATCGGCCATGAACACAACCTGCCGGCCCTGGGCAAACTGTTCAGCCAGGCACCTCAACGCGGCCTGGACCTGCGTTTCTTCGGCGACTTCGTCCTTGAAGGCGACGCCCAGCTGGGCGCGGTGTCGGCGCTGTACGGCCTCAAGCTGGAGGGTATCGACCCGGACATGCCGTTGAGCCGCTTCATCACCCAGAAAGTCGGCGGTGCGCCGGTGGTGGGCGACCAGGTGGAGTGGAACAACACCATCTGGACCGTCGCAGTCATGGACGGGAACAAGATTGGCAAAGTCGGCGTCAGATTCCCCGAAGGAAGTCGCCCGGGCCCCGGGCTCTTCCTCTAAACTGCGGGGCGACAACGCCCCGATTCTTCACCTTGCTCGACCGGTCTCTATGCCAATCCTGCGCACTTTTCTCGCTACTGCCCTGCTGGGCCTGACCCTTTGTGTCGGCACCGTCCACGCCGCCGACCCGCCCAGCGCCGACGCTATCCAGCAAACCCTGGACAAGCTGCCCGACCGCAAGCTGCCCGACGCCGACATGAAGGCATTGCAGGGCATCCTGCAACAGACCCTGACGTACCTGGCCAACAAGCAGGATTACGAGCAGCGCCTGGCCGACCTCAAACGCCAGCTTGAGGACGCGCCGCGCCAGACGGTCGACAACCAGCGCGAGCTGACCCGGCTCAAGGCCACCAAAATCGTCCCGGTGGCCCAACGCTACGCCAGCCTGCCGGTGCCGCAGCTTGAGCAATTACTGGTGCAGCGCAGTACCCAGCAAGGCGACCTGCAAAAAGAGCTGGCCGACGCCAACAGCCTGACCATCGCCGCCCAGACCCGGCCCGAGCGCGCCCAGACCGAGATCAGCAGCAGCCAGACGCGCATCCAGCAAATCAATGCGACCCTCAAGACCGGCAAGGACAACGGCAAAGCCCTCAACGCCGACCAGCGCAACCAGCTCAACGCCGAACTCGCCGCCCTGAATGCGCTGATTCCCCTTCGCCGCCAGGAACTGGCCGGCAACAGCCAGTTGCAAGACCTGGGCAACAGCCAGCACGACCTGATCCAGGAAAAAACCACGCGCCTGGAGCAGGAAATCCAGGACCTGCAAACCCTGATCAACCAGAAACGCCTGGCCCAGTCCCAGCAGACGGTGACCCAACAGTCCATCGAAGCGCAGAAAGCCGGCGGCAGCAGCCTGCTGGCCACGGAAAGCGCGGCCAACCTGAAGCTCTCCGACTACCTGCTCAAAAGCACCGACCGCCTCAACGACCTGACCCAGAAAAACCTGCAGACCAAGCAGCAACTGGACACCGTGACCCAAAGCGATTCGGCGCTGGACGAACAGATCAACGTACTCAAGGGCAGCCTGCTGCTGTCCAAGATCCTCTACAAACAGAAACAGGCGCTGCCGCGCTTGACCGTCGACCGCGACCTGGCCGACGACATCGCCAACATTCGCTTGTACCAGTTCGAGGTCAACCAGCAGCGCGAGCTGATCAGCTCTCCCAGCGCCTATGTGGATAACCTGCTGGCCAACCAGCCGCCGGACGACGTCACCCCGCAATTGCGCCGCACCCTGCTGGAACTGGCGATCACCCGCAGCGACCTGCTGGAGCGCCTGAGCCGTGAATTGAGCGCGCTGCTCAACGAATCCATCACCCTGCAACTGAACCAGAAACAACTGCTCAGCACCGCCACCACCCTGCGCGCCACGCTCGATGAGCAGATGTTCTGGATTCCGAGTAACAAACCGCTGGACACCGAGTGGCTGGAAACCGTACCGGCGCACCTGACCAAGCAAGTCACCACCCTGCCCTGGGCCTCCAGCGTCAGCGAGCTGTATGACGGCCTGACCCAGCGTCCGCTGCTGTTCCTGCCGCTGCTGCTGTTGATCGGCGCGCTGCTGTGGCGGCGCAAGGCGCTGTATCAGCGCCTGAACAAGGTTCACCTGGACATCGGTCACTTCAAGCGCGACAGCCAGTGGCACACGCCGCAGGCGATCCTGATCAATATCCTGCTGGCAATGCCGGTATCCCTGGGCCTGGCGCTGTGCGGCTATGCCTTGCAGATCGACGCCCGTGGGCAGAACGCCAACCTGGGCTCGGCCCTGTTGCAGATCGCCCAGGCGTGGCTGGTGTTCTACACCGCCTACCGCATCCTCGCGCCCGGCGGCGTGGCCGAGCTGCACTTTCGCTGGGAAAAGCCCCAGGTCGAATTCCTCCAGGGCTGGGTGCGCAAGCTCGGGCTGGTGGTACTGGCCCTGGTGGCCGTGGTGGCCATCGCCGAGCACCAACCGGCGGCACTCGCCGAAGACGTGCTGGGCATCGCCGTTGTCCTCACCTGCTACGCCTTGATGGCGTGGTTGCTCAGTCGCCTGCTGCTCAACAGCCCAACCCACGAAAAAGCCTCGCTGTTCCGCAAAGCCGTGGGCCTGTTGTTCACCGCCCTGCCGATTGCGCTGTTTATTGCGGTGTGCTTCGGCTACTACTACACCGCGCTCAAGCTCAGCGACCGCTTGATCAACACCTTGTACCTGCTGATGTTCTGGCTGGTGATCGAAGCCACCTTCGTACGCTGGCTGAGCGTGGCCGCCCGACGCCTGGCCTATGCGCGCGCCCTGGCCAAACGCCAGGCCGCCAAGGAAGCCGGTGAAGGCGAAGCGGTGGTTGAAGAGCCGACCCTGGACATCGAAAAGGTCAACGAACAATCCTTGCGCCTGATCCGCCTGGCCCTGCTCGGCGGCTTTATCGCAGTCCTGTACTGGGTGTGGTCGGACCTCATCTCGGTATTTTCCTACCTGGATAACGTCACGCTGTACGAATACACCAGCGGCACCGGTGCGAATATCAGCATGGTGCCCATCAGCATCGGCGACTTGCTCGGCGCGTTGATCATCATCGGTATCACCTTCGCCCTGGCGCGCAACCTGCCCGGTTTACTCGAAGTGCTGGTGCTGTCCAAGCTGGAACTGGCGCAAGGCAGCGCCTATGCCACCACGACATTGCTGTCCTATGTGATCGCCGGCGTCGGTTTCGTCTCCACCTTGTCCACCCTGGGCGTGAGCTGGGACAAGTTGCAATGGCTGGTGGCGGCGTTGTCGGTAGGCCTGGGCTTCGGCATGCAGGAAATCTTCGCCAACTTCATCTCCGGCATCATGATCCTGTTCGAGCGCCCGGTGCGCATCGGCGACACCATCACCATCGGCAACCTGTCGGGCACGGTGAGCAAGATCCGCATCCGCGCCACCACCATCACCGACTTCGACCGCAAGGACATCATTGTCCCGAACAAGACCTTCATTACCGGGCAACTGATCAACTGGTCGCTGACCGACACCATCACGCGAGTGACCCTGAAACTGGGCGTGGACTACGGCTCCGACCTGGATCTGGTGAAGGAGTTGTTACTCAAGGCCGCCAGGGAAAACCCACGGGTATTGAAGGAACCGGAACCCCATGTGTATTTCCTCAACTTCGGCGAAAGCACCCTGGACCACGAGTTGCGCATGCACGTGCGCGACCTGGGCGACCGCAACCCGGTGCTGGACGAGGTCAACCGCTATATCAACCGTGAGTTCAAGAAGCAGCACATCAACATCTCGTTCCGACAGATGGAGGTGTACTTGAAGAACATGCACGGCCAGGAATACAAACTGGTGCCGGTGGAGGACGAACGCAAGACCCTCGTCGCGCCCGAGCAGGATACGCCCGAGCCGCCCGCCGCAAAGGTCGAAGATGCGCCTGAACCACCGCCGAGCAAACTCGACTAACGAACTGAGCCCCAGCCAAATGCTGGGGCATCCTGCTGGAGATGCCCGGTGAAAGCCCTCGACGAACTGACCTTCGACAACCGCTTCGCACGCCTGGGCGATGCGTTCTCGACCCACGTGCTGCCCGAGCCCCTGGACGAGCCTCGCCTGGTGGTGGCGAGCGACGCCGCCATGGCCCTGCTCGACCTCGACCCGGCCGTGGCCGAAACGCCCGTGTTTGCCGAACTGTTCGGCGGCCATAAGCTGTGGGCCGAAGCTCAGCCGCGGGCGATGGTCTATTCCGGGCACCAGTTCGGCGGCTACACCCCGCAACTGGGCGATGGCCGAGGGTTGCTGCTGGGCGAGGTGTATAACCAGGCCGGCGAGCATTGGGACCTGCACCTCAAGGGCGCCGGCATGACGCCCTACTCACGCATGGGCGACGGGCGCGCGGTATTGCGCTCCTCGATCCGCGAATTCCTCGCCTCCGAAGCGCTGCATGCACTGGGCATCCCCACCAGCCGCGCCTTGTGCGTGATCGGCTCCAGCACGCCGGTGTGGCGTGAGAAGCAGGAGCGCGGGGCCATGGTGTTGCGCCTGGCCCCCAGCCATATCCGCTTCGGGCACTTCGAATACTTCTACTACACCCAGAAACCCGAGCAGTTGGCCGAGCTGGCTGAACACGTATTGAACCTGCATTACCCCGAGTGCCGCGAACAGTCTGAGCCGTATCTGGCGATGTTCCGCGAAATCGTTGAGCGCAACGCCGAGATGATCGCCAAATGGCAGGCGTATGGTTTCTGCCACGGCGTGATGAACACCGACAACATGTCGATCCTGGGCATCACCTTCGACTTCGGGCCGTTCGCGTTTCTGGATGACTTCGACGCCCACTTCATCTGCAACCATTCCGATCATGAAGGGCGTTACTCCTTCAGTAATCAGGTGCCGATCGGGCAGTGGAACCTCAGCGCGCTGGCCCAGGCGCTGACGCCGTTTATCAGCGTTGACGCCTTGAAGGAAGCCCTCGGCCTGTACCTGCCGATTTACCAGGCGCACTACCTGGACCTGATGCGTCGCCGGTTGGGTCTGACGACCGCCGAAGAGGATGATCAGAAGCTGGTGGAGCGCTTGCTCAAACTGATGCAGAACAGCGGTGTGGATTACACGTTGTTCTTCCGGCGTTTGGGCGATGAATCAGCGGCGTTGGCCGTGGCGCGTTTGCGTGACGACTTTGTCGACCTGGCCGGTTTCGATGCCTGGGCCGAGCAGTACAAGGCCCGTGTCGCAAGGGACGGGGACGACAGCGAGGCACAGCGCCGCGAACGCATGCATGCCGTGAACCCGCTGTACATCCTGCGCAATTACCTCGCCCAAAACGCGATCGCCGCCGCCGAGTCCGGGGACTACAGTGAAGTGCGGCGGCTGCATAAAGTGCTGACCAGGCCGTTCGAGGAACAAGCGGGGATGGAGCAGTATGCACAGCGGCCGCCGGATTGGGGCAAGCATCTGGAGATCAGTTGTTCGTCTTGACCGCTTAGATAAAGGTCTCCACGGACACCCCGAAACGCTCGGCCAGCCAACGAATCTGACGCACGTTGAGCTGACGCTTTCCGCTCAATATCTCCGAGACGACTGACTGTGCCCCAACCCCCGGAAGGTCGCTCTGGGTGAGATTGTGCTCGCGCATCATGTAGCGCAGCACATCGACCCCGCTGGCGACGGGCATTGGGCGGTGTTCACGGTCATACGCTTCGATCCAGTCACTGAGAATGTCGACCAGGCTCATCAGCGGGCTGTCCTCGTCTTCACCCACGAGGCTCAACAACTCATCCAGACCGCATACCAGTGCGTCGTAGTCCGCCTCGTTTTCCGGCTTGCGCAGCACCGGCGAAACGAACTGCCAGTGTTCTGCCGCTACTTGCATAAGCGCGCTCATCTGTTTTTTTCCTTCCATTTGTCCTTCTCATAGTCGCGGTGGTCCAGCAGGTGCTTGATGTAAACGCGCTGCATTCGATACTGCACCGACGCGATCAACCTCAGCTTGTTACCGCCAATATCAAACACATGAAATTCACCTACCTTGTCCGTGGCGGGAAACATGGCTTTCATTGCAGCGAAGTTCTTGGGGGCGTTGCGCTTGATCACGCGATACCACTGGTCCAAAGCCGTTGCCGAGCGCGGCCATGTTTCCTTTGCTTCCCAGATCCTCTTTTCACTGATGACTCGCATGCAACGTCCCTATCGCATCTTGCTATGGAGGTTAAACCTGATTTCCGACTATCGCAATTTGCTATAGCCGTAAACAGACCAATGGCGCACAACAGCAAGCCTAGACAGACGACTCATTCGGCGCGGGAGAAACTGTGAGCGAATGAGTCTCTGCACCCAGCCTTGATAAATCTCAGCCCCGGCACCAGATACAACCTATTGGCCAGTCCCCAGGAGCCTCCGATGTCTGAACCTCTCGTAATCCCCTGCCCTCATTGCAACGGTCTCAACCGCATCCCCGGCGCACGCCTGGGTGATGCGCCCAAATGCGGGCGTTGCAAGCAGCCAGTGCTGTTGAACAAGCCGTTTGAATTGGAACAGGGCGACTACGCCAGCCAGATCAAGGGCGACCTGCCGTTGCTGGTGGACGTGTGGGCTGACTGGTGCGGGCCGTGCAAGTCGTTTGCGCCGGTATTCGAGCAGGCCGCCGGGCAGCTTGAAGGCAAATGCCGGTTGGCCAAGCTGGACAGCGAGGCCAACCAGCAGTTGTCGGCTCAGCTGGGGATTCGCTCGATTCCAAGTTTGATTCTGTTCAAGAATGGCCGGGAAGTGGCGCGCCAGAGTGGGGCCTTTCCGTTGCCACAGTTGATGAGTTGGTTGCGTAGTCAGGGCGTGTAACCCGGTCAGGAAAGCACCACAGGACAGTGTGGGAGGGGGCTTGCTCCCGATAGCGGTGTATCAGTGACACATAAGTGCCTGACACTCTGCTATCGGGAGCAAGCCCCCTCCCACATTTTTTAACCGCGTTTTAACTTGAGGATAGCGGGGCTTGGCGGTCCATCATCTGGCTGACCAGCATGACGCCAAGCTCGCTCAGTTGATGGATAGCCAGAGCCACATCGCGGTGTTCACCGGTGAGGTCGTTGGATAGATTGAGCAATAAGGTGCGGACCGAGGAGAAGGTTTCGTAGCTGTTGATGACCAGCGCTTCGGTGGGAAGGTTGGGTGTGACGGTGAATAAATTCATATTTTCGTTCTCTGCCAGGGCCATCGCCTGCTTGCTACTAAACAAGGGGCGGCAGCTGTACGCAGGTTAGTAGACCGGTAGAACGAAAGCAAAACCCGGCGCACCCGAAGGTGCCCTGCGCACAGCTACCATCGACAGGCAAAGACGCCATGCTTTTGGAGCGGTGCACATGCTTTCGTCTGAGCGGGCTACTAAACCCGATCACTGAACATTCAGCGACCGGCAAACCTTAGAGACCCACATCCAGACGCACAAGCCGGCGGATTCTGGCGTAGCTGTAGGCAAGGTTACAAGGCCAATCCTCTGCTGCCAGAGACTTCCTACAGACCTTGTGGGAAAAATCCAAATCCAAATGTGGGAGGGGGCTTGCCCCCAATAGCGGTGGGTCAGCTACAAATACGCTGGCTGACATACCGCCATCGGGGGCAAGCCCCCTCCCACATTGAAACTGTGTACTGCTTGAGGTCAGGCATTTTCCAGCAAGTTATGCAGTTCCACAAACTGTTGGGTCAGCTTGTGCCGTGGGTCCAGGTGAATCAGCGGCTTGTTCTCCTGGTGCGACTCACGCATGCGCACCGAGCTGGCCAGGTACACCGGCAGCACCGGCAGCCCTTCGGCAATCATTTCGTCGAGTATCTGCTGCGGCAGGCTCGCCCGGGCCTGGAACTGGTTGACCACGATACCTTCCACTTCCAGGCCTTCGTTATGGTCTTCCTTCAATTCTTCGATTTCAGCCAGCAGGCCATACAGGGCCTGCCGCGAGAAGCTGTCGCAATCGAAGGGGATCAGCACGCGATCAGCGGCAATCAGCGCCGAAACCGCATAAAAATTCAACGCCGGGGGCGTGTCCAGGTAGATACGGTCGTAATCCTCGCTCAACTCATCCAGCAGCTTTCGCAGCTTGTTGATCTTGTGCTTGGCCTCGAGCTTGGGCTGCAGGTCCGCCAATTCCGGGGTGGCGGTGATGACATGCAGGTTGTCGAAGGGCGTTTCGTAGATATCTACCTTGTTCTTCTTGGAAAACGGCCCGGAAGACAGGGTTTGCTTGAAAAAATCGGCGATCCCCATGGGAATGTCATCACCGGTCAGCCCGGTGAGGTACTGGGTGGAGTTGCCCTGTGCATCGAGGTCCACCAACAGGGTTCGATAACCTTCGCTGGCGCTGACCGCCGCCAGGTTGCAGGCGATGCTGGACTTGCCCACGCCGCCTTTCTGATTGAACACCACGCGCCGCATGGAAAAGCCTCCGTGTATCAATGAATAACCCGAGTGTAGAGCGCAAAAGCGCCGGTTAGCTACCTCGTTCATCCATCCGCTGTGCCTGGCTCACAAATGAATGGGAACGTTCCGATAATCCGGTTCGACCTTCTGTCGCACACAGCGCGTAAATTTCAACGACTTATTTGTAATCAATAGCGAACAAATTTTAACCAGTATTTGCTAGAACCCCACGGCACCGGGATAATGCGCGCCATTCGGCCATTGCCCTCTGTCCCGGAATCCGGGGCCATTGGCCGCACATGGAAGCCCGCAGGGGCGGGATAACTTCTCAGTGATCAACTTCAACATCGCCCAATGGCGCGCCTGGGCTCCAAGCCTTGAGAGTGCGGACGACTGGCACGCCTGGTGCCGGGACCCGGTGTTGCTGCCTGTCAGCGACGCGTCCCCCGATGTGTCATTTTTGCCAGCTATGCAGCGTCGCCGCCTGAGCCGCCTGGCGCGCATGGCGTTCAGCGTCGGCTGGCCACTGGCCGAAGGCCTTGAAGACCTGCCGCTGGTGTTCATTTCCCGCCACGGCGAAACCCCACGCACCCTCGACATCCTCAGCGACCTGGCCAACGAGCAGCCGCTGTCGCCGACCCAGTTCAGCCTGTCGGTGCATAACGCGGTGATTGGCCTGTGGTCGATTCTGCGCAATGAAACCAGCGAAATGACCGCCCTTGCCGCCGCCGGTGATGGCCTCGAACACGGCCTGCTTGAAGCCGCCGCGCTGCTCAACGAAGGCGCCCCGGCCGTATTGCTGATAATTACCGAAGAACAACCGCCCGAGGCGTATGCCAGCTGGATCGCTGACGTGCCCTTCCCCTATGCCCTGGGCCTGTTGCTGACGCCGGGCGACGAGTGGCAACTGGAACTAAACAGCAGCGCTGTCCAACTCACTCACACCCAGTGGCCCCACGCCCTGAACCTGCTGCGCACCCTGCTGACCGAACAGGGCGCCTGCCAACATGCCTGGAAGAACCGAGTATGGAACTGGCGACGCAAGTCCTGAACGACAAACCACGGCAGGCCTATTACTGGCGCCTGTTCGCCACGGCCGCCAGCTTCTTTGTGTTCGGCGTCGGCGGGCTGTGCCTGCGCTTGCTGGTGTTCCCGCTGCTCAGTTGCCTGCCGGGCGACGCCGGACAGCATCAACGGCGCGCGCGCCACACCATCAGTTGCCTGTTCTGGTTCTTCATTCGCCTGATGAAATGGCTGGGCATCCTCACGTACAGCGTCGAGGGCGCGGAGAAACTCGGTCGCCCGGGCCAGATGATCGTCGCCAACCACCCGTCGCTGATCGATGTCGTGTTCCTGATCGGCCTGATGCGTCAGACCAATTGCGTGGTCAAGCAGAGCCTGTTCCAGAACCCGTTCACCCGCGGCCCGGTGCGCGACGCCGGCTACATCAGCAACGATGGCAGCGCCGACATGCTCGATGCCGCTGCCGATGCCCTGCGCGCGGGGCAAACCCTGATCATCTTTCCAGAGGGCACCCGCACCACGCCCGGCGCGCCACCGGCCTTTCATCGCGGCGGCGCGGCGATTGCACTGCGCGGTGCGACGATCATCACCCCGGTGGTGATCAAGGTCAGTCCCACCACCCTGACCAAGGCCGAGCCCTGGTATCGCATCCCCAAGTGCCGATTCCACTTCAGTTTGCGTGTGGGTGCCGATATAGAACCACACGCGTTTGCCGCACTGGGCCCCGCGCCCCAGGCGTCACGCAAGCTCAACGATTACCTGCATCACTATTTCATTAAGGAGCTCGCCGAAGATGAGCGACCAACACCGCCTTGAGCACGACATAAAGACGCTGATCATCGAGGCCCTGGGCCTGGAAGACATCAGCGCCGACGACATCGGCAGCGACCAGACCCTGTTCGGCGAGGGCCTGGGACTGGATTCGGTCGACGCCCTTGAACTGGGTCTGGCGATTCAGAAAACGTACGGCATCAAGATCGACGCCGACGCCAAGGACACGCGCAATCACTTCACCAACGTGGCCAGCCTTGCGGCATTCGTCACGGCCAGACAGGCAGCTTGAGACCGGACCATGCAAACTCGTGACGATATTTTCAACACCCTGCGCGATGCCTTGGTGGAACTGTTTGAACTGGAACCTGAGCGCGTCACCCTGGACGCCAACCTGTACCAGGACCTGGAAATCGACAGCATCGATGCCGTGGACCTGATCGACCATATCAAGCGCCAGACCGGCAAGAAGATCGCCGCCGAAGAATTCAAGGCGGTGCGCACCGTCAATGACGTGGTTGAGGCGGTGTACCGTCTGGTCCAGCCCGCCGCATGAGCCGGCTGATCGGCCTTGGCCTGTTGCTGGCGGGGCTGCTGTACCCCTTCGCGGTGTATTACGGCACCGAGCATTTTGCGCCCTGGCAATTTGGCCTGTTGTTGGGCAGCCTGTGGTTGCTGCGCGCGTTCACCGCTGCACGACGCCCCGGCAGTCGCTGGATGGCGCTGGTGGTGATTGTGTTTTGCCTGGCGCTGGCCTGGTTCGATAACCCGCAATGGCTGCGCTGGTACCCCAGCCTGGTCAGTGGGTTCATGCTGGCACTGTTCGGCCTGAGCCTGAAATACGGGCCGCCGATGGTCGAGCGCCTGGCGCGCATGACTGAGCCGGACCTGCCGTCGAACGCGGTGCTGTATACGCGCCAGGTCACCGTGGTGTGGAGTGTGTTTTTTCTGTGTAATGGCCTGCTCGCTGCCGCCCTCACCTTATGGGCGCCGCTGAGCTGGTGGACGTTGTACAACGGCTTTATCGCCTACGCGCTGATGGGGCTGTTGTTTGCCGTGGAATGGCTGGTACGACAAAGGGTTCGAGGCCGCGTATGAAAGGTTTGAAACTTGAGCACCTGCTGCTCGAGCCACAGGAACAGCGTCGGGTCACCACTGAGCCGGCGCTCAATCATGCTCAACTGATGGAGCAGTCGCTGCGCCTGGCGGCAGGCTTGCAAGCGCGTGGCATCCAGCGCCTGGCGGTGCACCTGGAAGACGCCGGCGTACTGGCGATTGCGTTGCTCGGCGCCTGGCGTGCCGGGGTCGGCGTGTTGCTGCCCGCCGACCTGCAGCCGCAAACCCGTCAACGCTGGGACGCCGTCGTCGATGCCTGGCTGACAGAAGCGGCGGACGTTGAAGCGTTGTACCAGGCGCCTCTGAGCCCTGCCGCCCTCGACCTCGATCGCTGCCAACTGAGCCTGTGCACCTCCGGCTCCAGCGGTGAACCCAAGCGCATCGACAAGTCCCTGCGCCAGCTGGCCAATGAGGTACAGGCGCTGGAGGCACTGTGGGGCGCCGACCTGAAAGACGCCTGCATCATCGGCAGCGTCGCCACCCAACATATCTACGGCTTGCTGTTCCGCGTGCTGTGGCCACTGTGCGCCGGTCGCACGTTTTTGCGCAGGCAACTGGCATTCCCCGAGGACATGCAGCGCGCCAGTCGCGAGCATTCGCCATTCGCCTGGGTGGCCAGCCCGGCGCTGCTCAAGCGCATGGGCGATAACCTCGACTGGCCGGCGCTGAGCCAGGTCTCACGGGTGTTTTCCTCGGGCGGCGCCTTGCCTGTCGAAGCCGCCGGCAGCCTCTATGACCGCTTGCAGCAATGGCCGACGGAAATCCTCGGCAGCTCGGAAACCGGCGGCATCGCCTGGCGCCAGGGCGCACAACCCTGGCAGCCGTTTGCCGACGTGCACCTGAGCCAGGCGGCCGACGGTGCCCTGCGCATCGCCTCGCCCTACCTGCCCGCCGGGCATATCGAACAGACCGCCGACGCCGCGCGCATCCATGCCGATGGCCGCTTCGAACTGCTCGGTCGCCTGGACCGTATCGTCAAGCTGGAAGAAAAACGCATCGCCCTGCCGATGTTCGAACAGGCCTTGATGACCCATCCGTGGGTCGCTGAAACCCGCCTGGGCGTGGTGCAGGAAAACCGCGCGTCACTCGGTGCCCTCGTGGTACTGAGCGCCGAGGGCCTGCATGTTCTGCGCAATCAGGGTCGGCGCACGGTGACCCAAGCCCTGCGCCAGCACCTGAGCCAGCATTGCGAAGCCCTGGCCTTGCCCCGCCGCTGGCGTTTGTTGCGCCAACTGCCGCTCAACAGCCAGGGCAAGCTGCCCCAGGCCGATATCGAGGCGCTGTTGCTGGCCCCGCGCCCCAAGGCGCCGGACGTGCTGGCGCAGGCCGAGACCGACGGCGAATGGACATTGCAACTGAGCGTGCCGCCCGACCTGGCCTATTTCAGCGGGCATTTTCCAGTCACGCCTGTGCTGCCGGGCGTGGTGCAAGTGGAATGGGCCTTCAACCTGGGCAAGCAACTGCTCGACTTGCCGAGCACGTTTGCCGGTATGGAAGTGCTCAAGTTCCAGCAACTGGTACGCCCCGGCGATCACATTCAATTGCACCTGCGCTTTGACCAAGAGCGCGGCAAGTTGTACTTCGCCTATCGCAATGGGGAGGCTGCATGCTCAAGTGGCCGGATCGTGCTGGAGGCCGCGCATGCATAACCCCTGCGCCCTGATCCCGGTCTACAACCATGAAACCGCCGTGCCTGCCGTGGTGCGCAGCCTTCTGAACAGTGGCCTGCCCTGCCTGTTGGTGGACGACGGCAGCAGCCCGGCCTGTGCGGCGGTGCTTATGCAACTGGCGACGCTGGATAACGTCACCCTGCTGACCCTGCCCCGCAATCAGGGCAAGGGCGCCGCCGTCATGGCGGGCTTTCGCGAAGCCGCGCGCCTGGGCTACAGCCACGCCCTGCAAGTGGACGCCGACGGCCAGCATGACCTGCGCGAAGTTGAGACCTTTGTCGATACGTCCCGCAGGCACCCCGACGCGATCATCTGCGGCTATCCCGAATACGACGAAAGCGTGCCCAAGGGCCGTCTCTACGCGCGCTACCTGACCCACGTGTGGGTGTGGATCAACACCCTGTCGTTGCAGATTCGCGACTCGATGTGCGGCTTTCGCGTGTACCCGCTGGCACCCACCCTGGCGCTGATGGACTCGGCCTACATCGGCACGCGCATGGATTTCGACTCGGACATCCTCGTGCGCCTGGCCTGGCGCAACCAGCCGATGCGCTGGCTGCCGACCCAGGTGCATTACCCCGCCGACGGCCTGTCGCACTTTCGCCTGTTGCGTGACAACGTGCGCATCAGCGCCATGCATACGCGACTGTTCTTCGGCATGCTGGTGCGCGCGCCCGCCATCCTGTGGCGCCGGTGGCAGGCATGAGCGAGCGCAGCAAACACTGGGCCGACCGCGAGGAGCGCGGCAGCTTCCGGCTGATGAAACTCACGGCGTTCGCGGCAAAAGTCCTTGGCCGGCGCCTGTTGAGCCCGCTGCTCTACAGCATCGTGTTCTACTTCTTCGTGTTCGGCCGCACCGCGCGCCAGAGCGCCTGGCAATACCAGCAGCGCCTGGCGCAGTGGAGCGGGCGTGCCGAGCTGCAGCCGAGCCACGCCAAGGTCTTCGGCCAATTCATGGCCTTCGCCGACTCCCTGCTCGACAAGCTCGACGTGTGGAACGGCAAGCTGCGCCTGGAGCAGATCGAAATCAACGATCCGGCGCAATTGCGCGGCCAGTTGCGTGGCGAGCGCGGGCAGATGCTGGTGGGCGCGCACCTGGGCAACCTGGAAGTGTGCCGCGCGCTGGCGGAGATCGGTGAACAGGTCACCATGAACGTGCTGGTGCACACCAAGCACGCCGAGCGTTTCAATCGTCTGCTGGGCGAAGCGGGCGCGACCCATTTGCGCCTGATCCAGGTCAGCGAGCTGGACCCGGCCACCATGCTGCTGCTCAGCCAGCGCCTGGACGACGGCGAATGGCTGGCGATTGCCGGCGACCGCATTCCGCTGCACGGCGGGCGCACGGTGCGCGTGGATTTCCTCGGGCATGATGCCGCATTCCCCCAGGGCCCGTGGCTGCTGGCCGGCCTGCTCAAGTGCCCGGTCAACCTGCTGATGTGCCTCAAGCACCAGGGCCGCTATCGCCTGACCATCGAGCCCTTCGCGCCATTGATCGAATGGAAGCGCAGCACCCGTGAGCAGGTCATCGCCCTGTGGGCCGCCCGCTACGCCGCACGCCTGGGCCAGTTCTGCCTGCAAGCGCCGCAACAATGGTTCAACTTTTACCCTTTCTGGAAGACCGATGACCACGTCTCTTGAGCCGATCACCTTTGGCGAATGCCCCCTGCGCATCGAAGACGTCCTGGCCCTGGCCAACCGTCAGGTGCCCACTCGATTGCAGGACGATGCCGCGTATCGCCGGCGCATCGCCAAGGGCGCGCAGTTTCTTGATTCGCTGCTGGACAAGGAAGGCGTGATCTACGGCGTGACCACCGGCTACGGCGACTCCTGCGTGGTGGCGGTGCCGCTCGAACACGTCGAGGCGCTGCCGCGTCATCTGTACACCTTCCACGGTTGCGGCCTGGGCAAGTTGCTCGATGCCCAAGCCACCCGCGCCGTGCTGGCGGCGCGCTTGCAGTCGCTGTGCCATGGCGTGTCCGGGGTGCGCGTGGAACTGCTCGAGCGCCTGCACGGATTCCTCGAACACGACGTGCTGCCGCTGATCCCTGAAGAAGGCTCGGTGGGCGCCAGCGGCGACCTGACCCCGCTGTCGTATGTGGCGGCCACCTTGTCCGGTGAACGTGAAGTGCTGTTTCGTGGCGAACGCCGCCAGGCCGCCGACGTGCATCGAGAACTGGGCTGGGAACCGCTGGTGCTGCGCCCCAAGGAAGCCCTGGCGTTGATGAACGGCACAGCGGTAATGACCGGCATTGCCTGCCTGGCCTTCGCCCGCGCCGACTACCTGCTGCAGCTGGCCACGCGCATCACCGCGTTGAATGTGGTGGCGCTGCAAGGCAACCCGGAACACTTCGACGAACGCCTGTTCGCCGCCAAGCCCCATCCCGGGCAAATGCAAGTCGCCGCCTGGCTGCGCCAGGACCTGGCCATCGATGCACCGACGGCCCCGCTGCACCGCCTGCAGGATCGCTACTCCCTGCGCTGCGCACCCCATGTACTCGGCGTGCTGGCCGACAGCCTGAACTGGCTGCGCGCGTTTATCGAAATCGAACTGAACAGCGCCAACGATAACCCGATCATCGACGCCGAAGAGGAACGCGTGCTGCACGGCGGGCACTTCTACGGCGGGCACATTGCCTTTGCCATGGACAGCCTCAAGACCCTGGTGGCCAATGTCGCCGACCTGCTCGACCGCCAACTGGCGCTGCTGGTGGACGTGCGTTACAACCACGGCCTGCCGAGCAACCTGTCGGGCGCGCCGGCCGAGCGCGCAATGATCAACCATGGCTTCAAGGCCGTACAGATCGGCACCAGCGCCTGGACCGCCGAAGCGCTGAAAAACACCATGCCGGCCAGCGTGTTCTCGCGCTCGACCGAGTGCCATAACCAGGACAAGGTCAGCATGGGCACCATCGCCGCCCGCGATGCGATCCGCGTGCTCGAGCTGACCGAACAGGTCGCCGCCGCCACCCTGCTCGCCGCCAACCAGGGCGTGTGGCTGCGTACCCAGGCTGACGATGCACGGCCGTTGCCACCAGCACTGGCGGCGATGCACGAAGAACTGGCCCGGGACTTCCCGCCGGTCATCGAAGACCGCGCCCTGGAAGGCGAACTGCGCCTGTGCCTGCAACGCATCGCCGAGCAACACTGGAGGCTGCATGCGTAGCCCCGGCGTGTTGCACTGCGACACTCAAATCCTCGTGCCGTTTTTCGACATCGACACCATGCACGTGGTGTGGCACGGGCATTACGTGAAGTACCTGGAAGTGGCGCGCTGCGCGCTGCTGGACAAGATCGGCCACAACTACGCTGCGATGCTCGAGGCCGGCTACGCCTGGCCGGTGATCGACATGCAACTGCGCTACGTGCGCGGCGCCACCTTCGGCCAAACGATCAACGTGCGCGCCAGCCTGGTGGAGTGGGAGAACCGTTTGAAGATCAATTACCTGATTACCGATCTGGCCAGCGGCGAACGCTTGACCCGCGCCAGCACCGTGCAAGTGGCAGTAGAAATCGCCAGCCGCGAAATGCAGCTTGCATCGCCAACAATATTCACCAACGCCGTCGAAAGGGCCCTGAAATGAGATCCCCTGCAGGAGCGAGCTTGCTCGCGAAGATCGCCAACGATAACGCGGGGCGCCTGACACCCCGTGGGGCCCTCAGGTTTTTCGCGAGCAAGCTCGCTCCTACAGTGGCCGCCGCATTGCTGAGCTTCAGCGCCCACGCCTTCGACCTGCAACAACTGAGCGATCAACTGGCCAAACCCAGCGTGATCCACGGCAACTTCACCCAGGAAAAACACCTGCGCGCCCTGCCCCAGCCGCTGGTCAGCAAAGGCACCTTCGTGCTCGCCAAGGACCACGGCCTGCTGTGGCTGCTCAAAACCCCGCTGCAACAGGACTATCGCATCACCAGTCAGGGCATCGCCCGGCGTGACGCCAACGGCTGGCAACTGCTGCCGAACAAGAGCGCCGGCACCGAGCAGAATCGCCTGTTCCTCGCGGTGCTTCAGGGCGACAGCAGCGGCTTGCAGCGTGACTTCGACCTGCAGTTGCAAGGCCAGGCGCAAGACTGGAAGCTCACGCTGATTCCGCGCTCACTGCTGCTCAAGCAAGTATTCACCCAAATCAATATCGATGGCGGCGCGCTGGTGAAGACCATCGAGCTGTTGGAAACCCAGGGCGACAGTACCGTACTGCGCATGCAGGACAGCAGCGCCGACCAACCGTTGAGCGATGCGGAGCAACACGACTTTGCCCAGTGAGCGCCTGCTGCCGCGCCTGTTCCTGATCCTGCTGGTGGCCGTGCTGGCACTGGCCGGCTGGCAGTGGCGTCACGGTGCGCCTTTGTCGGCCAACCTGATGGAGCTGGTGCCCGGCAGTACGCCGGACGCCCTGGAGCTGCAAGCCGAGCAGCGCATGCAGGAACCGCTGAACCGCGAAATGCTGGTGCTGGTGGGGCATGCCGACCGCCAGCAAGCGCTGGCCATGGCGCAGCAACTGGCCGAGCGCTGGCAGGCCAGCGGTCTGTTTGAGAAGGTGCAATGGAACCTGCAGGCCGACTTGCCGGCGCTGCGCAAACAACTGCTGCGCGACCGACTGGCGATGCTGTCGGCCAAGGACCGCGAGCAACTGATAGAACACCCCGACGCGTTTATACAACAACGCGTGCAAACGCTGTTCGACCCCATCGCCGGCTTCAGCCTGGTGCCCAGCCAGGACGACTGGCTGGGCCTGACCGGGCGCATCCAGAACAGCCAGCCACAACACGGCGCGGTACAGCTGGATATCGGCAGCGGCGCGTTGATCGCCGACGCCGACGGCAAAAGCTGGGTACTCCTGCGGGCGCGCACCACCGGCAATGCATTCGACATGAAACTGCCGCTGCACGTGGCGGATCTGCTCCAGACCAGCCGCGCCCAGGCCGGCGCGCAAGGCGTGCAACTGCTCGCCGCCAGTGGTCTGCTCTATGCGGCCAACGGGCAGCAACAAGCCACGCGGGAGATGACCTGGGTCGGCGGCGGTGCAACCCTGGGCATCCTGATATTGCTGCTGCTGGCATTCCGGCGCTGGCGGGTGCTGCTGGCCTTCGTGCCGGTGGTGGTCGGCATGCTGTTTGGCGCAGTGGCCTGTGTGGCGCTGTTCGGCCATATGCACGTGATGACCCTGGTGTTGGGCTCCAGCCTGATCGGCGTGGCGGTGGATTACCCGCTGCACTATTTGTCCAAAAGCTGGAGCCTGCAGCCGTGGCGCAGTTGGGCGGCATTGCGCCTGACCCTGCCGGGACTGAGCCTGAGCCTGGCCACCAGTTGCATCGGCTACCTGGCGCTGGCCTGGACACCGTTCCCGGCGCTGACGCAAATCGCGGTGTTCTCGGCAGCCGGTCTGGTCGGCGCGTACCTGTGCGCCGTGTGCCTGCTGCCGGCACTGCTCAACGGCGTCGAACTGCGCCCGGCGCGCTGGCCGCTGCGCATCGCCGAACGCTTGTGGCAGTGGCGGGCGGGATTGATCAAGCGCGTGCCCGGCGCCGTGTTGCTGGTGTGGGTGCTGTTGTTCTGCGCCGGTGGCCTGTGGCAATTGAACAGTAAAAACGATATCCGCCAGTGGATCGGCGCGCCGCCGCAATTGCTGCAGGAAGCCCAGGCCGTGGCGCGCATTACCGGGTTCCAGCCCACCAGTCAGTTCTTCCTGGTGCGCGCCGACAATCAGCAGCAGTTGCTGGAGCGCCAGGCCGCCCTGGGCCAGCGCCTGGATCAACTGGTGAATATGGACAAGCTCCAGGGTTACCTGGCGCTGACTCAACTGGTCAACCTGCCCGCCGAACAGCAGCAACTGCGCGATGCGCTCAATAAGCTTGAGCAGCATTGGCAACCGTTGCTGGACATCGGCATTCCCGTCGACGCGCTGCAAGCTGAAGTCGCGCAGTTGCAGGCGCTGCCCACCGAAGACATCGACGCCGCGCTCAAAGGCCCCCTGGCCGAGCCCTGGCGCACGCTGTGGCTGGGCAAGGTAGACGGCGGCGTGGCGGCGATGGTCAGCCTGCAAGGCCTGAACAACCCGGCGTTGCTGCGGGTGCAGGCGGTGGATCTGCCCGGTGTGCAATTGGTGGATCGCCTGGGTGATTTGAACCGTGTGTTTGCCGACACTCAAATCAGCGCGGCCGAATTGAAATTGCTGTCCTGTGGGCTGATCGTGCTGCTGTTAATGCTGCCTTTCGGCTTCACCGGCGCCTTGCGCGTCGTCGCGCTGCCGTTGCTGGCGGCGCTGTGCAGCCTGGCCAGCCTCGGTTGGCTGGGCCAGCCGTTGACCCTGTTCAGCCTGTTCGGCCTGCTGCTGGTCACGGCCATCAGCGTCGACTACGCGATCCTGATGCGCGAGCAGATTGGCGGGGCCGCCGTCAGCCTGCTGGGAACCTTGCTGGCCGCGCTGACCACTTGGTTATCGTTCGGCCTGCTGGCCGTCTCCAGTACCCCGGCGGTGAGCAATTTCGGCCTGTCGGTCAGCCTCGGCCTGGCATTCAGCTTTATGCTGGCGCCCTGGGCCGGGCAACAAAAGCACGCCTTATGAATGTGAATATCGCCAAAGTGGCAAGGAGCCTTCGTGCCCACAGTTGAAATGGAACGTCGCCAGGTGGTGGTGATCGGTGCCGGGCCATCCGGGGCCATCGCGGCCGCGCTGCTCAAGCGCAAAGGGCATGATGTATTGATTATCGAGCGCCAGTATTTCCCGCGTTTCTCGATTGGCGAAAGCCTGCTGTCGCACTGCATCGACTTTATCGAAGAAGCCGGCATGCTCGACGCCGTGCAGGCTGCCGGCTTTCAACTGAAAACCGGTGCGGCGTTCGCCTGGGGCGAGCGATACAGTGCGTTCGATTTCGGTGACACCTTCAGCAACGGCAAACCGACGACTTTCCAGGTGCAGCGTGCCGAGTTCGACAAGCTGCTGGCCGACCAGGCGACGTTGCAGGGTGTGGAAATCCGCTACGGCGAAAGCATCGTCGGCGTGGATTTTTCCGCCAACCATCGCTACCTGCACGTACGCCGCGAAAATGGTAGCGAGTACCACCTCAAGACAGCATTCGTGCTGGATGCCAGTGGCTATGGCCGCGTGCTGCCGCGCCTGCTGGACCTCGAAGTGCCGTCCGGTTTCCCGCTGCGCCAGGCCGTGTTCACCCACGTCGAAGACCGCATCGAACACCCAGGCTTCGACCGTACCAAGATTCTGATCACCACCCATCCCCTGCAGCGTGATATCTGGTTCTGGACCATCCCGTTCAGCAACGGCCGATGCTCGGTGGGCGTGGTCGCGGCCAAGGAACATTTCGACGGCCGTGACCACGATCTGGATGCCTGCCTGCGCAGCTTTATCGACGAAACCCCAAGCCTGTCCGGCGTACTGCAGAACGCCGTGTGGGACACCCCGGCGCGCAGCATCGGCGGCTATTCGGCCAACGTCAAAACCCTGCACGGCCCGGGCTTTGCGCTGCTGGGCAACGCGGCGGAATTTCTCGACCCGGTGTTCTCCTCCGGCGTCACCATCGCCATGCGCTCGGCGAGCATGGCTGCGGGCGTGCTGCATCGCCAACTGCAAGGCGAAGCGGTGGACTGGCAAACCGAGTTTGCCGAGCCGTTGAAGCGCGGCGTCGACACCTTCCGCTGCTACGTCGAGGGCTGGTACGCCGGGACATTCCAGGACGTGATTTTCCACGCCGGCAGTTCGCCGCAGATTCGCCGCATGATCAGTTCGATCCTCGCCGGCTACGCCTGGGATGAACGCAACCCGTTTGTCAGCGAGCCCAAGCGGCGCCTGCGAATGCTGTCGCAAATCTGTGCGAGTGAGCCGGTATGACCAGCCCTGCGGTTGAAAAGAACTACCTGAGTAAAAACTACGTCGAAGAAACCCGCTTCGGCTTCTGGTTCCTGCGCAGCCACACCTGGCAGCATCATGTGTTGCGCGTGGCGATCGATGACCTGCGCAGCCTGTTCAGCGAACCGCTGCCGGTGGCGCCGGTATTGCTCGACGCCGGCTGCGGCCAGGGTAAATCGTTCAAGTTGCTGCAGCAGGTATTTGCGCCCGCGCGCCTGATCGGCCTGGATGCCGACCCTCACAGCCTGGCGCTGAGCCGCGAAGAAGCCACTCGCCAGGGCCTGGCCGTGGAGTTGATCGGCAGCGACTGCGCCACCCTCGAGTTACCCGACGCCAGCGTCGATATTGTGTTTTGCCACCAGACCTTTCACCACCTGGTCGAGCAGCATCGCGCCCTCAAGGAGTTCTATCGGGTCCTCAAGCCGGGCGGCTATTTGCTGTTTGCCGAATCCACCGAAGCCTACATCGACACCTGGGTAATTCGCTGGCTGTTCCGCCACCCCATGCATGTGCAGAAAAGCGCCGAGCAGTACCTGGACATGCTGCGCGAGCAGGGCTTTGAATTCGGCGCGCAGAACGTCTCGTACCCCTATCTGTGGTGGAGCCGCTCCAGCGATTTCGGCCTGCTGGAACGTTGGGGCCTGCGCAAGGCGCCGCCGGTGGGCCAGCGCGAGGAAACCCTGGTCAACTGCGTGGCGCGCAAGCCGGCAGAGGCCGCGCGTTCATGATCCGCTGGTTGCTGATGAGTTGCCTGTTGCTGCTCGGCGCGTGCGCCAGCCAGGCGCCGTTGCCGCAAACCATGCCCGCCCTGAACTTGCCGATGCAGCTGCATGTACAACGCCTGGAGGGCGAACTCAGCCAGGATTGGCTGCTGGTGATCCAGCGTGAAGGCCGGGCGATTCGCTGGTCGATGATGGACCCGTTGGGCATTCCCCAGGCCCGGCAGAAGTTGATCGACGGCAAGTGGCAGGCCGATGGCTTGCTGCCGCCCAACCCCCAGGCCCGAGCGCTGTTCGCCGCGCTGTTGTTTGCCCTGGCCTCGGCGGATGACCTGCGTGCGCTGTATCCTGCGGCCCAGGCCATGGACCTTACGCGAACGCTGCCGGGCCATTGGCAAATCGTCTATCAGTCTTCAGAGGTGTTCAGCGTGAACATGGTGGGCCAACCGTTGAGCTATCGCATTACCCCGCTGGGCGTGGGCAAATGAGCGCCTACCTCAATGCCCTGGGCGTGATCTGTGCCCTCGGTCGCGGCCAGGC
>NZ_CVTN01000066.1:0-7471 GCF_900004915.1 Pseudomonas sp. 31 R 17
TCTTGTTTTTGTGTGGTGCAAACCAAGTTGCCGACTCATGCAGGCTTCTTCAATAACTCCAACTTCTTGATTTTTCGTAAGAAAAATCGGGGATTCCTCAGGGTCAGACCGCTATTCTTCTCTGACCTTTTTAATAGAAGGCAGGTGTTTTATGCCCTTAATTAAATTACTGATTTAATTCATGATTTCACTCACGACCATATAAACCTTCCTGCCCTTGCAAATTCAACTATTAGAATATTTCGGAAAAACCCAATAAGATAACATCCCGGTGATTAATGCACCTCCAAAAAAAGCAATTGAAGCAGTAAGCATGCTGTCCACAAAGCTGTAATCAGAACTATTACGAAGCAAATAACAGTCCGCCAAAAACATCCACAACGAAGCAACCACAGCTCCGCAGATCGAAACATTCCGGCAAGCTTTAAACGTTTTAGTTGGCTTAACAAAACTTATACAACATGCAAATACAAGGGAAGGAATAAAAAACACTAACTGCGTAAAAAACGGAGCAGTCAACAGGATTGAAAACGCTTCTCCCCCTCTGACTTGCCCCAGCAAACGAGCATCACTAAACAGACCTATCAGCATAATAATTAGAGAAATTGGCCCTATGATTAAACCTGCGAGAAAAGGACAAAATAAAAATACGAAAAATATTTTTATTGTCGGGTATTTCTTAACATTCATGGCGCGCACCCTTGGCTTGCTGAATAACCGAGCAACTCACATCCAAACTTAACTCTTGACTTATAATCCAAGATATCAATACCACCCTCTATACGCTGGGTTTCCACAAAAGGGATATATTTCATAAAACCATCGGCGCTGGTGGCTTCCTGAAAAATAGGGGTCAGACTATTCTTCTCATGCCCCTAACCGGCCACGACTGCACCATCCCAGCCCTGATCATCGACACCCAGGCACCCCTCGACGTCCTTCACGACGCCGCCGTGCACCGCATTCGGGCCGTCACCCAACTGCTGGAAAACCTGGCCTTCCGCGAACAACTCAGCAGCGATGCCGTCGTGCTTTCAGACTTCGCCCATTTGCTGGCCATTCCGCTGCGCGATGGGTGTGATTTGCTGGATGTCATCAGTCGCAGGCTCAATGCCGATCCGTCCTGAGTGAAAATCGGGCGGCCTTTGTGTCGCCCGCTTTGTGCGTGAGCAATCCAACCAAATAACCGGTCCACTTTTTTCGTCATTTCACACAGCAAACTTGATCACCAGAAAGATAATAAAGCCCCTCCAGTTTTCCGCAAATGGAAGGAAGACCAAAAAGCGGTTCTGAGGCATAAGAAATAGGCAACTCGGATCTAATCAAACCGGCGAACTCCGAACTTTCCCACGCGGGAGTTACTATACCGCTCCAAAAATTTACGGCCTCTCCCGTTTCAGACAATACAACAGGCTTTAAGTATTCAATTGCAACATTGGAGTCCCAATACAAATAACCGCAATACACAGTGCCATTTTCACCAAAAAAATCAGCTCGAACGATAATCTGAAAGTCTGAGCACGTTTCCTGTTCGACGAGGGGGCGTACAGTTAATTCGACCTCCACGGTGTCGTCCATCGGAAAGAACCAAACGCTACAACTACTAAGATCATCAATCGTCAGCTCACATACTTGTTTATCCGACATAACTCGCCGCGCCCCATGCAATTAAGCACAACAAAATAAGACAGATTTATTTGATACACTTTCCCAACTAAAATTTAAATAAATCTGTGCCATTTTCTCTCCACCCCCTTATAGCACCTACAACAAAAGTGGACAAATTTATTTAATAGGCTTTTCAACTCTAATTTAAATAAATTTGTCCCCTTGTTTTCAGTCCCCTTTTTTCATTTCCACATTATTGCTAACACACCCTCATCTCTACCCCAAAAAAATCTATCCTAACTTTTAAAATACAACACTTGGAAATACTTTACGAAACATATGCTGTATCGCTGGCAACCGGGCTAGCTCGTCCAACATTTCGGCAGCCGAAAGCGGCATATCGTAGGGTACCGTGCCACGGAGCAGTGCTATTCCATATAAAGCATATTCCTCGTTTTTAGAGTGACTCCAATTTGGAACATAGCCAATTACTTTGTAGATTTTGAAAATAGGCTCATCAATTTCAATCAAATCATATAAAAAATCTGGAGCTCCCTCCGCCCCTAAAAATCCTGCGCACCACGATTGTAACTCTGATCTATCAATAGCCTCGCAGAACAGACAGGTAATTACAAACCCTAAAAGCTCATCACTGTAACGCTCAGTTTTTTCTATAATCACTTTCCGCCCCCCCATAGCTTCACCACCTATGTGTCCAGTTTTGCTGTGAACAAAAGGGGACTGAACAAAAGGGGACAGATTTATTTAATATACCTTTCAATTCTAACTTAAATAAATCTGTCCCCTTTTCCTTTCAGCTCGAATTTAAACAAACCCGCCCACTTTTCCTGCTTATCTATTATTAAGATAACCTTTCAAATAATTTTTCTAAAAACTCTAAAAATGAGGAAGCAACAAATGATAATTCTGAATCACTATTTGGTGCAGCTTCATGATGCCACATCACCACGCCTGGATCGTCAGGAAACCGACTTTCACGATAGTCAAAACAGAGCGCGTCTCCATTCCCTAACACTGAGAAGATAATTAAATCTTGAACAAAGCCTTCTGGCGGATAACGGTACTTCATCTCCATTGTCTCAAATGTTCCTTCGATTTCACCGAAAGGCAAAAACATGCCAGCGCTGCTCATAACATCTTCGCCGAGTAGGCGATTATAAAACTTGAAAACGGGCTTATTTAAAATAAACGCGCCATTGAACCCTATTGAAATTTCTTTATATTTTTTTGGAAAAACTATCCCCGCCATTTTTTCAAAAGCGTCGATATCAGCAAAATCACCTTGGCCAAAATAAGAGTTAAAACTTACGCCTGCGAGCATTTTATTCCCCTTTACTCATCGATCCCCACCCGACGTGACGTTCACCACTGAAAAACCTCGGAAACCAGTTGCAACTTACAGAGTAAGGGGGATAGATATTATCTAATAGGTCTTGTACTGCCATAACAGATCTAAGTACATTTCCCCCACTCTTTTATTTTCGACAAACAAAGAACTTATCTTCACTGAGATACCCAATACCGCCTAAGCACCAAAATTCAAAATATGAACGAAAGTCAAAATCCAGATTTATTAAAGGCTGCCCCATATACCAAGCCAAATAATAATCAGCGGCAACTCCGTAAAGGGCCTCAAACAGTGCATACTCTTGCTCTGTTTTTAGCAACCTGCAATCCCTGACCTGATCCCCCACCAGTTCAAGTATCCAATTGCTGGGAATGTCTAATTTATCATAATCGTTAAATTGATCTTTGCTTCCATACAACAATTTTGCACGTTGGCATATCCCGTACAACTCGTCGTCTCCAAGAGACTTACAGAAACTTGCCTGAGCTTGCAACCAGAGTTTTGCCTTTTGCATCAATTCAAAGTCGCTAGATTCAATCGTCGGGCATAGATATAACTTATCTTCAAGCGTACCAGCTTGGATCACCTCATTCACGCGCGATACCAAATTGTCAGCTTGAGGAAAATAGCTTAACGCTTCAGTAATTTCAGCTAGAGAAGAATGCACTTTGAACAGCGCTAAAAAGTGCGACTTATCGAAGTAAGTTCTTCCCTCACAAAAAGCGCACCAGTCATTTAAAAGGGTAGGCATTAATTTCTTCCTCTTGGTAAATCCGGCAAAAGAGAAGGATCGATTTTCCATCGATCACGCAATGCCGTTACGCCCTTATTAAATTCGTTTAGGGACTTACTGTTATCAATAACAGCTTTTAGCTCATTGTGGAAAGCACCTGAAGCATTCCCACCGTGACCACCTGGTACCCCATCAATAGGGTTGACCCATGTCAATTCGGATGTTTTTGTTCTGAAACGCTGAATTTCACTCATCGGCACCCCCCATTGTTTGAATTCAGGAGCGCGACAAACCATACACCATTCATGCAAACCCCCTGGCTGACGAATTCTCGCCTCAATTGCCTCTCGGGTAGCCCTATTTTCCCAAAGCACGTCTAGCTCTGCTGGCGACAGGTCGTCAAACCAACGTGTGAAAGCGCCGTTACGAACGCTAGGCACTTTGCCGTCAGGCACAAGCTCTTGAAACGTCCGGTCAGTGTGGCTTTCGCTTACAGGCGATCCGGCAGAAGGCACCTCATGAATCGAACAGCTCCCCGCATTACAGGTATAACAAGGCCCAACGTTATGTACCCAAGTACTTAGCTTGCCAACATAGAACGTATGTCCAATATCCACTGTCAGGTTGTACGTTTTACCCTGCGACTGCAGCAGCTTTATTGATACAACGGAGATCGAAGCATCTTGCGTCGCTCCGTCCCCCAACGACTGCAGTTGATCACCCGGCTTGAGCTCTATAAGTGGCACAAAGCCTTTGCGCGCAGGGACATAGAACGGATGACCCGGCGTCACTTGCAAAGTCTCAGTGGTACCTTCATCGGCACTGCCGTTCTTCACAAGCGTCAACTGATAGATCGGCTGATCCGTGCGAATGTGGGTTGCTGAGACCTTCGAGGCGAACGGCTCACCACCTTCTTCAGGTTTGGTCCAGACGACATCGCCCACCCTGAGCGCGTCAATGGCTCGTTCACCATCAGGGGTGGCGACCATAGTCCCGGCGGCAAAACAGCATGGGCTATAGCCTGCTAATTTGGCCTGTGCTTGGTTGGCAAACTGTTCAGTCCCCTTACCCGCCGCCGCATCCAAGCCTCTACCAGCTGCTGACTCAAGGCCCTTTCCGGCAACAGTCTCTGCAGCCTTGCCAGCGATAGCCTCCGTACCTTTAACCGCTAATGCGTCGCGCGCTGCCAACTCTTTGATTGCGCTTAACAATGCTCCCTTGCCTACTCCACCTATGGGCATAAGCTCAGCAAGCAGCTTGAGATCAATATCTGAATTAATGCCACCACTTGCCAAAACACGTAGCCGGTCTATTTGCTCTGCTTGGGAGGCGGCGTCAGAACTGAGCGCGGCGATCTCAGGGAGTTTCGTGATAGCCGTACGCTCTCCGTATTGCTCGGACCACGCATCAGGCACAACCCCCATGCCACCAGGTTCGTTGTTGTAGGTTGTGTTACTTGAAGGATTGAACAGCAGCGAATCCTTGTACTGCTTTTCTGTGGACTTGAACGCAACGACCTGATCCCCGTTGGCAACAATGGGGCTGCCATCTCCCCAGGTCAGCAGGACTTTCTCGTTTTGCAGCTTGGTGATAACTCCCCGCGCAACAGTCAGGTCGTCACCTAATGCTTGCCCTTCAGGGTTAGAAGGACCGTAACCAGCCAGAATCCCTTGAAGCTCATTGTTGGTTTTCTGATCGACCTCGCCTCCGGCAACAAACGTTAGGAGCGCATCCCACTCAAAACCAGATCGGCTTTGACCTTTGGTGGCATCTAAACTCTTGGCCTCTTGAGCCAGTCGTTTCTCTTCTTGAACGTGCAACTTGCGGTTGTATGACTGTGCATTCCCGGCGATTTCCGAGCCCATGGCGACATCGCCATCAACACTCGCGGCAGCGACCAATCCCACCAGCTTCGAAGCCGCATTGACCAGACGATCGTGTTCCGCTGGATCATTGCCACTGAGCAAAGGCGACTTATCCAACGCCACAATAAGGGCTTCGTTAGCACCCGCAGCAATCGCTCCCGTTTTAAAGTCGCCGCCCATTGCTTCTGAAAGCAAACCACCTACAACAGCATGCAGTGCAGTTTTGCTCAGGCCGCTGTCTTGAAGTTTGAAGGCATTACCAAAATCACCAACGCCGGTGAACGCGGTCGCCTGCATTACATCGAAAAGGCTGCCCTTCATTGCATCCTTGAAGCTGCCTTGTCCAAGAGCTTCAGAGAGCGTTCCGCGTACGGCACCGCCAGCCAATTGAATCGTTCCAAAACGGCCAATCGCTGCGGGGTCATTCCAATGGGGTACGACGCTTGGTCCACTTACCTTGTTAGTTACAGGGTCGCTCTGCGCGCCAAACCAATTGCCACTGGCGTAATTCACAAAGCCCGCAGAAGCGCCCGCAATCAGTGACTGCTTCAAGCTGTCGCTGCTGAAGGTTTCCTTGAATGCGGCCCCCAAGTTGCCTTTATTGTTTATGGTGCTGACGACGCCGGTACTGGCAAGCGAGGTCAACGAGGCAGTCGCGATGACGTTGCCCAACCCTGCTGCAGTTCCTGCGACTGCTGCGGTGGTCGACGTCGCAGCGGTAGCGGCTGTCGCGGCAGCCATAGTAGAGCCGGCCCCTACAGCGCTACCTGCCGAAGCAGCTAGCGCACTGGCCGCTCCCGCCGTCAACACGGTGACAACGATAATAATTGCCAGCATTGCGCCTTGGCCGAGGCTGGAGTGGCTGTATTTAAAGGAGTCGTGCAACTCCTTCACATGCCGCCAATCCACATCCCCACGCTTCTCGGCTTCTTTCAACCAAGCCAACTGTGGGTCTGCTTTGACCATCACATCAATCGTCTGGCTAACCGTGTTCTGATCGATCTGTTTAATGTCGATCTTCAGCCCGTTGACCGCCTTGATCGCCAATTCACCCTGTGCCTTCAACTCACTCTGACGCAACGTCTCGTCGGTATTCCCCTTGCCCTTGGCGCTGGTCCAAGCCAGATCACCTTTGCTTTTCTCGTGACTCTCCTGGTGCAGGTCTTTGACTGCCTCGAACGTCACTGCACCACCACTGGTGATGGCCAGGTCCTTACCACTCTCAAGCTTGGCCCGCTGATACAGCTGATCACCGCCACTGACCAGCGACAGATCACCACCAGTCTTGATCTCAGTCCCCACATTCGTAACGCGGGTCACCTCATCGCGCTTGGTCTTCTTCGCGCCCCAGCCACCCTTCTCCTTCATGTCGTAAAGGCTGTAAGTGCTGTTCTGCGCCGCCAACAAACTCAACTTATCCCCGCTATACAGATAAGCCTCATTCCCCGCACTGATCCTGCTCGCCACAATCGTGGTATCACGCCCGGCCTGGCTGACAAAATCCCCACCCGCCGTCAGCACGCTTGCCACTTGGGTGGTCTGGTCGTCCGAGGTCTTGATGCGTTTTTTGCCGTGCTTTTCCTTGCCCTCGACGTTGTGCATGTCGCTGACCGAGGCGACGTTGAGGTCGCGGCCGGCGGCGATGTTGAGGTCTTTGCCGGCGGTGGCGGTGCTGCCGATGATGTTGACGTCTTGCCCGGCCTGCAGGTTGAGGTTGCCGCCCGCGGTGACGCTGGCGGCGAGGTTTTTGACGTCGGTGGTGATGCTGGATTTCTCGCCGTCGTCGCGGGTCTCGTGTTTGACGCGGGCGACGATGGTGCCGGCGCTGGTGTCGGTGAGGGTGCGCATGCCGACGCCGTCACGCACCTGGATGGCGGTGGTGTCGTTGGTGACGTC
>NZ_CVTN01000066.1:7521-31613 GCF_900004915.1 Pseudomonas sp. 31 R 17
TGCCGCGCACGTTGCGCGAGTCGGCCTGGGCCAGGTAGAGCACGGGCACGAGGACGGTCTGGCCGTCGATGACGCGGTTTTCCATCCACACGATGTCGTGGGTCAGGGCGCTGACTTGCTGGCCGGTGAGGGCCACGCCGAGGCTCAGGCGCAGGGCGTCTTTGCTGGCCAGCGCGTTGTCCATCAGGTAGCGGAACTAGTCGGCGTCGCTGTACAGGCCGCCGGCGAGGAAGCGTCGGCCTTTTGATGCCTTGCGCGTTTTTACGCGAAGGACTTATAGTCCGCCGGTCGCCCTCATGGCGATTCAGGTTTGGCGACCTGACGGTAGAGAATGCGCAAGCTGGTGGCTTTTTTGCAGCCACTTGCACGCCTGCAAAGTCGTTTTATGACGGCTGTGCGCGGGAGACCTTCGGGTCTGCCGGTTTTCTCTACTGCCGGTTCGCCAACCTGCGTACGGCTGTCACCCATGCGTTTGGCGACGTTTGAGTGATGGCATTTATCACTTAAGTAGAGAGCTTAAACATGAACCGATACATGCCGCTAACAGGTCACGACTCAACCATTCCCGCGCTGGTTATCGACACGCAAGCGCCCCTTGATGTCCTCCATGAGGCTGCCGCGTATCGTATTCGTGCGGTAACTCAGTTTTTGGAGAATCTGGCATTTCGGGAGGAAATCAGCTGTGATGCGGTTGTGTTGCATGATTTTGCGCTGCTGCTGGCTATACCGCTGCGGGATGGGTGCGATCTGCTGGATGTTATTGGACGGAAATTAAACTCGAAGATCTAAAGCAGAATCCGGGCAGTTAAACCATAACTGCCCGGCCGATATATAAAACCATTTTATTAAAGAACCATAAAAGCAGAATCCTTCCACCAACTCTGCCAAGCCCAGCCAAAACAGCCCTACACCGACCATCTTGATCAAAAAAAATCAAATCACCAAGCTTTTTAGTCGATCACCCGCACTGAGGAGCTCGTCGGCAGATAGCGGATTATAACTAATCACAATCAAAACCCCTTCTTCAAACTCACGTACTTCTTCTACATAATCACTAATTAAATCAACAAGTTCACGAGGTCCCTTTCCAAAAGCACGGAAACACAATTCCTTATCGAAATAATTCGCTGCATTTATACGAAAAACACCATCCCTACCATTGACGTCTTTCTTTGTAGCTTCACAAGCTTCTACCACTAAAGGCCAATCGCTTCTCGTAACACTCCAATCATGCAAAGCCGAGCGATAGGAACCAAACGCCTTAATATATTTAGGAAAAACAACTTTCAACAAAGTTGAATAGTCAACTTTTGAAGCTGTAAATTCAATAAATAGAGTGTCATCAAACTGCGCATCATCTTCCAAATACTTATGATCTCGCAGGGCGTATGAAATTCGACCTTTAACGCCGACTGGAAGTAGCTTATCTAATGACACCGAGGTCACCAACTCGCTTCCAATGGGGGGAACTTTAAGGGAATCGTTCAAACCCCATGGAACGCCCAAATCGCTTACAGCGTTCAAGAAGTTATTATGCCTATCCTCGATAGACTCTGAAAAATTAGGTCTATGTCGAAATTCAAGCTTATATTTAGTCATTAAGGTGCCACCCTTACAGAAATATTTCTGATATTTTGCTCAACAAGGATATCTGTTGCCCTATCAGCTGCTTTTTGATTGGGAAATTCAAAAACCGCCTTAACTCCCGGATTCTGCTTTAGCGCTGCCGATACTCGCTGAACGCTCTGTATCTGTTTGTCAAATGTAGTTAGCGCCGTTTTTCGATCAATCAAGGTGATACCGTTAATATCCTCTATGCCGTCAAACTTCACAAAATTGTTGCCGTTCGGATTGGGATTGTCAAATCTAATTGCCGGGACTGCTTTACGCTGCGATAGAACATCAGAAAATGCCCCTGTTGTACCAGCTTCGAACTTAACGAACGGTTTAGCAAAGTCTCCTTGAGGCTCCTGAACGAAAATCAGACCTCTATTTTCGCCATCTAATTTCCGCGCATCCCTTATAGTCAAAACGTCGACCTTGGAAAGGTCTAACCCACTTCGACTAGGAGCCAGAAGTTCTTTCGTAGCCGCTGCGCTGGACGCATCTCCAGCTAATTTTCCACCAAAATATTTACCTGCCCCGCCGAACAACGCCGCCAGCGCTACCGATTTAGCTGTACTGGTTGCCAGGTCAGACGTCGCACTTGATTCTCCGGGAAAGGTTTCAGGATAAAAAGAAGCCGCAACTTTTTCAGGCTCACCGGACCTGAAATCCGCCGTAATTTGGCTGGCCGAGTCCCAAGCACCCACCATTGACGTAGTGCCCAGTGCACCTAGGCCGACCGGTAAGGCACATGTAACTACGCCGACACAGGCAGGTGACGAAACCAACATCCCTGCATATGCCGCGGCTCCTCCCGTGAGCCCGAGGGCAGTATCCTTGCTCGCGCCAACGACCTGTACGGCCTTGCCATGAGCATTAAGTGTGTCATCGCTCCAATCCTTCCAACTGCGCCCACCGAACTGGCCGGTTGCTTGAAGCAGCGCAATCTCTTCACTATAAGTAGCCCCGCTATCCTGAAGTGCCTTGAACTTACCGTAGGTAGGATCGTCGGTCGGAATCGACTCTGCGCAGCGAGCCAACGCGCAAGCAGCTGCGTTCAAACGATCAGCTTTCTCAGGATGGAACCGTCGCTGTTCATCCAGCGCATCGGTTTGGGATTTGTGAAGAGCATGATTGTACTGCGTTGCGTTTTTCGCCACCCAGCCACCCTTTTCCAACGATTTAGCGTCGGCATCCTGCTGCGTAGCAGCCGCAATTACACCTACGATTTGAGAGCTCATCGAGAGAAGGGTCTTGTTGCCCTTGACTAGGGTGTTCAAGTGGCCAACTACGGCTTCATTGATTCCGGCTGCCAAAGCTCCAGTTTTAAAATCGCCCCCGGTAGCCTCTGCAAGCAAACCACCCACCATCGCATGAACGATGATTTTCGGCGGATATCCGTCGGTCAAGCGCCCTTTTGTATAGTCCCCCACAGCATTAAAGCTGACTGCCGCAAGCGTATTGAATAGCGCGCTTTTCAGCGCGTCACTTCCACTTCCGCCTTGCCCTAAAGCCTTGCCAATAAGCATCGACGTGCCGTTCTGCAACGTCTGATTCGCTGCAAACTGCCCAGCCCCGGCCCATGTGTTCAAAGGCGGAGACGTAATATTCCCTGTCCCGTACTCGGTCTTGGTACCCGTCCAACCATCGAAATACGCGGCAGTCAGACCGGCTGTTGCTCCTGCAATAACGTACCCCCTCATCGCATCCGAAGAGGTTACGTCCTTGAATACCGCGCCCAGGTTGCCTCGGTTATTAACAACACTGACGGTTGCATTGGTCGCTGCCCCTGCTGCAACGGCACCTGCCGCAGCTGAAATGCCGGCCGCCGTTTCTACGGAAATGGTTCCGGCAGCAACCATGCCTCCAGTAGCGGTGCCCATTGCTCCTGCTGCCAGCGGCCCAACCACTGCCGCCATCACAATTGCAATAATGATCTGCGAAGCAGCCCCCAGGCCCGAGTTGCTGTACTTGAAGCTGTCGTGGATCTCCTTGACCTGCCTCCAGTCCACATCACCACGCTTCTCAGCATCCTTGATCCAAGCCAACTGTGGATCGGCCTTAACCATCGCATCAATGGACTGGCGGACGGTCTCCTGATTGACTTGGTTAATGTCGATCTTCAACCCGGCGACAGCTTTGATTGCCACATTGCCTTCGGCGATCAGCTGACTCTGGCGGACGGTCTCGTCGGTGTTGCCCTTGCCCTTGGAAGAAACCCAAAACGCGTTGTTATTGCTCTTCTCATGGCTCTCCTGATGCAGGTCTTTGACCGCTTCAAAAGTAATCGCGCCACCACTGTCCAGAGTGATGTCATTGCCGCTTTGAAGCTTGGCAAGTTGATAGGTCTGATCTCCTTCACTCTTGAGTATCAGGTCGCCGCCGGTCTTGATTTCAGTACCGACGTTAGTAATACGAGTGACCTCGTCGCGCTGGGTTTTCTTGGAACCCCAGCCGCTGTTTTTCTTCATGTCATACAACGTATGCGTACTGTTCTCAGCCGCCAATAAACTCAACTTATCCCCGCTATACAGATAAGCCTCATTCCCCGCACTGATCCTGCTCGCCACAATCGTGGTATCACGCCCAGCCTGGCTGACAAAATCTCCACCCGCCGTCAGCACGCTTGCCACTTGGGAGGTCTGGTCGTCCGAGGTCTTGATGCGTTTTTTGCCGTGCTTTTCCTTGCCTTCGACGTTGTGCATGTCGCTGACCGAGGCGACGTTGAGGTCGCGGCCGGCAGCGATGTTGAGGTCTTTGCCGGCGGTGGCGGTGCTGCCGATGATGTTGACGTCTTGCCTGGCCTGCAGGTTGAGGTTGCCGCCCGCCGTGACGCTGGCGGCGAGGTTTTTGACGTCGGTGGTGATGCTGGATTTCTCGCCGTCGTCGCGGGTCTCGTGTTTGACGCGGGTGTCGCTGGCGGCAATGAGGTTGAGGTCGCGGCCGGCGGTAAGGTTTGCGTCGTTGCCCGCTGTCAGCGCGCCTCGGTTGGTGAGGTCGCGGCCGGCGTCGATGGCGAGGTTTTCGCGGGCGACGATGGTGCCGGCGCTGGTGTCGGTGAGGGTGCGCATGCCGACGCCGTCACGCACCTGGATGGCGGTGGTGTCGTTGGTGACGTCGCCTTTGAGGGCCGTGAGGCTGACTTGTTTGCCGCGAATTTCGCCGGCCATGGCGTTGCGGATGCTGTCCTGGGCCAGCAGGCTCAGGTTGTTGCCGGCCTCGACCAGGCCGCCGGTGTAGATACTGCCGCTGCTGATGGCGGTAAGGTTGTTGCTGGCGCGCAGGGTGCCGACGTTGATCAGGTCGCCGCCGGTGACGAGGTTGAGGTCGCGGCCCTGGATCAGGCTGTTGCCGCGCACGTTGCGCGAGTCGGCCTGGGCCAGGTAGAGCACGGGCACGAGGACGGTCTGGCCGTCGATGACGCGGTTTTCCATCCACACGATATCGTGGGTCAGGGCGCCGACTTGCTGGCCGGTGAGGGCCACGCCGAGGCTAAGGCGCAGGGCGTCTTTGCTGGCCAGCGCGTTGTCCATCAGGTAGCGGAACTGGTCGGCGTCGCTGTACAGGCCGCCGGCGAGGAAGCGTTGGCCGGTTTGCGCGAGGACGGCGTCGCGGATCAGGCGGGTTTCGTACTGGCCGTCACCGAGGCGGCGCCAGGCGTTGTCGGCGTTGAAGCCGAGTTTGCCGAGCATGTAGTCGGAACTGAAGAAACCGGACACCGAGGTGAATTCAGGGTTGGTCTCGATCAGGTAATGGCTGGTGGGGTCGGCGTTTTTGACGAACAGGCCGTACTCGCCCTTGGGCAGTTGGAAGGTGGGCGAGGTGGTGGGATCGACCGGGGCGAAGGCGGTGCCGGTGTAGTCCACCGGTACAAAGCCGCCGCCGGGGGCCACGCCTACGACGGGCAAGACGCTGCCGGGGGCCTGGGCGCTCGGGTCGTTGGCGTGTTTGCTCAGGTTGATGTTGATGCCGCCGACGGGGATGCCGGTCTGGTCGTCGCCGAGGGTGCCGGTCAACTGGGCCAGGGTGTTGTTGTGCAGCGTGCCGTTTTGCAGGGTGCGGGCGACGTTTAGGTTGACCGTGCCGCCCGCCTGCAGGGTGGCGTCGTAGCCGGGGCCGCCGTTGCTGGTCCAGGTGGTGACGTCGCTTGAGTGGACGAAAGGCCGGCTATTGGGCGAACGGTTTTTCAGTTCTTCGAAGCGCGCCTTATCGAAATTGCCCGCCGCCGTGGCCGCATTGAACGCGGGAACGTCGACATAGCGCATGCGCTCAAACAAATCGTCGGGAACGTGCCCTGGCGTGTTGACGACAATCTTGCGCTGCCCCGTGCGCGTGGCGGCGCCCTGGTTGAGCAGGTCACCGGCGGTGATGCTCAGGTCGCCATTGGCGGCCATCAGGCTGTAGCGGTTCTGCACATTGTCGCCTTGCAGCAGCATGTCTTTGCCGGCCACCAGGCGCGCCGATACTGAATCCTTGGTCGCCGCCTCAAGGTACGTTTCGTAGATGGTGATCTCGCCACGTTCCCAGTCGTCTTTCTCGCCGCAGTGTTGCGAACAAACCCAATACAGGCTGCCGGTGGTGAGCGTCTGCCCGAGTTCGAATTCGTCCTTGGCGTTTTCGATTAAGCCTGCATTGATGCCGATGGAGCCTTCGCTTTCGACGGTGCCGGAGCGGTTGCTGAACAGCACGGCACGCCCGCCATCCCGCGCGGCGAAGCTCAAGTTGCCTTTGCTGTAGACATCGCCATAGCTGTTGCTGAAGCCATTGCTGCGCAAGGTCATGTCGCCGCCGCTGAACAGCAGCGAATCGGCGGCATTGGTGATGCCGTTGACCGCCGTGAGGTTCACCGCGCCCTGGGCACCAAGGGTGCCACGGTTGTTGATTTGCGCGGCGGCGATATCCAGTTGCTGGCGGGCGGTGAGGAAGCCGAGGTTGTCCAGGGTGCCGCCCAGGGTCAGGCGGGTATTGGTGGCGGCCAGGCGGCCGCCGTTCTGGCTGAGGTTGTTGGCGGCGACCGTGAGTGTTTGCAGGGCCGAGACGCGGCCGCTGTTGCTCATATCGCCGGTGGTGATGCTGATGTCACCGTCGCTGAGCAGTTCCCCGCCGTTGTCCAGGCTGGCCACGTTGAGGGTCAAGCCCTTGGCGCTGGCCATGCGGTCGCCGGCCTTGAGGGCCAGCGCCTGGTCGCTCTTGTAGGTGAGCACGTCGTTGAGTTGCACGCGGCCCAGGCCGTCGACGTTGCCGAAGGCCCAGTCGGCGCTGCCCATGCCCTGGATATTGCCCTGGCTGCCGGAGAGGCTGGCGGTGTTGAGGTGGAACAGGCCGGTGCCGGCGTGTTGCAGCATGCCGTTCTGGTTGTTGAGGCTGGCGGCGTCAAGGCTGAAGGCCTGGCTGCCGAATTCGAGGGTGCCGTTCTGGTTGTTCAACGCACCGCTGAGGTTGACGCTGCTGCTGGCGCCGCCCAGCGCACGCAGTTGCCCGCTGGCGCTGTTATCCAGGTTGCCGCCGGTGAGGGTCAGGCCCTGGTTGGCCTCGATCAGGCCGCCCTGGTTGGTGAGGGTGTCACGTGAGGTCAGGCTGATCTGATTGCCGCTGACCTGGCCGCCCGCGCTGTTGTCGAGGGTCGCGCCGCTGACGGTCACGTGTTCTTTGCCGAACAGTTTGCCGCCACGGTTGGCCAGGGCTTCGACGGTCAATTGCAGGTTGCCGACCAGGCTGGCCATCAGGCCGCCGCTGCCGTTATCGACGCTGTTGGCGGTGACGCTCAGGCTGTCGCCCTGCACGGTGCCGCCCTGGTTGTGCAGGCTGGCAGTGGTGAGCACGGTGGGGGCGCCGCTGCTGAGGATCAGGCCCTTGCGGTTGCTCAGGTCCTGGCCGCTGTAGGTCACGCCTTCGGCGCCGGCCAGCAGTTGGCCGTTGTCGTTGTTCAGCTGCTGCGCGGCGATGTCCAGGCGCTTGCCGCGCAGGGTGCCGCCGTCGTTGTTGAGGGTGGTGAGTTGCTTGACCAGCACGCTGCGTTCGCCCGCGTCGATCTGGCCGCCGACGTTGGTGAGCAGGTCGCTGACCTTGAGCACCACGTCGCCGCCATCGCTGACCAGCGCGCCTTTGTTGCTGTTGGTGAAGGTCTGCGCGGTGACGTCGACGGTCTGGCCCAGCAGGATGCCGGCGCTGTTGTCGAAGCGCTCGCCCTGCAGTTGCAGCAGGCCCTCGCTCTGGATGCGGCCCTGGGCATTGAGCAACTGGCCCGGGCCCTTGAGCAGCAGGCTTACGCCCTGGGCGCCACCGGCCAGCAGGCCGGCGTTGCGGTTGTCGAGGCCGGAAGCGCGTACGTCGAGGCGGTCGCCCAACATGCGCCCGGCGCGGTTGTCGATATCGCCACCAGCCACGTCGAGCAGCAGTTGCTTGCCGACGATCACGCCGCCCTGGTTATCCAGGTTGGCGGCGTGCAGTTCGATATCGCCCTGCCCGGCCTGCAGGCGGCCCTGGGCGTTGTTGAGCTGTTGCGCGGCGGTCAGCGTGAGCTTGCCGGTGTCGGCGCTCAGTACGCCGCCTGCGTTGCTGCTGAGGGTGCCGGCTGTAACGTTTAGATCGGTGCTGGCCTGGGCGAAACCCTGGTTGTTGTTGAAGGTGTTGGCGACGGTCAGGTTGAGCGCGCCGCCGTCAGCCTGGATCAGGCCCTTGAGGCTGTTGTCGAGGTCGCTGGCATTGACGGTCGCGGTTTTGGCTACCAGTACGCCGTTCTGGTTGTTCAGGTTGCCGGCGTTGACGCTCAGGTCGTTGGCGACGATTTGCCCGCCGCTGTTGTTCAGGTCGGCGCTGGTCAGCGCGAGGCTGCCGCCGGCCATTTCGATACGGCCCTGGCGGTTGTCCAGGGAGGCGCTGTTGAGCGTGGCGGCCTGGCCTTCGCCGAAGCGGATCAGGCCGCCGAGGTTGACGATGGCCGGTGAGCTGATCACCAGGCTCTGCTCGCCGAACAGGCGCGCGGTGGCGCCCTGGTTGGTGAGCTTGGCGCTGCTGACCTCGATATTCTTGGCCTGGATGATCGCGCCCTGGTTGGTCAGCGCTTGCGCCGCGCTAATCGCCAGGCCTCGGCTGGCCAGCAGGTTGCCGCTGGTGGTGACGGTCTGTGCGTTCACCACCAGGTCGCCAGTGGTGTTGCGGGTGTTATCGGCGGCGACGCCGGCTTCGATGATGCCGGGGTTGTTCACGCTGGCCGCGTTGATCTCGATGCGCTGGCCGGCGGCAATGCTCTTGCGGTTGACCAGGTCCTGGGCGCTGCTCAGTCGCACGTTGCCGTTGGCGTAGACCTTGTCGGTGAGGTCGACCGTCTGCGCGCTGACCTTGACGTTACCGGTGGCCGCCGCCTGCGCCATGCTCAGGCGCCCGTTGGCGTCGAGCTGGATATCGCCGCCACTGGCTGCGAGCGTACCGTCGAGCTTCACGCCCACACCGGCCTCGGTGCCCACCAGCTTGATCGCGCCGGCGTACATGCCGCCCAGGGCCGACGAGTCGATCGCCAGCTCGGGTTTGGCGCTGCCGTCATCGGCGCGCACGGTGGTTTTCAGGCTTTGCGCATCGACGTCGTTACGCCCGGCGATGACGTTGAGTTCGCGGGCGTTGATCTGAGCGTTGATTTTGGCGGAGCGGGTGATGATGTCGAAGCGCTCGACATTGCTGGCGTTCAAGCCTTCGCCGTCGATGGTCACGGCACCGCCATCGACCTGGTAGCTTTTCAACTGGCCGGTCGGGTCGATGACCGGCTTACCCGTGGTCAGGGTCACGTTGGGCGTATTGATAAAGCCGCAACCGCTGCACGTCACACCGTACGGGTTGGCCACGATGACCTTGGCCGACTGCCCCGCCACTTCGGTATAACCGCGCAACTGACTCGCGCTGCCGCCGTTGACTTCGTTGAGGATGACGTTGGCCGCGCCGCCCTTGAGGTTGGGGTTACCGACAATGATCCCGCCCAGTTGGGTGTTGACCATAGGGCCGTTGCCATTGTTCAGGATCACGCCGTTGGGGCCGACGTTGTAGTCCTTGAACTGGTTATGAGACAGACCCGCGCCGTTCGGCGTGGCGATATTCACCACCGGCACACCATTGCCCGCCGCGCCCACCGTGGTACCCGGCGCACTGACCACAATGCCCTCGGCCTGGGCCAGCAGCGGCTGCCAGAACAGCGCGTTGGCGAGAATCAACGCCAGCCCGCGCTTGGGCAGGCCGAAGAATGCGTTTCGCGGCTTCAGGGCAGCAGAAGGTTGGCGGGCCAGGAAGGCGAATTGTCGAACATCCATTTTCGTAGTCTCGTTGCAGCGGGCATTAAGGACATGCGGCAGTAACCGGCGCTGGGGACTCGCTCATTACTGTCGACATGTGATCGTCAGGCTGGCTGGAGATAGAACGTCAGTTCTTATTTCCATATCGAGAAATGCCATTACTTAGCCATCAGATCGCCGAATAGGTTAGTACAAGGAAAGGGGGAAAAGTTCGCGAGGGATGTGTGAATTGGATCCCACTTATCGGAATTTAGGGGTGGGGTTGGTTTGAATAGCGTTGGCGCAGCGGACGAGTGGGATTGACTCAGTTGCTGCCACGTCAGTGGAGGCCTACCTGAGTTCGGGAGAAGCGGCCGAAGCTCAGGGAGGATATCTATTGTTTTGCGCAACTAGTCGATGGGACTTCTGCGACAGGGCCGGGCGTCTCTAAACTGGAGTGCTCTCATTGTGGCGACTAGGCCTGGAATACTGGCGATTCTGCACAGATTTTGGACGACGAGGTGCGCCATCAAAAGCAGAGCTTAGGATGAGTTTGTCGGGATCCCTCAGGGTCTGACCACTATTCTTCTATTTTTTTAACTCAAACTTTTTCGGGCGTCCTGACACACCCGGTAAAACTCTTTTACCTAATATCTTCGCAATCTCTGACGCGAACTTCTGATCCCCCAAAACGTAATTACCGTTCGTAGAAGATCGAATTTGTTCTATCAATTCAGGTGAAAGCCGATCCATGAATATAGACCGGTAAGCTTCGGCTCGTTGCGCGGCGCCGCTACCTAACTCGCTATAGACTGCATGCGGGCTTATAATGCCTGATAACTCGCCCTGTGCGTTTGCACTATAGCTGGTCCAGCGATAGTCGCCCGAATGAGCAACCATACCCGCTCTGACGGGTTCATTTCGATATATCGATAGCAAGCTAAAACATAGTTTTCTTGTTGAACCAAACAGGAGCGGAAACGGCCTCCCCACAAAGTGCCCGTTCGTTGATATGTTCGATTGACATATTGAACGTAGCGCTGCCCCAGCCCCTCCATAAGTAGGCCAGCCCCCGCGCAGCAGGTGGGAGTCAACAACAAGTGAACATAATTTGTCATCAAGCACAATGCGTGAACTTTACAACCATACAGCGCAGCAAGCACGGCTAATGTATTAATGTAAAAATATAGTTTTTATCTGAATAAAAACACGCAGCCCGTTTGTTTCCCCGCTGAATAATATGCAACGGGATATCCGGCAGTAAAACCCTGGGACGGCGAGACATATAAATCCCTAATTGGATAAGAGCTTATAGCTTAGCCGTCGATCACTAGGCCGACACAATAAAATAATTACAAAAAACCAATCATGCTTTAAAAGAGCAACTCTACCAAACTCCAAAAACGCTAACCGTGGTCCACCCTATTCTTCCAAAAAATAAACCATATTTTTAAAGAGCAACTCCACTGAACTCTAAAAAACGCAAAACGTGGTCTAAACCCTATTCCCTCTATTTAACGCTCAACCTTGTATACCTATCACTAATATCAGAGTAATTAATGGTTACAGAATTAACGTCATCAACAACACAATTCCATTTTTTACCGAACTCGTACGCCAACCATAAATACATCTCCATCGACCCTTTTGAGTGTCCCAACTGCATTTCAATCATTGTCCTCGGCGTGGAACCTAACAAAGTCTCCCATTCGAAAATATCTTGAGCATCATAAAAACCTATGAATTTTTCGGAGGTGAGTAATGACACATACAAAGTCGCCTCGCCCCAGCTTAATACTCCGCGACTACGTTTACCGCCGCTGACGATTCCACCTATAGAGTGAAGAAAATCAGCGAACGTGTCTTCATCAATTTCCACATCCGATATAATTGCTGCTGAGTCGCTCACAACTATAACCCCCCTTTTTTGGCCCCATACTCGAATAACTCTTCGACGCTATTAATTACTTTAACGCCTATCTTTTCATAAGCTTTGACCTGCTGCGGCTTAACCACGTTCGGAGCAAAAAGTATGACTTCTTTACGATCAGGGTTAAGCATAGTGTTATTTTGTAACTTCTGTAACTGTTCGATTTTTCCAGGCTTCGGACTGCTGGCAACCTCAATGATAAAACGAGGTGTTTCAGCGTCTATCTCGCCAATTCCCACAGGCTTTCCGTCAAAAAAACCGGATCTGAATTTGCTTTGATAATCCAAAAGCATCCCTTTTTCGCTCAATGCCCTTCCGACTTGTCCCTCTAAAACCTCTCCCGTGACATCTGATTTAAGTGCCAAGTCAATTTCATTATCAAACCTTCCTGGAACAACCGTAATCGGTCTCCCGGCTAACCCAGCTTCGTTATCAGCTGCACCAGCCCAATTTTTTCCTGCAATCAGCTCACCGGACTTAGCTGCGCTGTTTAACTCGGTACCTGATGCAAGCCTCTTAATCGCAATACTCTCCAAAACAAGTTCGAAAACAGTCTTGGCACCCCGTGCAGCCGGTACCACAGCCGCCAGAATGTCGAGCTCAGGCGTGACGTCTTTAGTCCCCTTGATCGCAATGTCCGCCAACCGCTGCGATGCATCCGTAACACTCGACTCATACGTCGACAACCCCGATAGCTCGTTTTGGTGCTGAGCCGTCTGCTCTTGACCGTACTGCCGCCATTGATCGTAGACCGCTCCGGGGCCGTAGACATTTGCCGCATTAAAAAGGGTAGGGTCGTTTTTCTGACTCTCTGTGGCACCGAAGGCGTAGACCTTCTCGCCCTTGACCATAATGGGCGTGCCATCTTTCCAGGTCAGCGGAATTTCCTGTGCGGCTAACTGGGCAACGATTCCCTTGGCCGTGTTCAGATCTTCCATGAATCGCTCGGACTCAGTGTCCTTGCCCTTGGATTGCTGCACCAGTGCATTCAAGCGTGCTTCGTCAGCTTTATCGACCGCACCGCCTGCGGCAATCATCAACAAATCAATCCAACGTGTACTGGACTCAGCCTTGCCCTGTTTTTCCAGCTCTTCGGCCTTCTTCTCCAGAATTGGCACTTCCTGGGTCTTGTGCAGGCGGCGGTTGAATACTTCAACACTATTAGCCGTTCCACCAGCCACTATCGAACCGTTTACGCCATTACCAGCACCTACAACAGTGCCCACACCCGCCGCAATCAACGACGCCAGCGCATCTTGATCCGTACCCTTGATTTGGTTTTTTTCCAAAGCATCTGTAATCGCCGGTATCAACGCGGCTGATGCACCTGCACCTAGTGCACCGCTTTGAGAGCTACCGCTGGACAACCCAATTGCCGCGCCAGCCAACGCATGCAACATCACCCGCGCCGCACCACCCTCGGCCCACGCGGCACGTGTGGCCGCATCAGATTTCGGATCTATGGATCTGGCCTGAGCGTAGTCACCTATCTTCTTAAAGATGTCACTTGAGGAGGTATTGGCAACAATCCCGACGGCTGTACTTCCTGTCGCTCCTCCTAACCCCGCTGCGATCAAACCGGTGGCGATATCAGCCATCACACGTTTGTCACCACCCACCTGCCAGCCCTTGGCATCCAGATATGCCGCGTTTGCCGCCAGTGCTGTTTGCTCAGCATAGGGGGAGCCCGCCCTAGCCTGATCATCTGCCTGCTTGCTCAATGCTGCGGCTTTACTCGCCTTGGCTTCGGCAACTTTGTTGATCACGGTGCTCGACAGTTGCGCCGAGCTTTGGATCAAGTCGATCCGCTCTTGCATGGCCTTTTCGTCAGGCCGGTCGAGCGGCTTGTTGGCGTTGGCAGTGTCACGGTTCAAGCCGACCAAGTCATTGGCCCCGGCCGCGTTCCTTACCTCGATTGTTCCCGGGTTAACGGCGCTACGGGTTTTGTTGCTATCGGACTCCTTGAGCAGCAACGGAATCGTACCGCCCACGCCCGAGCGCGCATCGGTGAACCCTGCTGTCGCGCCGGAATAGCTCAAGCTCGCGGCCTGGCTTTTGATGTCGCTGTTGTTTTTGATATCGCTGACCAGCAGACGATCAGTACTCAGGTAGTTCTTGTCGTTGCTGGCTTCGCTGGCGATTACAGCGCCCTGAAGCGTGGTGTTTTTACCCACATTGATGTCATATCCACCCTTGCCGGCATAAAGGCCGGTTTGCTGGGTCACCGCGTTGTAATCGCTGTTCATTTTGTTGCCGGCGATATTCGCGGAGCCTGAAACCATGGAGCCCAGGCAGAAAGGTGGCACGCAAATGCTCACACCAACACCGCCGCTGGTTTGCTTGTTCTTCTGGCTCGCTTCGTCCTGGCGAGAGGCGATGTTCAAGTTGCCGCCAACCTGCCCCTTAATAGCATCGGCATGCACCTGCGCGCCTGCCAGTGTTGTGTCCTGGCCACTCTTGAGGACGAGAAGACCTGTCTCCACCGTACTATTGACTTGGGTGACTTCATGGCCGGTTCCCATACCCTTGGCCATCTGCGCACCCAGGTCCAGCACGAAACCGCTCTGTTCACCAAAACTGAGGCTCACGCCGATGCTGGTCTTGTTATTTTTATTCTGGTTGTCCCAGTTCTTACGGTCCTGAGCGCTTTCCAGGATGACGTCATTCTTAGCCTGCAACAGCGTGTCTTTGGCTTTGATGCTGCTGCCGATCACATGCAGGTCACCTACGGTGCCCGGTGCATCGCCGGTTGCCACGATCGCCAGGCCACCGCCACTGTTGAGGGTCGATTGCTTCACCGTCTCGGCGTTGTACTCGCTAGTGCTTTTCTTGCGGGTATTCGCGAGTTCAGTACCAATCTTAAACACGGACCCTTTGCTATTGGCGGGCTTGCCGTCTGAATCGTTGGCCGCCTCATTGCCGCCACCCAAAGCATCGTAGACCGAGAGCGCCGCCTGAGCCCCTTTGACGGCCTTCAAACGGCTATCGTCGGCCTTTTGAACGGCCTGCACATCGTTACGAATACTCTTGTAGGTGTCGACCACCACACCACCGATCACCCGCCCAACCGCCAAGGTCTTGGAGCTGTCCTGACTCATTTGGTTAGCCGTTTCTGTTCCGGCAACAATGGTGACATTAGAGCCATTGAGCGACATATCTTTGGTGCTTACCAAATCACTGGCAATCACCTTCAGTTCACGCCCGGCGACCAGACTTACATTGCCGGCGCTGGACCCGACGGTGCTGCCCGTCAACGTCGTTTCGTTGGCTGTGCCGTTGTGTTTCTGGCTATTGATGAACAAATGTTGATTGCCGGTGGCGTCATCCAGACCCAGCTTGTTGCCCGTCAACACACCCGTGAGGTCGCGATTTTTTTCTTTGTGCATGTCGGTGCGCGAGAACGTGTTCTGCGCGGCATCAATAGTCAAATCACGCCTGGCCTGCACAACCAGATCATCCGTGCTCACCAAGGATGAACCAGTGACTTTGATGTCCCGTCCGCTGGCAACGCTTACCGTATCGCCAGACACCATACTGCCCACGGCAGTAGTGCGCTTCTCGTCGACTTTGTCTTCAACCTTGCTCGACTTGAACCCGCCCCAACTGCTTTTGCTTTCTTTGCGTTCGTGCCGGGCGTTGTCGGAGTTAGTGACCGCAAGAATGCTGACATCCTGGCCTGCGACCAGTTGCGCCGCGCCTTTTTCGGCGGTGACGGCGCTGCCGGCCAGCAGCAGGTTTGCCCCCGCCACGACGGTGCTGTTGGTGCCCGCGCTGACCAGGCTGCCGACATTGTTGACGGCGGATGTCTCATCCAGGCGGAATTTTTTCCCGGACGAGGTCTTCTTGGTTTTGCTGTAGAAGCTGTAGTCCTGATTTTCAGCCGCCTTGAGGGCAAGGTCGTTACCCGCAACCAGGTACGCTTCTTTGCCCGCGTTCACCTGGCTGGCCACCAGTTGCAGGTTCTGCCCGGCGCTCAGGGTGGCGTCACCGCCAGCCTTGAGCACGGTCGATACCTGCTGAACATGGTCTTCGACACTGGTCACCTTCTTGGAATTAAACGCCGAATGCTGTTCATTCGCCGCCGAAGCCAGGTTCACATTGCCCTTGGCTACCAACGCCAGATCACGCGTGGCATTCAGCTGGCTGCCGATGGCGCTGATGTCCCGTGCCGCCACAATCTGGAAGTCCCGCCCGGCTTCTACCACCGTGCCGTACTGGGTCACGTTGCTGCTGCGTGAGTAGGTGCTGACGACATTGGCGTTACGTTGTTCGGCGGTGACGAGGTTCACGTCACGCCCGGCCTGGATGCGGGTGTCGGTACCGCTCTTGAGTACACCGCCGGTGCTGTTGACGTCGCGACCGGCTTGCAGGGTCAGGCTGTTGGCGGCTTCGATGCGCGCGGCATTGTCGACGAAGTCGCTGCGTTCGGTGCGATAGCCGCTGCTGCTCTGGTGGCTGGTGACCGTGCGTTCGTTGAGCACATCGCCATTTACCGCAGCGGCGCTGACGTCGCGCCCGCTGATGATGCCGCCGGCGCGGTTGGTGAGGCTGTTGCCGGCGAGCAGGTCGAGACGGTTGCCCGCTGCGATGAGGCCACTGTTGACCATGTTGCGCCCTGCGCTGGCGGCCAGGTTATTGGTGGCGCGCAGGGTGCCGACGTTGGTCAGGTCTGTGCCGCTGACCAGGCTCAGGTCGCTGCCGGTGATCAACGCGCCATTGGGCGCCAGGCGGTTGTTGGCCTGGACCAGGTAGAGCACCGGCACCAGCACTTGCTGGCCGGCGACGGTGGCGTTTTCCATCCACACGATGTCGTGGGTCAGGGCCGCGACTTGTTCGGCGGTGAGGCTTACTCCCACCGACAAATTGAGTGCCTGACGGCTGCCGATGGCGTTGTCCATCAGGTACTTGAACATCGCCGTGTCGCTGGTTTGGCCGTCGATGAAGCGCTGGCCGGTGCGGGCAATGACCGCTTGCTGGATCAGGCGCTGTTCATAGAGGCCGTCGCCCAGGCGTTTTTGCGCCTGGTCGGGGTCGTAGCCGAGTTTGGACAGCATGTAATCGGAACTGAGGAACTGGCCGAGATTGGTCAGCTGCGGGTTGGTTTCGATCAGGTATTTCTGTGGGTTGGAGACGAACTGGCTGTCCGGCAGGCCTTGCACGCGGTTGAGGGTGACACCGTCGGCCGAGGTGCCGGTGCCGGCTACCACCGGCGCGGAAACCGGGGCTCGGTCTACGCTGCCGCCGCCCAGGGCCCAGCCTTGCGGGCCGGTACTGGCCGGCGCGCTGGCGCTTTGGCCGCTGAGGCGGAACAGGCCGCCCTGGCCGCTGGGCAAGGTAAAGCCGGGCAAGCTCAGCGGGTTGATCTGCTGCTGGGCCAGGTCCGGAGGCAATTGCGCGTTGAGGGTGACGCGGGTCGAGTAACCGTTGGCGGCACTGGCGCCGGTTGCGCCGGTGGTGGTTTTTGCACCCGCCCCGATGTAGGTGTAACCCGGGCGCACCACGCTGTTGTCGATACCGGCCTGCGCCTTGACGTCCACCGCGCCGCCAGCCTGAATCACGGCAGCGTAACGCTGATCATCGCTGGCGATTTTGGTGACTTTGCCGAACTGGGTGCGCTCGATCTCCATCATGCCGATGAAGTTGGCCACCGTGGCCTCAAGGCCGCCGAGGTCATTGGGGTTGTAACCGGCGCTTTTGTACCAGTATTTGCTGGTGAGTGCGGCGGCTGCATCGAACCAGCGTCCAGGGTGCTTGGTGCGCTCTGACGTGAAAAGACGATAGGTCTCGGTCTCGCCGGTTTCGATGCCGGTGTTGACCAGGTTGTTCAGGCGCGCGGTGAAGTTACCGCCGGCCGCGATCGAGCTGCTGCTGTTGAGCAGGTCGCCACCCGCCAGGGTCATGTTGCGCCCGGCGGTGATACTCGAACCGGCACTGGCGGCGGTCACTTCCAGCTTGTCGCGGGTCAGCAACTCCCATACGTAGTTGCGCGGGGTGCCGCCTGCTTTGCAGTCACCGGCGTTGACGTACTTGATGCACGCGCCCTCGGTGGCCGAGGCGGTGTAGACACCCGCGTCGTTGACGGTGAGTACCGCACGTTCGTTTTTGATCGTGGCGGCGGTGAGGGTCAGGTCACCATCACTTTGCATGCTCGATGAGCTGTTGATAATGCTGTCGGCCAGGCCGCCCTTGCCGTCGCGATCGACACTCAGGTTGCCCATGCTGTAGAGGTCGCCGTAGCTGTTGTTCAGCGACGCCACGCGCAGGCTCATGTCGGCGCCGCTGAAGATCAGGCCGTGGTCGTTGAGCAATGCGCCGGTGTTGACCGTGAGCGTTTGCCCGCTGCCGAGCGTGGCGTAGTTGTTGAGCGCGCCCGCGTTGATCAGCAGGTCGGTGGCCGAGGTCAGGCGGCCGCGGTTGTTCAGGGTGCCGCCGAGGGTGGCGCGGGTCACCCCACCGCCGGCGATGCTGGCGGTGTCACTCAAGTTGGCCTGGGCGGCGGTCAGGTTCAGTTTGCCCAGGCTGCTGATGCGCCCGCTGCTGTTGAGCGCGCCGCTCAAGCTCAGGTCGAGGTCGCCGTCGCTGGCGATAAGGCCGTTGGTGGACCAGTTGCCACCGCTGCCGATAAAGCGCCGGGCGCCGAGCAATTGGCCGGTCGCGGTCTGTTCGAGGCTGTTGACGTTAACGGTCAGTTGCCCGGCCTGGATCACGCTGCTGTTGGTCCAGGTGTCCTGGGCGATGGTCAGGTCGCCACGGGTGACCAGGCTGCCGCCCACATCGTTGAGATTGCGCGGCGCGATGCCGAAGGTGCCGGTGCCCACATGCAGCACATTGCCGCCGAGGTTCTGCAGGCGGTCGGCGTCCAGGGTCAGGTTGGTGTTGGCCGCTTCCAGCACGCCGTTGCGGTTGTCGAACAGCCCGCCAATGGCGAACTCGGTGGTGCCGCTGTTACCCAGTGCGCGCAGGCGACCGGTCTGGTTGTCCAGGCTGGCGGCGCGGACCTTGAGGGTGGATTCGCTTTCGATGATGCCCAGGCGGTTATTCAACGCGCCGCTGAGGTCCAGGTCGATCTGTTGGCCGGCGATCTGGCCATCGTTGTCCCCGCTGTTATCGAAATCGTGGCCGACCACGCGCATCAGGCCTTTGGCATAGAGCCCGCCGTTGCGGTTGTCGAAATTGCCGGTGGTGACCAGTGCGTTGCCGCCCTGCGCGGCGATGCGCCCGCCGTAGTTGTCTACGCTGCCGGCTTGCAGGTTGAGGCTTTGCCCCTGCATCACGCCGCCCTGGCGGTTGTTATTGAGGTCGTAACCGTTGCGCAGCACGCCGATCACTTGGGTTTGCAGTGCGGCCTTGAGGCTGGCGAGGGTGCCGCCACGGTTGTCGAGGCTGGCCGCGTTGACATGCAAGTCACCGGCCTGGGCAATCAGTTTGCCGCTCTGGTTATCCAGCGTGTCGGCCACGTTGGTGGTCATGCCGCCCTGGCTTTGCACGGTGCCTTTACCATTGTCCAGGCGGTTGGCGGTGAGCAGCAGGTCGGCGTTCTGGCTGTAGATCAAGCCGTCGTTGCCGTTCTGCACCAGGCCGCCGGCGGTCAGGCTCAAGCGTTCGTTGGCGGCCAGGGTGCCACGGTTGCGGTTGTCCAGGCCGCCGGTCAGCAGGGTCAACAAGCCTTGGCTGGCGATCTGGCCACCTTGGTTGTTGATCTGCGCCGCGCGGCTGATCAGCAGTGGGCCGCCGCTGGCCAGTTTGCCGTTGGTGTTGGTCAGGGTGGCGAGCAGGTCGAGGGTGGTGGCGGTGCCGCCACTGATACTGCCGGCGCTGTTGTCCAGGTTTTGCGTGTTCAGGCTCAAGGCCGCGCCGCTGTCGATCACGCCGCCCTGGGCGTTGTTCAGCAAGCCGCCGACGGTGAGCTTCTGCCCGGCCGCGCTGGAAAGTACGCCTTTGTTGCTGTTGTCCAGTTCGCCCACGTTGACGGTCAAGGCTTTCTGGCTGACCAATGCGCCGCCTGCGCTGTTGAGCAGGCTGGCGGTCAGCGTGGCATTGAGGTCGCCGTATCGGCTCGACAAGGTGCCGCCGTTGCGGTTATCCAGGTTCGCACCGCTGACCGTCAAACCCTGCCAGCCGGACATCAGGCCATTCTGGTTGATCAGGTTTTCGGCATTGAGCACCAGCAGGTTATTGCTGATCAGCTTGCCGTTGCTGTTATTCAACGTGCGGCCTTTGAGGTTCAGGGTTTGCGCGCTGGAGAGTTCGCCGCCCTGGTTGCTGAGGTCACGCAGGTGGTTGATGCTCAGGTTGCCGGCGGTGGTGATCAGGCCACCGGTGTTGTTCAGGTCGCCGGTGGCGGTGCCGAAGTCCAAGGCAATCGCGCTGCCCAGCAGCGAGCCGTTCTGGTTGGCCAGGCTCGCGGTATGGATGCTCAGAAGGTTGGCTGCGTTTATCAGGCCCTGGGCCTGGTTGGCCAATGGGCCGCTCACGTTGAGCAGGGTGTCGCCACGGCTGGTGAGGGTGCCGCCGCTGTTGTCCAGGCTGGCGGCGCTTGCGTCAACCGCAGCCGCAGCAATCATACCCTTGACGTTGGCCAGGGCCTGGCCGATGCGCAGGGTCAGGGCGGCGTTGCTCAGCAGTTTGCCGCTGCTGTTATCGAGGTTGTCGGCGGTGAGAGTGAAGGCCTGGCTGCTGGAGATTTCGCCGCCCTGGTTATGCACATCCTTGAGGTTGTTGAGCATCAGCAACGGCGCGTTGATCAGCCCGCTCTGGTTGTTGAACTGACCACGGTTGAGTTCCAGGGTCAGGGCCTGCGCGCTGGTGATCTGCCCGCCTTGCTGGTTATTCAGGTCGGCGGAGCTGATGTGCGCGGCCTGGCGCGCGCTCAGGGTGCCTTTTTGGCTGTTGTCGACGCTTGCGCTGGTCAAGGTCAGGCTGCCGTCCGTGACCAGGCGCCCGCCCTGGTTGTCCACCGCGTCACGGGCGGTGATGCTCAGCGGGCCGGCGCTGGAGAGCGCGCCACCACGGTTGACCAGGGTGCCCGTGGTGAGGGTAAGCAGCCCTTCGCTGCTGATCAGGCCCTGGTTGCGGTTGAGCAATTGATCGACGTTCAGGTTCAGCCCAGTGCCGGCCACCACCAGGCCGCCATCGCTGTTATCCAGTTGCGTGCCGTTCACCGCCACGCCCGCACGGCTGGACAGCTCGCCGTTGCGGTTGTCGATGTTGGCGACGTCGATCTGCACGCCGCCGGTGCTGGCGACCAGGCCTTTCTGGCGGTTGTCCAGGCGATTGCCGGTGAGGTGAAGAACGCCCTGGCTGGTGACGCGCCCGTTCTGGTTGTCGAGCGTGCCGGCGTTGAGGCTCAACGCCTTGCCCGCCGTGACCAGGCCCGCGACGTTGTCCAGGGTGGTCACCGTCAGGTTGGCCGTGTCCAGGCTGGAGATTTCGCCGCCGGTATTTTGCACCGTGCCCAGCGTGGCAGTCAGCGGCCCGTTACTGGCGATCAATCCACCCTGGCCGTTCTGCAGCGCGCCGGCGTCGATAGCCAGCGCGGTGTTGCTGAGGACTCGGCCGTTGTTGCGGTTATCGACGGTCGCCGCCGTGATGCGAGTGCCTTGCCGGGCGCTGAGGGTGCCGCCCTGGTTGTTCAAGGCCTGGGAATCGACGCTCAAGCTGCGGCTGGCGATCACGCTGGCGCCGTTGTTGTTGATGGCCTGGCCGCGCAGGCTGACGTCGCCTGTGGTGTTGCGGGTGTTATCGGCGTTGACGCCGGCTTCGATGATGTCTGCGTTGGTCAGCGTGCCGCCGCTGGACAGCGCAATGCGGTCACGTGCGGCCAGGCTTTTGCGACTGTTGAGATCGCCCTGGGTTTGCACCTCCAGAGCGGTACCGGCATAAATCGGTCCCTGGGCGTCAAGGCTGGCGGCTTTGACATTGATTGCGCCGCTGGCGGCGGTTTGCGCCATGCTCAAGCGCCCATTGGCGTCGAGCTGGATATCCCCACCACTGGCCGCCAAGGTGCCGTCGAGCTTCACGCCCACACCGGCCTCGGTGCCCACCAATTTGATCGTGCCGGCGTACATGCCGCCCAGGGCCGACGAGTCAATGGCCAGCTCGGGTTTGGCGCTGCCGTCATCGGCGCGGGCGGTGGTTTTCAGGCTTTGTGCATCGACGTCGTTACGCCCGGCGATCACGTTGAGTTCGCGGGCGTTGATTTGTGCGTTGATCTTGGCCGAGCGGGTGATGATGTCGAAGCGGTCGATGTTGCTGGCGTTCAGGCCTTCGCCATCGATGGTCACCGCGCCGCCATCGACCTGGTAGCTTTTCAGCTGGCCGGTGGGGTCGATGATGGGTTTGCCGGTGGTGAGGGTGACGTTGGGGGTGTTGATGAAGCCGCAACCGGCGCAGGTCACGCCGTACGGGTTGGCCACGATGACCTTGGCCGACTGCCCCGCCACTTCGGTATAACCGCGCAACTGGCTGGCGCTGCCGCCGTTGACTTCGTTGAGGATGACGCTGGCCGCGCCGCCCTTGAGGTTGGGGTTGCCGACAATGATCCCGCCCAGTTGGGTGTTTTGCAGCGCGCCGTTGGCGTTGTTGAGAATCACGCCGTTGAGGCCGACGTTGTACTGCTGAAACTGGTTATGGGACAAGCCTGCGCCGTTGGGCGTGGCGATGTTCACCACCGGCACGCCATTGCCCGCTGCGCCCACCGTGGTACCCGGCGCACTGACCACGATGCCCTCGGCCTGGGCCAGCAGCGGTTGCCAGAACAGCGCATTGGCAAGGATCAGCGCCAGCCCGCGTTTGGGCAGGCCGAAGAACGCGTTTCGCGGCTTCAGGGCGGCGGAAGGTTGGCGGGCCAGGAAGGCAAATTGTCGAACGTCCATTTTCAGTTTCTCGCTGCGGCGCAACGTTGAATTACAGGAACAAATCCAGGCGGAAGTAGATCGGCGCTTCGCGCTCGGTGACGACTCCGGGTCTTTCCAGCGAGTGGGCAAAGGTCACGCTGGTGCTGACGTTCTTGCCTCGGGCGAACAGCTCCAGGGAGTTGCTGGACACGCGGCCATGAACGTTGTCGTTGTAGCGGTCGTTGCGGATCACGCCCTGGTCGTAGCCGACGCTGGCGCCGTATTCGAAGAAGGCCGGACGCATCCAGTCGAGGGTCACCGGGCGCGCCCAGCGCACTTCGTTGCGCCAGTAGCCGCCGCTGTCGCCGGTCAGCAACTGGTCCTTGAAACCGCGCACCGAAGCCGAGCCGCCGAGGCTCATGCGCTGGGGCGAGAACAGCGGGTCTTCACTGCGTTGGCCGGTGGCCAGGCTGCTGAAGCTGAACGACTCGCCCCACAGGCTGAACGGTTGCAGGTAGCTGACGGTGGCGGTGTATTTGCGGTAGCGCGAGTTCGGCTGGCGGCGGCCGAAGGCGTCGCGCTCGTCCTGGGACTGGGCGTCGAGCAGGCCGATACCGTTTTGCATGCCCAGGTCCAGGTTGACGAAGGCCGTGCCGATACGCCGACCGTGGTTGACGCCCAATTGCAGTTCGCTGAGGCGGTTGCTGCTGGGCGCGGTGCGCACGTCGAGGATGTAGTTGTTGGTGCGCAGGTGCGCCAGGCCGACGTTGACCGAGGTCTTGCTCACGTCATCGCGGTGGATCACTCGTTCGGCGCGCAGTTGGTGGTTCTGGTTGTCGCCGTCCTGCTTGTATTTGAAGTCATCGGTCACGCCGAAGGTGCGGTAGTCGCTCTCGCTGTAGGTGTAACTGAAGTTCCACCAGCCCCACGGCACGTTGTAGTAGAGCATGGTGTTTTTCGAGGTTTTCTGGTGGTCGCTGATGGCGTCATGGCCGCCGCGCAGAATCAACTGGTCGCCCAGACCCAGTGGGCTGTCCCACTCAAGGCCGGCGCCCCATTGCTGTTCGCCGGTGCTTTTCTGGCCGTCGTTATTGCGCGACAGGCTGGCGCGCCAGGGCTTTTGCGCGGTGTTCTTGACCACCACGTCGCTGCCGCCGACTTGCTTGCCGGGGGTCAATTCCATTTGCGCTTGTTTGGACGGCAGGCGGTTGAGCTGGTCCACCAGTTGCTCGATTTCGCGCAGGTTCAGCGCTTCGCCGACCTTGCCGGGAAAGGCCATGGCCAATTCGCGTTCGGTCACGGTGCTGCCTTCGGCGCTGCGCAAGGCTTCGAGCTTGCCTTCCACCACCAGCACTTGCAGGTGGCCGGTGGAGAGGTCCTGCTGCGGCAGGTAGGCGCGGCTGGTGACGCGGCCTTTGCCGAGGTAGTAGTCGGTGATGGCCTTGAGCAGGTCGTTGAGCTGGG
>NZ_CVTN01000065.1:0-30382 GCF_900004915.1 Pseudomonas sp. 31 R 17
GACCACCGCCCCGGCCACAACGCGGCAGAGGGAGGAATAATGGCCAGCACTCAATCGCGCAATGGCTGGATTGTCTGGCTGACCTTTGCCATCGGCTTGCTGCTCAGCGTTTCACCGCTGCCGCAATTCATGGAAATTCTGCGGCCGCTGTGGCTGGCCCTGCTGTTGGCGTTCTGGTCGTTGAACCTGCCGCACAAAGTGGGCATGGTCACGGCGATGTGCCTGGGCTTGGCGGAGGATGTGCTCTATGGCACCTTGCTGGGCCAGAATGCACTGATCCTGACCCTTATTACGTTCCTGGTGCTGTCGTTGCAGCAGCGCTTGCGCATGTTCCCGATGTGGCAGCAGTGCCTGGTGATCCTGGTGATCTTCGGCCTGGCGCAGCTTGTTCAACTCTGGCTCAGTGCCTTGACCGGCAATCGCCAGCCCACCCTGGCACTGGTATTGCCGGCGCTGGTCAGCGCATTGCTGTGGCCCTGGGTCAGTTTCGGCCTGCGTGGGTTACGTCGTCGCTATAAAATCAATTGATGGATTGCGAGGCTCTGCCTGGTTATCGAACCCTACAGGGAGAGTCTGCAGTGAATATGCTTTATCTGGCCTCGGGCTCCCCGCGGCGACGTGAGTTGTTGACCCAGATCGGTGTGCCTTTCACCGTGGTCAGCGCCGCCATCGATGAAACGCCTCTCACACACGAAACCCCTGTGGCTTATGTCGAGCGCCTCGCGCGAAGCAAGGCCGCGGCGGGTTTGGCTGCGCTCGAGCAAACCACAGGCATCTGCGTATTGGGCGCCGACACGGCGGTTATCGTCGATGGCAAGATCCTTGGCAAGCCGGTGGATCAGGCCGATGCCTTGGCCATGTTGATGGCCCTGGCAGGGCGTGAGCATGAAGTCCTCACGGCCGTTGCCCTGACCGACGGCCAGCGCTGTGAAACCCGGTGTGTCAGCAGCCGAGTCATTTTTCGCGACATTTCTGTCCAAGAAGCGACGGCCTACTGGCACAGCGGCGAACCCCGGGACAAGGCTGGCGGCTATGCTATCCAGGGGCTTGGCTCGGTGTTCGTGAGCGGGCTCAATGGCAGCTATTCCGCCGTGGTCGGCCTGCCGGTGTGCGAAACCGCGCAACTGCTGGGCCAATTCGGCATACCCTGTTGGCAAAACCTTAACGCGTGCTGAGCGCTTCTACTTTCGCGCCAAGCCATTAGCGGTCGGTCACTATTGTGAAAACGCCTGAACGAGACCCAGCCATGAGTGAAGAGATTCTGATCAATATCACGCCGATGGAATCGCGCGTGGCGGTGGTAGAGAACGGTGTTCTGCAAGAAGTGCATGTGGAACGTACCCAGAAGCGCGGGATCGTCGGCAATATCTATAAAGGCAAGGTGGTACGCGTATTACCGGGCATGCAGGCGGCCTTCGTCGACATCGGCCTGGACCGCGCCGCGTTTATCCATGCCTCGGAAATTTCCCTGCGCGAAGGCCCGGCGGTGGAAAGCATCAGCGCCCTGGTGCACGAAGGGCAGAGCCTGGTGGTGCAGGTCACCAAGGACCCCATCGGCTCCAAGGGCGCCCGGCTCACCACTCAACTGTCGATTCCTTCGCGGTACCTGGTGTATATGCCGCGTACCGCCCATGTGGGGATTTCCCTCAAGATCGAAGATGAAGCCGAGCGCGAGCGACTGAAGAAGGTGGTCAGCGACTGCGTGGCCGCCGAAGGCATCAAGGAAGCCGGTGGTTTTATCCTGCGCACCGCCGCCGAAGGCGCGGGCGCCGATGAAATCCTGATGGATATCCGCTACCTGCGGCGGCTGTGGGACCAGATCGCGGCGCAGATCCAGACCATTGGCGCGCCCAGCGTGATCTATGAAGACCTTGGCCTGGCGTTGCGTACCTTGCGCGATCTGGTCAGCCCGAAGATCGAGAAAATTCGCATCGACTCGCGGGAAACCTTCCAGCGCACCACGCAATTTGTCGCCGAGCTGATGCCGGAAATTGCCGACCGCCTGGAGCACTATCCGGGCGAGCGGCCGATCTTCGACCTGTATGGCGTCGAAGACGAAATCCAGAAAGCCCTGGAGCGCAAGGTCCCGCTCAAATCCGGCGGCTATCTGGTGGTGGACCCGGCGGAAGCCATGACCACCATTGACGTCAACACCGGCGCGTTCGTGGGCCACCGCAACCTCGAAGAAACCATCTTCAAGACCAACCTCGAAGCGGCCACCGCGATTGCGCGCCAACTGCGCCTGCGCAACCTGGGCGGCATCATCATCATCGACTTCATCGACATGGAAGATGGCGAGCACCAGCGCCAGGTCCTGCGCACCCTCGAAAAGCAGCTGGAGCGCGACCACGCCAAGACCAACATCATTGGCATCACCGAGCTCGGCCTGGTGCAGATGACCCGCAAGCGCACCCGCGAAAGCCTTGAACAAGTGCTGTGCGAGCCCTGCAGCAGTTGCCAGGGCCGCGGCAAGTTGAAAACCCCGGAAACGGTTTGCTACGAGATTTTCCGCGAAATTCTACGGGAGGCACGCGCCTACCAGGCCGAAGGTTATAGAGTGCTCGCCAACCAGAAAGTGGTGGACCGCCTGCTGGATGAAGAGTCGGGTAACGTCGCTGAACTGGAGGGCTTTATCGGGCGCACCATTCGTTTTCAGGTCGAAACCATGTACTCCCAGGAACAATACGACGTGGTGCTGCTCTGATCCCCATTCGCTTTCTCTTTTCGAGACCGACAGGCGCAGACCTGTGGTCCGACCACTGCCTTGAGGGTCGCCTGACATGGAGCGTCTGATACGCTTTTTTGCCGCTTTGACCCGTTGGGGACTGGGCCTGTGTGCGTTGCTGCTGGTAGTGGCGGCGGTGTACGTGAGCCTGGGCCGTGAATTGACCCCGCTGGTGGCCGAATACCGCGCTGAAGTCGAAGCCAAGGCCCAGGTTGCCGTACAGATGCCTGTGCATATTGGCAGCCTCGAAGGCCGCTGGAGCGGTTTTGCGCCGATACTGCTGGCCCATGACGTGATGGTTGGCGAGGGCAGCAGTGCGTTGCGGCTGGACCAGGTTGAGGTGGTGCCGGACCTCTGGGCCAGCCTGATGGCTCGCGAAGTGCGCATCGCCCACCTGCAAGTCAGCGGCTTGCAGTTGAGCGTCAAGGAAGACAAGGACGGTCACTGGGCGCTGCAAGGCCTGCCCATACAGGACGACCAGCCACTGGACCCGGAGCAACTGCTCACCCGCATGCAAATGGTCAAGCGCGTATCGGTGCTGGACAGCCAGGTGACGCTGCAACCGTTCGACCGCGCGCCGGTGACCGTGACGTATGTAGGCCTGAACCTGCACACCGGCACGACCCGGCAACGCGTGGACGCGCGCCTGACATTACCCGACGGCCAGCCGCTGGCCTTGAGCCTGCGCAGCCGCATGCGCGCCAGCCAATGGAAAGACGCCGAGGTCGAGGCCTACCTGAGCCTGCCTCAAAGCGACTGGGCCAAGTGGATTCCGTCCCGGCTGACCCAGCAATGGAAGCTCACCCAGCTCAAGGCCGGCGGCGAGTTCTGGCTCAACTGGGCCAACGGCACCGTACAAAGCGCCGTGGTGCGCCTCGATTCACCGCAAGTCAAGGGCAGCTACGCCGAGCGTAAGCCGGTACACATCGAGAACCTCGCCCTGACCGCTTATGTGCAACGCAGCGACGGCGGCCTCAAGGTGCTGTTTGATTCGCTGGCGATGAATATCGGCGAAACCCGCTGGGAATCACGCCTGCAACTGCAGCAGAACCTGGCGACCGATAAAGATCAGGAAGTGTGGAAACTTCAGGCCGACCGGCTCGACCTGACCCCTATCACGCCCTTGCTCAATGCCTTGGCACCGCTGCCGGAAGGTTTCGCCAAGGCCGTCGAGCACCTCAAAGCCACCGGCCTGTTGCGCAATGTGCTCGTGGACTTCCGCCCACAGGACAGCACCGATCGGAAAGTCAGTTTTGCCGCCAACCTTGAGCGTGTCGGTTTTGACGCGTATTTCGGCGCACCGGCCGCGCGCAATGTGTCCGGCAGCATCAGCGGCGACCTGGGCCATGGCGAGTTGCGCATGGACAGCAAGGACTTTTCACTGCATCTGTCGCCGATCTTCGCCAAGCCGTGGCAGTACATCCAGGCCAATGCGCGCCTGACCTGGACGCTGGACAAACAGGGCTTCACGCTCATCGCACCGTATATCAAGGTGCTGGGGGAGGAAGGCAAGGTCGCTGCGGACTTCCTGATTCGCCTGCATTTCGACCATAGCCAGGAGGACTACATGGACCTGCGGGTCGGCATGGTCGATGGCGATGGTCGTTTCACCCCCAAGTATCTGCCCGCCGTGTTGAGCCCGGCGCTGGATGAGTGGTTGCGCACGGCGATCCTCAAAGGCGCGGTAGACGAAGGATTCTTCCAGTACCAGGGCTCGCTGAGCCACAACGCGCTGCCGGCTTCACGCAATATCAGCCTGTTCTTCAAGGTGCACGATGCCGAGTTGGCGTTCCAGCCGGGCTGGCCCCATGTGAGCAAGGTCAAGGGTGAGGTATTTGTCGAGGAGAGCGGCGTGCGCATCCTGGCCAGCAAGGGGCAGTTGCTCGATACCCAGGTCAAGGACGTCTACGTCAATATCCCCCACGCGCCGGCCGGCCAAGACAGCCACCTGCTGCTCACCGGCGGATTCTCCGGTGGGTTGGGCGATGGTCTGAAAATCCTCCAGGAAGCCCCGATCGGCACCGCTTCCACCTTTGCGGGCTGGAAGGGCGAGGGCAACCTGCAAGGCAGCCTGGACCTGGATGTGCCCCTGGCCAAGGGCACCGAACCCAAAATCGTGGTCGACTTCAAGACCGACAAGGCGCGCCTGCAATTGGCGGAGCCCACCCTGGACCTGACACAGCTCAAGGGTGATTTCCGTTTCGACAGCGCCAAGGGCTTGAGCGGCCAGAATATTTCGGCCCAGGCGTTTGACCGCCCGATCACCGCGCAGATTTTTGCCGAAGGCAAGCCCGGCGCCATTAGCACCCGCGTCACCGCCAAGGGGCAGGTCACGGTCAAGCGGCTCACGGACTGGTTGAAAATCAGCCAGCCGTTGCCGGTGTCCGGCGATATCCCGTACCAGTTGCAAGTCATCCTGGACGGCGCGGACAGTCAGCTGATGGTCGACTCCAATCTCAAGGGCGTTGCGGTGGATCTGCCGGCGCCATTCGGCATGCCGGCGAGCCAGGGCCGTGACAGTACGTTCCGCATGACCTTGCAGGGCGCCGAGCGGCGTTACTGGTTTGATTACGGTGAGCTGGCCAATTTCACCTTTGCGGCGCCGTCGGATAACTTCAATGATGGGCGCGGCGAATTGTTCCTCGGCAATGGCGATGCGGTATTGCCCGGCGCCAAGGGGCTGCGCGTTCGCGGGGTGCTCTCAGAACTGGATATCGACCCGTGGAAAAAACTCGCGAACCGTTACGCGGGTAACGACCCGGGCGGCAGTGCCAAACAACTGCTCAGTGGCGCCGATTTCAAGGTGGGCAAGCTGACCGGCTTTGGTACTCAATTCGACCAGGTCAAACTGCAGCTGGATCGCAAGCCCGTGGCCTGGGGCCTGCAGTTCGACAGCCAGCAAGCCAAGGGCACGGTGAATCTGCCGGATGCCAAGGGCGCGCCCATTGCCGTCAACCTGCAATACGTGAAGCTGCCCGCCGTGGACCCTACCGTGCAGGCTGACGAGAACGCGCCGGACCCGTTGGCCGATGTCGACCCCAAGGAGATTCCCGCGCTGGATATCACCATCGACCAACTGTTCCAGGGCTCGGACCTGGTGGGCGCGTGGTCGCTGAAAATCCGCCCGACCGCCAGGGGCCTGGCCTTCAACAACCTGAACCTGGGCCTCAAGGGCATGCAACTCAACGGTGCCGGTGGTTGGGAAGGCGCGCCAGGGGAAAGCAGCAGTTGGTACAAGGGACGACTGGACGGCAAGAACATTGCCGACGTGCTCAAGGGGTGGGGGTTTGCGCCCACGGTGACCAGCGAGGACTTTCATCTGGACGTGGATGGTCGCTGGCCGGGCTCGCCCGCCTGGGTCGGGCCCAAGCGATTCTCCGGTAGCCTGGATGCAGCGTTCCGTAGAGGCCAGTTCGTGGAAGTGGAGGGTGGCGCCCAGGCGCTGCGAGTGTTCGGCCTGCTTAACTTCAATTCCATTGGCCGCCGTTTGCGCCTGGACTTCTCCGACTTGCTCGGCAAGGGCTTGAGCTATGACCGGGTCAAGGGTTTGCTGGCGGCCAGTGACGGTGTGTTCGTGACCCGTGAGCCCATCACCATGACCGGACCGTCCACCAACCTTGAGCTCAATGGCACCCTGGACCTGGTGGCGGATCGCGTCGATGCCAAGTTGCTGGTGACCCTGCCGGTCACCAACAACCTGCCCATCGCGGCGTTGATCGTCGGCGCGCCGGCCATTGGCGGTGCGTTGTTCCTGATCGACAAGTTGATTGGCGACCGGGTATCGCGCTTCGCCAGCGTGCAGTACACCGTGCAAGGCCCATGGAAAGACCCGAAAATCACCTTCGACAAGCCATTTGAAAAGCCAAACTGAGAGGCTGTGGAGTAGCATGGTCGCATGCCCTTTACGGAGTGTCGGCCCATGTCCTTTGCGGTAATTCAAATGGTCAGCCAGAGTGATGTGCCGGCTAACCTGGCCCAGGCACGCCGCCTGCTGGAACGCGCGGCGGCGGATGGCGCCAGGCTCGCGGTACTGCCGGAGAACTTTGCCGCCATGGGCCGCCGTGACATGGCCGATATCGGTCGCGCCGAGGCAATGGGTGAAGGTCCGATCCTGCCCTGGTTGAAACAGACCGCCCGCGACCTCACCTTATGGATAGTGGCGGGCACAATACCGTTGCCACCCGGGGATCAACCGGACGCCAAGCCCAACGCCTGCTCGCTGCTGATTGACGACCGTGGTGAAGTCGTCGCTCGTTACGACAAGCTGCACTTGTTCGACGTGGATGTAGCGGACGCCCGAGGTCGCTATCGCGAATCCGACGACTATGCTTTCGGAAGCAATGTCGTCGTGGCGGATACGCCCGTGGGGCGCCTGGGGCTGACGGTGTGTTACGACCTGCGCTTCCCCGAGTTGTACAGCGAGTTGCGTGCGGCGGGGGCTGAGTTGATCAGTGCGCCCTCGGCTTTTACAGCGGTGACCGGGGCTGCGCATTGGGATGTGCTGATTCGCGCGCGGGCCATCGAAACCCAGTGTTACCTGCTGGCGGCCGCCCAGGGCGGTGTGCACCCGGGGCCACGGGAAACCCATGGACACGCGGCGATTATCGACCCCTGGGGGCGCATATTGACTCAGCAGGATCAAGGCGAAGCGGTGCTGGTGGCCGAACGCGACAGCAGTGAACAGGCGTCGATACGGGCGCGCATGCCGGTGGTCAACCACCGGCGCTTTTTCTCGCAGGGCGCACAGCGACCTGCTTCAGAACGATGAATTTAAGGCCAAACCTATGAGCGAGTTGTTGTCCTCAGTCAGTGAACATCTCCTGGCACCCGGTGGCGTGACCATCGAAAATCTGCAAACCGTGCTGGGCGATCTGGCCGGACCGGGGATCGACGCGGCCGACCTGTATTTCCAGGGGCAGATTTCCGAGTCCTGGGCGCTGGAAGACGGCATCGTCAAGGAAGGCAGTTTCAACCTTGACCAGGGTGTAGGGGTTCGCGCGCAATCGGGCGAAAAAACCGGTTTTGCCTACAGCAACGCCATTACCCTGGAGGCCCTGGGCCTGGCGGCGCGTGCGGCGCGCTCGATTTCCCGCGCGGGCCAGAACGGCACGGTGCAGGCGTTCAGTACCCAGGACGTGGCTCAGTTGTACGCGCCGGATAATCCGCTGGAAGTGATCAGCCGCGCGGAAAAGGTCGAGCTGCTCAAGCGTGTTGACGCGGCTACTCGTGCCCTCGACCCGCGTATCCAGCAGGTCACCGTGAGCATGGCCGGCGTGTGGGAGCGCATCCTTGTCGCGTCCACCGACGGCGGGCTGGCGGCGGATGTACGGCCACTGGTGCGTTTCAACGTCAGTGTGATCGTCGAGCAGAACGGTCGCCGCGAACGCGGTGGCCATGGCGGCGGCGGGCGTACCGACTACCGTTATTTCCTCGCTGAAGACCGCGCCATGGGTTACGCCCGTGAAGCGCTGCGCCAGGCACTGGTCAACCTGGAAGCGATTCCCGCGCCGGCCGGTACCTTGCCGGTGGTGCTGGGCTCAGGCTGGTCCGGTGTGTTGCTGCACGAAGCCGTAGGGCATGGGCTGGAAGGCGACTTCAACCGCAAGGGCAGCTCGGCCTACAGCGGGCGCATGGGCGAGAGGGTCGCATCCAAGCTGTGCACCATTGTCGATGACGGCACCCTGGCGGGTCGCCGGGGTTCGTTGAGTGTGGATGACGAGGGCACGCCGACGGAGTGCACCACCCTGATCGAAAACGGCGTGCTCAAGGGCTACATGCAGGACAAGCTCAACGCCCGGCTGATGGGCGTGGCGCGCACCGGCAACGGTCGCCGCGAATCCTATGCCCACCTGCCGATGCCACGCATGACCAACACCTACATGCTCGGTGGTGAAAGCGATCCGGCAGAAATCATTGCCTCGGTGAAGCGCGGGATCTACTGCGCCAACCTCGGTGGCGGGCAGGTGGATATCACCAGCGGCAAGTTCGTGTTCTCCACCAGCGAGGCGTACTTGATCGAAGACGGCAAGATTACCGCACCGGTCAAGGGCGCGACATTGATCGGTAATGGGCCGGAGGCCATGAGCAAGGTGTCGATGGTCGGTAACGACCTGTCGCTGGACAGCGGCGTGGGCACGTGCGGGAAGGATGGGCAGTCGGTGCCGGTGGGCGTGGGCCAGCCAACCTTGAAAATCGATGCGATCACCGTGGGTGGCACGGGGTCGTAAGCCGTGGAGCTTCGGGTGGCGAAGGCCGCCACCCGGGGAAGAGGATCAGCGCAGACCGCGTTGAGTCTCGTCCAGCTCACGGATGTATTTGAAGATTTTACGGCTGGTGGCAGGCGCCTTGTTATGCGCCTGTTCGTGTTGGGCCTGACGGATCAGGGAGCGCAATTGCTGGCGGTCCGCTTCCGGATAGTCCAATACGAATTTTTCCAGCACGGCGTCATCGCCCGAGATCAGGCGGTCACGCCAGCGCTCCAGGTTATGGAAGCGTTCGTTGTACTGGCGAGTGGAGGCATCGGTTTGATCGAGCAAGGCCAGAATGGCGTCAGTGTCCTGATCGCGCATCAGCTTGCCGATAAACATGATGTGCCGTTTGCGCGCGATATTCGCGGTGTGCTTAGGCGCATCGGCCAAGGCCCGGCGCATTTCGTCGGTCAGTGGCAGTTTGGCAATCAAGTCTTTCTTGAGCGTTGTAAGGCGCTCGCCAAGGTCAACCAGAGCATGCAGCTCGCGTTTGACCTGGGTTTTGCTTTTCTCCCCATCGAGGGAGTCGTCGTAAGAATCAACCATGGTGGCAGTCCGCAAAGAAACGCCGCCATGATAACCAGTCGGGGGCCGCTTGTCCGGCCCGGTCGCTCGATGGCCTTAACCGAGAGCAGAATTTGAGTGGAGAAAACCATGAGTGCAGCCCAAAGCGTCGGTCCGCAAGCGTTACCGGCACTGCAGGAACAAGTCGAGCAGATCCTTGCCGAGGCCAAGCGCCAGGGGGCCAGCGCCTGTGAAGTAGCGGTGTCGCTGGAGCAGGGGCTGTCGACGTCGGTACGTCAGCGGGAAGTGGAAACCGTCGAATTCAACCGCGACCAGGGGTTCGGCATTACCTTGTACGTGGGCCAGCGCAAGGGCTCGGCCAGCACGTCGGCCAGCGGCCCGGAGGCGATTCGCGAGACCGTCGCCGCTGCGTTGGCAATCGCCAAGCACACCTCCGAGGATGAAAGCTCGGGCTTGGCCGACAAAGCGTTGATGGCCAAGGACTTGCAGGATTTCGATCTGTTCCACGCCTGGGACATCACGCCCGAGCAAGCCATCGAGCAGGCGCTGACCTGCGAAGCGGCAGCGTTCGACGCCGATGCTCGCATCAAGAATGCCGACGGCACCACGTTGAGCACCCATCAGGGTTGCCGTGTGTACGGCAACAGCCATGGTTTTATCGGGGGGTATGCGTCCACCCGTCACAGCCTGAGCTGCGTGATGATCGCTGAAGCCAATGGCCAGATGCAGCGGGATTACTGGTATGACGTGAATCGCCAGGGTGAGTTGCTGGCAGACCCGGTAAGCATTGGCCAGCGTGCTGCGCAGCGTGCAGCCAGTCGCCTGGGCGCGCGCCCGGTACCTACATGCGAGGTGCCGGTGCTGTTTTCCGCCGAACTGGCCGGTGGTTTGTTCGGCAGTTTCCTCGGGGCGATTTCCGGCGGCAACCTCTATCGCAAATCTTCGTTCCTGGAAGGCGCGATCGGCCAGCAGCTGTTTCCTGAATGGCTGACCATCGATGAGCGTCCGCACCTCATGCGTGCCATGGGCAGCGCCTCGTTCGACGGCGATGGCCTGGCCACTTACGCCAAGCCGTTCGTCGAGAAAGGTGAGTTGGTGTCTTATGTATTGGGCACCTACGCGGGCCGCAAGCTTGGCCTGCCGAGCACCGCCAACTCCGGCGGCGTCCATAACCTGTTTGTGACCCACGGCGATGAAGACCAGGCGGCGCTGTTGCGTCGCATGGGTCGCGGCCTGTTGGTGACCGAATTGATGGGCCACGGCCTGAACATGGTGACGGGTGACTATTCCCGTGGTGCGGCGGGATTCTGGGTGGAAAACGGCGAGATTCAGTTCGCCGTCCAGGAAGTGACGATCGCCGGCAACATGCGCGACATGTTCAAGCAGATCGTTGCCGTGGGTAACGATCTGGAGCTGCGCAGCAATATCCGCACCGGCTCCGTGTTGATTGAACGGATGACTGTCGCCGGCAGCTGACCTGCGACGCTTCATCAAAAAGGCGCGCCATCTTGATGATGGCGCGCCTTTTTTTGTGGCTCTGTGAGGCAGGATCGACCCACTGTTCTTGTTTTGATTCTCAATATCATTTAATAATGAATATCATTACTGGATGAGTGTGGATCATGAGTTCTGTCTTGCGTGAGGACCCGTACCTGGAAAGTTGGCGCTGGATGAGTCGGCAGATCCGTTGCGGGCTCGATCCCAATGAACCTCGCCTGATCGAACATTACCTCAATGAGGGACGGTACCTGGCGTGTTGCACCGCGACGCACCCGTGGACCATCGCCGAAACCTCATTTCGCCTGCTCATCGACACCGCCAACGATATCGCGCTGCCGTGGCATTGGCGCGCCCTGTGCCTGGACCAGGCCTGGCGCCCGCTGCGTGACCTGGAAAAACTCTCCCACTGCGCCTGCCGGCTCAAGCGCTGGCAGGCGTTTGCCTGGCAGTTGGCGACCTGCCAATTGCTGCCATCCCTCTCTTTCTCCGACCTGGTGCAAGGATCAAATGATGAGTAACACCCGTATCGAACGCGACAGCATGGGCGAACTGCAAGTCCCCGCCGAAGCCCTGTACGGCGCGCAAACCCAGCGCGCGGTGAATAACTTTCCGATCAGCCATCAGCGCATGCCGGCGCAATTCGTTCGCGCGCTCATCCTGGCCAAAGCCGCCGCAGCCAGGGCCAACGTCGACCTCAAGCAAATCAGCGAAGGGCAGGGCAAGGCCATTGTCGATGCCGCCCAGGGTCTGTTGGAAGGCGACTACATGCAGCACTTCCCGGTGGATATTTTCCAGACCGGCTCCGGTACCAGTTCCAACATGAACGCCAACGAAGTGATTGCAACCCTGGCCAGTCGCTTGCTGGGCGAGGTGGTAAACCCCAACGACCACGTCAACTGCGGGCAAAGCAGTAACGACATCATTCCTACCACCATTCATGTCAGCGCCGCGCTGGTGCTGCACGAGCAGACGCTGCCGGCCTTGCTGCACCTGGTGCAGGTGATCGAGCAAAAAGCCGAAGCGGTTCACCCGTTCATCAAGACCGGGCGCACCCACTTGATGGATGCCATGCCTGTGCGCATGAGCCAGGTGCTCAATGGCTGGGCGCAGCAACTCAAGGCCAATATCGGCCACTTGCAGGACCTGTTGCCGGCGCTGCAGGCGCTGGCCCAGGGTGGCACGGCCGTAGGCACCGGCATCAACGCCCACCCTGAGTTTGCCGCACGCTTCAGCGGGCACCTGAGCCACCTGACCCAGGTGAAGTTTACGCCGGGCAGGAACCTGTTTGCGTTGATTGGCTCCCAGGACACCGCCGTCGCCGTCTCCGGCCAGTTGAAAGCCACTGCGGTGTCGCTGATGAAAATCGCCAATGACCTGCGCTGGATGAACTCCGGCCCGCTGGCTGGTCTGGGCGAAATCGAACTGGAGGCGCTGCAGCCGGGTTCTTCGATCATGCCGGGCAAGGTCAATCCGGTAATCCCCGAGGCCACGGCCATGGTGGCCGCGCAAGTCATCGGCAACGATACGGTGATTACCGTGGCCGGCCAATCGGGCAACTTCGAACTGAACGTGATGCTGCCGATCATCGCCCAGAACCTGCTCAGCAGCCTGGAGCTGCTGGCCAGCGCCAGCCGTTTGCTGGCAGACAAGGCCATCGCCAGCTTCAAGGTCAACGAAGCGAAGCTCAAGGAAGCATTGTCGCGCAACCCGATTCTGGTCACCGCCCTCAACCCGATCATTGGTTACCAAAAGGCCGCCGAAATCGCCAAGCAGGCTTATCAGCAGGGCCGTCCGGTGATCGATGTCGCCCTCGAACACACCGACCTGCCGCGCAGCCAACTGGAAGTCCTGCTGGACCCGGAAAAGCTCACGGCTGGCGGCGTGTGATCATCGACCCCGCTTTGGAGGTTCACCATGGAGCACTGGAAACGCACGATCGAACGGGCCAATCGCTGCTTTATGGCGGGCGAGTTGGTTGACGCCCGCGAGGCCTACCTGCAAGCCCTGGCCCTGGCCCAAGTGTTGTTCGAACGCTGGGCGGATGCCGATGAGGCGGTGGCGGCTTGCGTTATCTCCCACCACAACCTGGCAGACCTGCACTTGCGTCTCAACCAGCCTGAGGAAAGCGCGGAATACCTCTGCGCCATTCACCAACGGCTGCTGCAGACCATGCAGGACCCACGGCTCAGTCCGCAGTTGCGTGAGGCCGCGCTGCGCCAGAGCAGCAAAACCTATGTCGAACTGTTGAATTTCATCAGCGATCACGGCGAATACCCGCGCACCCATCGTTTGCTGGGCGGTGCTGCGAGGCAACCGACCCCCTCTCAATATGGAGCACATTGATATGACCTACACCCTGCCGGCCCTGCCTTATGCCTTTGACGCCCTCGAACCCCATATCGATGCGCAAACCATGGAAATTCACTACACCAAGCACCACCAGACGTACATCAATAATCTCAATGCTGCGGTCGAGGGCACTGAGTTCGCGGGCTGGCCGGTGGAGAAGCTGGTGTCCAGCGTTGAAAAACTCCCGGAGAAATTGCGCACTGCCGTGGTCAACCAGGGAGGCGGCCATGCCAACCACTCGTTGTTCTGGGCGGTCATGTCGCCGACGGGTGGCGGAAAACCCGAAGGTGTTCTGGGCCGGGCCATCGACGAGCAGTTGGGGGGCTTCGACAGCTTCAAGGAGGCTTTTACCAAGGCGGCGTTGACCCGCTTCGGCAGCGGCTGGGCCTGGTTGAGTGTGACCCCGCAAAAGACCTTGGTGGTGGAAAGCAGCGGTAATCAGGATAGCCCGTTGATGAGCGGCAATACGCCGATCCTCGGCCTGGACGTCTGGGAACACGCCTACTACCTGCTGTATCAAAACCGACGACCGGAGTACATCAATGCATTCTATAGCGTCATCAACTGGCCCGAGGTTGCCGCACGCTACCAGGCTGCATTGGCCTGATATTCACTCCACAACAAGACCTAAGGCCGACCATGGGCACTGAAACACTGGCGATCAGCAGCGTGCGATTATTTCGCTACGCATTTGGCTCCCTGCTTCTATTAGTCGGTACGGCATTGCTGGTGGCTCATGGCCTGGCCTGGCTCGACCTGGAGCCGCGCATCTTGCGAGCGCTGCAGGGCGGGGCGATCTGTGCGCTTGGTACTGCGCTGGGCGCGGTGCCGGTGCTGGTGATTCGCCGTATGCCGGCGGCGTTGAGCGACACCCTGCTGGGTTTTGGTGCGGGTGTCATGCTGGCGGCGACCGCCTTTTCGCTGGTGGTGCCGGGGATTGCCGCCGCAGAAAACCTCGGGCTCACACCCTGGGGGGCGGGAGGCTTGATCAGCTTCGGCATCATGCTGGGGGCGTTCGGGCTGTATCTTGTCGACCGCAAGGTCTCGGGCGCCAGTCCGGAAATGCTGGTGGGCACGCCGGATAAGCCGGTGATCCCGCCGCGTATCTGGCTCTTTGTGTTCGCCATCATTGCCCACAACATCCCGGAAGGCATGGCCGTAGGTGTTTCTGCCGGCGGCGGCATGGCGGATGCCGACAGCCTCGCCATGGGCATTGCCCTGCAGGACGTACCGGAAGGCCTGGTGATTGCGCTGGTATTGGCAGGGGCGGGGATGTCGCGGATCAAGGCGTTTCTGATTGGCGCCGCGTCGGGATTGGTCGAGCCCGTCTTTGCCGTGTTATGCGCGTGGTTGGTGAGCCTTGCCGAAGTGCTGCTGCCCTTGGGCCTGGCACTCGCTGCAGGGGCGATGCTGCTGGTGGTGACCCATGAGGTCATCCCTGAGTCACGCCGCAACGGTCACGACAAACTCGCCAGCCTGGGATTGTGCATCGGGTTTTGCTTGATGATGGTGATGGATACGGCGTTGGGATAGCAGGAGCGAGCCAGTTCGCTCCCGCAAGAGGAAGGCGTTATTCGCCCTCGTCGAAGTAGTTGTTGATCAGCGCGACTAACGCGTCCATCGCTTCCTGCTCTTGTTCACCCTCGGTTTTCAGATGGATTTTAGTGCCCTTGCCTGCAGCGAGCATCATCATTGCCATGATGCTCTTGCCGTCGACCATCGATTCAGGGTCACGCCCGGCGCGGATCTGGCAGGGGAACTGCCCGGCGACACCGACAAACTTGGCTGATGCGCGGGCGTGCAAGCCCAGCTTGTTGATGATTTCAATTTCCCGAGCCGGCATCGCAGTGGTGTTCCTTTCAGCTAAGGTCGCGGTGGCGAACCTGGACGTTCTTGAGGGTTTGTTGCAGCACCTGGCCCAGTCGCTCCGTCAGATAGACGGAACGGTGGTGGCCGCCGGTGCAGCCGATGGCAATGGTGACATAGGCGCGGTTGCTGGCAGCAAAGCGCGGCAACCATTTGAGCAGGTAGGTGGAGATATCCTGGAACATATCTTCCACATCCGGTTGTGCCGCCAGGTAGTCGATCACGGGTTGGTCAAGCCCGGACTGATCGCGCAACTCCGGTTTCCAATAGGGATTGGGCAGGCAGCGCACGTCGAACACCAGGTCGGCGTCCACCGGCATGCCGCGCTTGAAGCCAAACGACTCGACCAGAAACGCCGTGCCAGGCTCCGGCTGGTTCAGCAATCGCAGCTTGATCGCATCGCGCAGTTGGTACAGGTTCAGGTTGGTGGTGTTGATCTTGAGGTCGGCCAGATCGATGATCGGCCCCAGCAGTTTGGTTTCGTCCTCGATGGCTTCGGCCAGGGAACGGTTGGCGCTGCTGAGCGGGTGACGTCGACGGGTTTCGGAGAACCGCTTGAGCAGGGTTTCCTCGTCGGCGTCCAGGTACAGCACGTCGCAATGAATATGCTTGGCGCGCACCTCCTCAAGCAGTTCGGGGAACCGTGAGAGGTGGCTGGGCAGGTTACGGGCGTCGATCGACACAGCGACCAGCGGTTGCGCCAGTTCGGTGTGGATCAGGGCGCGTTCCGCCAATTCCGGCAGCAAGCCGGCGGGCAGGTTGTCGATGCAATAGAAGCCGCTGTCTTCAAGAACGTTAAGCGCAGTGCTCTTACCCGAGCCGGAACGGCCGCTGACGATGATCAAACGCATGATTACTGCCCGCTTTGCTCATCCAGGACGACCTGATACAGCGCCTCGTTACTGCTGGCGCTGCGCAATTTGTCGCGCACTTCCTTACGGTCGAGCATGCTGGCGATCTGCCGGAGCAGCTCCAGGTGGGCATCGGTGGCGGCTTGTGGGACCAGCAGAACGAACAGCAGGTCGACCGGGGCGCCGTCGATGGCATCGAAATCGATAGGGTGATCCAGGTGCAGCAAAGCGCTGACCGGTGTTTCGCAGCCTTTGAGGCGGCAGTGGGGGATGGCGATGCCGTTGCCAAAACCGGTCGAACCGAGTTTTTCACGGGCAATCAGCGCCTCGAATACATCTTGCATCTCCAGTTCAGGCACTTGGCTGCTGATCAGATTGGCAATTTGCTCGAGGGCTTTCTTCTTGCTGCCGCCCGGCACGTTCACGAGGGAACGGCCGGGGGTCAGGATGGTTTGAAGTTGGATCATGGGGGAGGGTTAACGACCTGTACCTTGCATCAGGTGCAGATTCTTTTCCTTATGCTTTTTGAGTTGGCGGTCAAGCTTGTCGGTGAGCAAGTCGATCGATGCATACATGTCTTCATGCTCGGCATTAGCAACCACTTCGCCACCGGGTATCTGCAGGGTCGCTTCGATTTTCTGCTGAAGCTTGTCGACCTTCATGATGACCTGCACGTTGGTGATCTTGTCGAAATGTCCTTCAAGCTTCTTCAGCTTCAGTTCGACGTATTCGCGCATTGGAGGGGTGACTTCTACATGGTGTCCACTGATGTTGACTTGCATACAGCTTCTCCTTCGTTGCCAGTGCATAAAGCGGCAGGCGAAAAGCGCCTGCCACTGGAACGCTATGCCCCGCCCGTCACATCAAACGCTTACGCTCGCTGGAAGGCGCGATCCCGAGGGACTCGCGGTACTTGGCGACGGTTCGACGGGCGACCTGAATGCCTTGTGCCTCCAGTAAACCAGCGATCTTGCTGTCACTCAACGGCTTTTTCTGATTTTCCGCGGCAACCAGTTTTTTGATGATCGCGCGGATCGCCGTGGACGAGCATTCGCCGCCTTCGGAGGTGCTTACGTGGCTGGAGAAAAAGTATTTCAGCTCATATATGCCCCGTGGGGTATGCATGAATTTTTGCGTGGTCACCCGTGAAATCGTCGATTCATGCATGCCGACGGCCTCGGCGATGTCATGCAGCACCAGCGGTTTCATGGCTTCGTCGCCATATTCCAGGAAGCCGCGCTGGTGCTCGACGATCTGGGTGGCGACTTTCATCAGGGTTTCGTTGCGGCTTTGCAGGCTCTTGATGAACCAGCGCGCTTCCTGCAACTGGTTGCGCATGAAGGTATTGTCGGCGCTGGTATCGGCGCGGCGCACGAAACCGGCATATTGCGGGTTGACCCGCAGGCGTGGCACCGACTCCTGGTTCAATTCCACCAGCCAGCGCTCGTTGTCCTTGCGCACGATCACGTCAGGCACGACGTACTCGGCTTCGCTGGACTCGATCTGCGAGCCTGGGCGAGGGTTGAGGCTCTGCACCAGCTCGATGACCTGGCGCAGCTCGTCTTCCTTGAGTTTCATGCGACGCATCAGCTGGCTGTAGTCGCGGCTGCCCAGCAGGTCGATGTAGTCGCTGACCAGGCGCTTGGCTTCAGCCAGCCAGGTTGTCTTGGCCGGCAGTTGGCGCAGTTGCAGCAACAGGCACTCGCTGAGCGTGCGGGCGCCAATCCCGGCGGGCTCGAATTGCTGGATGCGGTGCAGGACGGCTTCGATCTCGTCCATCTCGATATCCAGCTCCGGGTCGAACGCCTCAAGAATTTCTTCCAGCGTCTCGTCCAGGTAACCCTGGTTGTTGATGCAATCGATCAGGGTAACGGCGATCAGGCGATCGGTGTCGGACATCGGCGCCAGGTTCAGTTGCCACAACAGGTGACTCTGCAGACTCTCGCCGACGGACGTACGGGTGGTGAAGTCCCATTCGTCATCATCATTGCTGGGCAGGCTGCTGGCGCTGGTCTGGTACACGTCTTCCCAGGCGGTATCCACGGGCAGCTCGTTGGGAATGCGTTCGTTCCATTCGCCGTCCTCGAGGTTATCCACCGTAGGGGCGGTTTCCTGATAGGACGGTTCCTGCACGTCGGGATTGGGCTTTTGCTCGATGTTGTCGGCCAGAGGGTCTGTGTTGTCGAAGTCGTCGCCTTCTTCCTGGCGTTCGAGCATCGGATTGGACTCCAGGGCCTCCTGGATTTCCTGTTGCAGGTCCAGGGTCGACAATTGGAGTAGGCGGATGGCCTGTTGCAGCTGCGGTGTCATCGTCAGCTGCTGGCCCATTCTCAGGACTAGCGATGGTTTCATGGCAGGGGCTTAACACCTTATTCGCCGGCGCAATGCGCCATCCACGACAGGGCGCGTGAGCGCCAAACATAAGCAAATTATATGCCTGAAATCAGGGCCTTTGCCTAGAGCGCGGTAACAATAAAAAAACCGAGGTTTTCATTGACTCGCTCGCACTCTTGCCAATGGCCCGATATCACCGTGTCTACAGGCGGAACTCGTGACCCAGGTAAACTTCTTTCACCAGCTCGTTGGCCAGGATCGTCGCGGAATCACCTTCGGCGATCAGTTGCCCATCATTGACGATGTAAGCGGTTTCGCAGATATCGAGGGTTTCACGCACGTTGTGGTCGGTGATCAACACACCAATGCCCTTGGCCTTGAGGTGATGGATGATCTGCTTGATATCGCCCACCGAGATCGGGTCGACACCGGCAAACGGTTCGTCCAGCAGGATGAATTTCGGCGCGGTTGCCAGGGCGCGGGCGATTTCCACACGACGACGCTCACCCCCGGACAGGCTCATGCCGAGGTTGTCGCGAATGTGGTTGATGTGGAATTCCTGCAGCAGGCTTTCCAGCTCCTGGCGGCGGCCATCGCGGTCGAGTTCCTTGCGGGTCTCGAGGATCGCCATGATGTTGTCGGCCACCGACAGTTTGCGGAAGATCGACGCCTCCTGGGGAAGATAGCCGATACCTGCGCGCGCACGGCCGTGCATTGGCTGGTGGCTGACGTCCAGGTCGTCGATCAATACGCGTCCCTGGTCCGCCTGGACCAGCCCGACGATCATATAGAAGCAGGTAGTTTTGCCGGCGCCGTTGGGGCCGAGCAAGCCGACGATCTGGCCGCTGTCGATCGACAGGCTCACATCGCGTACCACCTGACGGCTTTTATAGGCCTTGGCCAGATGCTGGGCTTTCAGGGTTGCCATTACTCGGCCTTCTTCTTCGGCTGGATGACCATGTCGATCCGTGGGCGAGGTGTGCTGAGCTTGTTGCCATTGGCGCGACCGGCCTGGGCGACCTGGGTCTTGGTGTTGTAGACGATTTTCTCGCCTTCGGTCGAGTTGCCGTCGGCACTGAGTACCTTGGCCTGGTCAATCAATACGATGCGATTTTGCTGGGCATGGTATTGAATGGTCTTGCCGTAGCCCTTCATCGGGCCTGGGTCTTCCGCCTTTTGTTGCTGCTCGAAGTAAGCCAGGTTGCCCACCGAGGTCACGACATCGATATCGCCGGCCTGGGTACGCGTCAGGGTCACCGTGTTGCCGGTGATCTTCATCGAGCCCTGGGTGATGATGACGCCACCTGTGTAGGTTGCGACGCCTTGTTTGTCATCCAGCTGCGCATCGTCAGCCGAGATGTGGATCGGTTGCTGGCTATCGTTCGGCAGAGCCCAGGCGCTCACGCTTCCCAGTGCTGCGCCCAGACCGAGCAAAATAGGGAGGGTTTTAACGAGCCTCATACTGTCCTCTTACGTTCGATAGCAGGTGTATCCTGCTTTCTTTCAAATACGCTTTCATTCCCTTGCCAGTCGATACACCGCCAGCGCCGTCGATTCTAACGTCTTGCTCGGTCTGCGCATATTGCTGTTGTGGGAATACCGTCATGCGACTGCTGGTAATGATGGTGTCACGCTTCTGCGCGTCTGTACGTGCGACGCGTACCGAGTCGATCAGTTCGATCTGGGTGCCGTCCGGATTGACCTCGCCACGCAGGCTGGTGACATGCCACGGCAGTTCGGTGCCACGGTAGAGGTTCAGGTCCGGATTGGTCAGCAGGCTGACTTCCGAGGCCTTCAAGCGCTCGACCTTGTCGGAAGCCAGCACGTACTGCACCTTGCCATCGGGCAGGAACTGCACGGTGTGGGTGTTGGTGGCGAAGTTATCGATGATGCTTTCATCAACCTGCACGACAGGTTTGTCGAGAAAGCGCTCCGGGCTGATATTCCAGTAGCCCACCGCGAGGAACAGCGCGGCGATGACTCCGAATAACAGAAAGTTGCGAATCTTTTTGCTCAGCATATAAGGCTCTATAGGTAGGCGGCGTGGGCCGCTTCAAGACTGCCCTGGGCACGCAGGATCAATTCGCAGAACTCGCGGGCGGCACCCTCGCCGCCCCGGGCGGTGGTAATGCCATGGGCATGTTCACGCACAAACGCTGCAGCATTGGCGACGGCCATGCCCAGGCCTACCCGGCGGATCACCGGCAGGTCAGGCAGGTCGTCACCCAGATAGGCGACCTGTTCATAGCTTAGGTTGAGTTGGCCAAGAAGCTCGTCCAGCACCACCAGTTTATCCTCGCGGCCCTGATACAGGTGAGCAATCCCCAGGTTTTGTGCGCGGCGTTCCACAACGGGGGTCTTTCGACCACTGATAATCGCGGTTTGCACGCCGGCGGCCATCAACATTTTGATGCCCTGGCCGTCGAGTGTATTGAATGTCTTGAATTCGCTGCCGTCTTCGAGGAAGTACAGGCGGCCATCGGTCAGCACGCCATCGACGTCGAATATCGCCAACTTGATGTGTTTACCGCGTTGCAACAGGTCGCTGGTCATTTACATCACTCCTGCACGCAACAAGTCGTGCATGTTCAGGGCGCCGATCGGGCGATCATTGTCATCGACCACCACCAGCGCGCCGATCTTGTGGTCTTCCATGATCTTCAGGGCTTCGGCCGCCAGCATCTCGGGGCGGGCGGTCTTGCCGTGGGGCGTCATCACGGCATCGATGGTCGCGGTGTGGATGTCGATGGTGCGGTCCAGGGTACGACGCAAATCGCCGTCGGTGAACACGCCGGCCAGTCGCCCGTCGGCTTCCAGGATCACGGTCATGCCCAGGCCCTTGCGGGTCATTTCCATCAGCGCATCCTTGAGCAGGGTGCCGCGTTGTACATGGGGCAATTCATCGCCCGCATGCATGACGTTTTCCACTTTCAGCAGCAAGCGACGGCCCAGGGCGCCGCCGGGGTGGGAAAAAGCAAAATCTTCAGCCGTGAACCCGCGGGCCTCCAGCAGTGCCACCGCCAGGGCGTCGCCCATGACCAGCGCGGCGGTCGTGGAGGAGGTGGGCGCCAGGTTCAGTGGGCAGGCTTCATGGGCGACATGAACGTTCAGGTTCACTTCGGCGGCCTTGGCCAGCGTCGAGTCCGGGTTGCCGGTGACGCTGATCAGCTTGATGCCCAGGCGCTTGATCAGCGGCAGCAGGGTCACGATTTCGTTGGTGGTGCCCGAGTTGGACAGTGCCAGAATCACGTCATCCCGGGTGATCATGCCCATATCGCCGTGACTGGCCTCGGCCGGGTGCACGAAGAACGCCGTGGTGCCGGTGCTTGCCAGCGTCGCGGCGATCTTGTTGCCGATGTGGCCGGATTTGCCCATGCCAACCACGACAACGCGGCCTTTGCTGGCCAGAATCATCTCGCAGGCGCGTACGAAATCTGCGTCGATATGGGCCAGCAAACCTTCTACGGCTTCCAGCTCGAGGCGGATGGTGCGTTGTGCGGATTGAATAAGGTCGCTGGATTGGCTCATGTCTGAAATCGTATAGCCTGACGAAAAGTCGGCGATTATAGCGGTAATGATCAATTCCCTCACGCAAGTTCGTCAGGCTTTATTCCGAAGGTCTCCCGGATTCGTCTCAATATCACAACCCGCTACGTTTTTTTCGCTGTCCTGAATCTGAACAAGCACTGTTCCGGCCTTGGGGGCGCTGTACCAGCAGTGATATAGTTCGCGGCCAGTTCGGTCCGCCCAACCCATGGCGCAAACATTTGCGCATCCGCGGTAAACGAAAGTCGCATACATGGTGTCTGAGTGAAAGGCTGCATCCCAAGGAGATTAGATGAGTGCCGATAACGCCTACGCGGTCGAGCTGAAGGGCCTTTCCTTCAAGCGCGGTACGCGCAGCATCTTCAATAACGTCGATATTCGCATTCCTCGCGGAAAAGTCACGGGCATCATGGGGCCTTCCGGTTGCGGCAAGACCACCTTGCTGCGCCTGATGGGCATGCAATTGCGCCCCAGTGCCGGCGAAGTGTGGGTCAACGGCCAGAACCTGCCGACCCTGTCGCGCAGTGATCTGTTCGATGCGCGCAAGCACATGGGGGTCCTGTTCCAGAGCGGCGCGTTGTTTACCGATCTCGATGTGTTCGAAAACGTTGCGTTCCCGCTGCGGGTGCACACCCAGCTGTCCGATGAGATGATTCGGGACATTGTGCTGCTCAAACTGCAGGCGGTAGGGCTTCGCGGGGCCATCGACCTGATGCCTGACGAATTGTCCGGCGGCATGAAGCGCCGCGTCGCCCTGGCGCGAGCCATCGCACTGGACCCGCAGATCCTCATGTATGACGAGCCGTTCGTGGGCCAGGACCCGATCGCCATGGGCGTGCTGGTGCGCCTGATCCGCCTGCTCAACGACGCATTGGGGATCACCAGCATCGTGGTGTCCCACGACCTGGCCGAAACCGCGAGCATCGCCGACTACCTCTATGTCGTGGGGGATGGCCAGGTGCTGGGGCAGGGGACGCCGGAAGAGCTGATGAACGCCGATAACCCGCGCATTCGTCAATTCATGACCGGCGATCCCGATGGCCCGGTGCCTTTTCACTTTCCGGCAGCGGACTACCGCGCAGATCTCCTGGGGAAGCGCTGATGCGCAAAACATCTATTATCGAGAAGGTTCGCCTTTTCGGTCGCTCGGGCATCGACATCGTCGAAGTCCTCGGGCGTTCGACTATTTTCCTGTTCCACGCCCTTCTCGGCCGCGGCGGCATCGGTGGCGGCTTTGGCTTGCTGCTCAAGCAACTGCATGCGGTTGGCGTGATGTCCCTGGTGATCATCGTGGTCTCCGGGGTGTTCATCGGCATGGTGCTGGCGCTGCAAGGCTTCAACATTCTGTCCAGCTACGGTTCCGAGCAGGCGGTAGGGCAGATGGTCGCCCTGACGCTGTTGCGTGAACTGGGGCCGGTGGTCACTGCGTTGTTGTTCGCCGGGCGTGCCGGTTCGGCGCTGACCGCCGAAATCGGCAACATGAAGTCCACCGAACAGCTGTCCAGCCTGGAAATGATCGGCGTGGACCCGCTCAAGTACATTGTTGCCCCGCGCCTGTGGGCCGGCTTCATTTCCCTGCCGCTGCTGGCGATGATCTTCAGCGTGGTCGGAATCTGGGGCGGTTCGTGGGTGGCGGTGGACTGGTTGGGCGTCTATGACGGTTCCTACTGGGCCAACATGCAAAACAGCGTGACCTTCACGGGCGACGTGCTCAACGGCATCATAAAGAGCATCGTCTTCGCCTTTGTAGTGACCTGGATCGCCGTATTCCAAGGCTATGACTGTGAACCCACTTCAGAAGGGATCAGTCGCGCCACCACCAAGACCGTTGTGTACGCCTCGCTGGCGGTACTGGGCCTTGACTTCATTTTGACTGCCTTGATGTTTGGAGATTTCTGATGCAAAACCGCACTGTGGAAATCGGTGTCGGCCTTTTCTTGCTGGCTGGCATCCTGGCTTTACTGTTGCTGGCCCTGCGGGTCAGTGGCCTGTCGGCCAGCCCCACCGCCGACACTTATAAACTTTATGCGTACTTCGACAATATCGCCGGTTTGACGGTCAGAGCTAAAGTGACCATGGCTGGCGTAACCGTCGGCAAGGTCACGGCAATCGATCTGGATCGCGACAGCTTCACCGGGCGAGTGACGATGCAAGTGGACAAGAAGGTGGATAATCTGCCGACGGACTCCACCGCATCCATCCTCACTGCGGGTCTGCTGGGCGAGAAGTACATCGGTCTCAGCGTTGGCGGGGAAACAGCCCTGCTCAAGGATGGTTCGACAATCCACGACACACAGTCGTCGTTGGTACTTGAAGACTTGATCGGTAAATTCCTGCTCAACACGGTCAATAAAGACGCCAAATGAGGAATCTGTTCATGATCTCTACCTTGCGACGCGGCCTTCTGGTGCTGCTTGCAGCGCTGCCGTTGATGGCCAACGCAGCCGGTTCCGCCCACGAACTGGTGCAGGACACTACCAACAAAATGCTGGCTGACCTGTCGGCCAACAAGGAAAAGTACAAACAGGACCCGAGCCTGTTCTACAACGCGCTCAACAGCATTGTTGGTCCGGTGGTCGATGCCGAAGGCATCTCCCGCAGCATCATGACCGTCAAGTACTCGCGCAAGGCCACGCCTGCGCAGATGCAGCGTTTCCAGGAAAACTTCAAGCGCGGCCTGTTCCAGTTCTACGGCAACGCCTTGCTTGAATACAACAACCAGGGCATTACCGTGGCTCCGGCCGGTGATGAGTCGGGTGATCGCACCAGCGTCAACATGAGCGTCAAGGGCAACAATGGCGCCGTGTACCCTGTGCAGTACACGCTGGAGAAGGTCAACGGCGAGTGGAAACTGCGCAACGTGATCATCAACGGCATCAATATCGGCAAGCTGTTCCGTGATCAGTTCGCCGACGCGATGCAGCGCAATGGCAACAACCTGGACAAGACCATCGATGGTTGGGCCGGCGAAGTGGCCAAGGCCAAGGAAACTTCCGATAAGGAAGCCGGGAAGCCAGCGCAATGACCGAGTCGGCTGTTCGTATCGGCGACGCCGGCGAGCTGTTGCTCAGCGGCGTGCTCGATTACCGCACCGGGCCTGACCTGCGCAAGCAGGGCCAGGCTCTGATCAAGGCCAGCAGCGCGCCTGCGCTGGTGGTCGATTGCTCGGCGGTGACCAAGTCCAGCAGCGTCGGTCTGTCGTTGCTGCTGTGCTTTATGCGTGATGCCGAAGCGGCAAAAAAGCCACTCAGCATCCGTGCATTGCCTGAAGACATGCGCGAGATTGCCGAGGTTTCCGGCCTCACCGAGCTGTTGGCACACCCTTAATACACATTTATCAAAAAAGCCCCCCGTCAGAGTCCTGCTATGCGGGGTTCGCAGGCGCGGGGCTTTTTTGTATGATGTGCGACCCGTGCGCACTGGGCGCCGATAGAGGTTGAGCATGCAGGCCCTAGAAGTTAAGAGCTTCCTTGAAGGAAAGCTGCCGGAAACGACTGTAGAAGTTGAAGGCGAAGGCTGCAATTTCCAGCTGAACGTGATTAGCGATGAACTGGCGGCATTGAGCCCGGTCAAGCGTCAGCAGCAGATCTATGCCCATTTGAACCCATGGATCACCGATGGCAGCATCCATGCGGTCACTATGAAATTTTTCAGCCGCGCGGCCTGGGCCGAGCGCACCTGAGCCCCCAAGGCGTCGAGATTCTTATGGATAAATTGATTATTACCGGTGGTGCCCGCCTCGATGGCGAAATCCGCATTTCCGGTGCGAAAAACTCTGCCTTGCCGATCCTGGCGGCGACCCTGCTGTGCGACGGCCCTGTGACTGTGGCCAACTTGCCGCACCTGCACGACATCACCACCATGATCGAGCTGTTCGGTCGCATGGGTATCGAGCCTGTGATCGACGAGAAATTGTCCGTCGAAATCGACCCTCGCACCATCAAGACCCTGATCGCACCGTACGAGCTGGTGAAAACCATGCGTGCGTCGATTCTGGTACTCGGCCCGATGGTCGCGCGTTTCGGTGAAGCCGAAGTGGCCCTGCCTGGCGGTTGCGCCATTGGCTCGCGTCCGGTCGACCTGCACATCCGTGGCCTGGAAGCCATGGGCGCGATCATCGACGTCGAAGGCGGCTACATCAAGGCCAAGGCGCCGGAAGGTGGTCTGCGTGGCGCGAATTTCTTCTTTGATACCGTCAGCGTGACCGGTACCGAGAACATCATGATGGCCGCTGCCCTGGCCAATGGCCGCAGCGTCCTGCAAAACGCCGCGCGCGAGCCGGAGGTGGTCGACCTGGCCAACTTCCTCAACGCCATGGGCGCGAAGGTTTCCGGCGCCGGCACCGACACCATCACTATTGATGGTGTAAAGCGTCTGCACACCGCCACCTACAAAGTCATGCCTGACCGCATCGAGACCGGCACGTACCTGGTTGCCGCTGCCGTGACCGGTGGCCGCGTGAAGGTCAAGGACACCGATCCGACCATCCTCGAAGCCGTCCTGGAAAAACTCAAGGAAGCCGGCGCCGAAATCACCACCGGTGAAGACTGGATCGAGCTGAACATGCACGGCAAGCGGCCAAAAGCCGTCAATGTGCGCACAGCCCCGTACCCGGCATTCCCGACCGACATGCAGGCGCAGTTCATTTCCTTGAACGCGATCGCTGAAGGCACCGGCGCCGTGATCGAGACCATCTTCGAAAACCGCTTCATGCATGTGTACGAACTGCACCGCATGGGTGCGAAGATCCAGGTCGAGGGCAACACCGCCATCGTTACCGGCATCGACAAGCTCAAGGGCGCGCCAGTGATGGCCACCGACCTGCGTGCCTCGGCCAGCCTGGTGATTTCGGCACTGTGCGCTGACGGCGACACCCTGATCGACCGCATCTACCATATAGATCGTGGCTACGAGTGCATCGAAGAAAAGCTGCAGATGCTCGGCGCTAAAATCCGCCGCGTTCCGGGCTAACCCCCGCTGCATTGTATGTAGGAGCGAGCTTGCTCGCGAAAACGTCAACGGTAACGCGTTTATCCAGATTCAACGCGGTGCCCATGAGTTCTTCGCGAGCAAGCTCGCTCCTACACACACACACTGGTTTGTTTCAAATCGAGGCTGTAACGGCCTCGATCTGTGTCTGGCGCCGTTTGCGACCGGACAGCAATAGCCTGATGAAGGACTGACATTTCCCATGTTGACCATCGCACTGTCCAAGGGCCGCATCCTTGACGACACGTTGCCGCTTCTGGCTGAAGCGGGCATCGTGCCGACCGAGAATCCGGACAAGAGCCGCAAGCTGATCATCCCCACGACCCAGGACGACGTGCGCCTGCTGATCGTGCGGGCTACCGACGTGCCGACCTATGTTGAACATGGCGCCGCCGACCTGGGTGTCGCCGGCAAGGATGTCCTGATGGAATACGGTGGCCAGGGGCTCTACGAGCCATTGGACCTGCGTATCGCCCTGTGCAAACTGATGACCGCCGGCCGTGTCGGCGACGTCGAACCCAAGGGCCGCCTGCGCGTGGCGACCAAGTTCGTCAACGTCGCCAAACGCTACTACGCCGAACAAGGCCGTCAAGTCGATATCATCAAGCTCTACGGCTCGATGGAGCTGGCGCCGCTGATCGGCCTGGCCGACAAGATCATCGACGTGGTCGACACCGGCAACACCCTGCGCGCCAACGGTCTCGAACCCCAGGATTTCATTGCCGACATCAGCTCGCGCCTGATCGTCAACAAAGCATCGATGAAGATGCAGCACGCCCGTATCCAGGCGTTGATCGACACCCTGCGCAAGGCAGTGGAGTCTCGACACCGCGGTTGACTCACCTGCGTAGCCCAAAGGCTGCGCCCGTCTATCCGCCTCATAGCCAGAATTCTCAGGTGCCCAAGCGGAGCGAACGGTAGTTTAGGGCGCCTGAGTTTTTTGCCAATCCTATGAGGCCCTCGCTATGACCACGTCCACTGCAATTGCCCGACTCAACGCTGCCGACCCGGATTTCGCCCATCATCTGGATCATCTGCTGAGCTGGGAAAGCGTGTCCGACGACTCGGTCAACCAGCGGGTGCTCGACATCATCAAAGCCGTGCGCGAGCGCGGCGATGCGGCACTGGTGGACTTCACCCGTCAGTTCGACGGCCTGGACGTCAAGTCCATGGCCGACCTGATCCTGCCCCGTGAACGCCTGGAACTGGCCCTGACGCGTATCACCGCGCCCCAGCGTGAAGCGCTGGAAGTGGCGGCGGCGCGGGTGCGCAGCTATCACGAAAAACAGAAGCAGGATTCCTGGAGCTACACCGAGGCCGATGGCACCGTGCTGGGCCAGAAGGTCACGCCGCTGGACCGCGCCGGCCTGTATGTGCCGGGCGGCAAAGCCTCGTACCCGTCGTCGGTATTGATGAACGCGATCCCGGCCAAGGTGGCGGGGGTGACCGAGGTGGTCATGGTGGTGCCGACCCCGCGTGGCGAACTCAACGAGCTGGTACTGGCCGCCGCCTGCATCGCCGGCGTCGATCGCGTGTTCACCATCGGCGGTGCCCAGGCCGTGGCCGCCCTGGCCTATGGCACTGAAAGCGTGCCGAAGGTCGACAAAGTGGTGGGGCCGGGCAATATCTACGTGGCCACCGCCAAGCGCCATGTGTTCGGCCAGGTCGGTATCGACATGATCGCCGGGCCTTCGGAAATCCTCGTGGTGTGTGACGGCCAGACCGACCCGGACTGGATCGCCATGGACCTGTTCTCCCAGGCCGAGCACGACGAAGACGCCCAGGCGATCCTGGTCAGCCCCGACGCTGCGTTCCTCGACCAGGTTGCCGCCAGCATCGACAAGCTGTTGCCGACCATGGAGCGCGCCGCGATCATCGAGAAATCGATCAATGGCCGCGGCGCGCTGATTCTGGTGAGCGACATGGAGCAAGCTATCGAAGTGGCCAACCGTATCGCGCCGGAGCACCTTGAGCTGTCCGTGGCGGACCCACAGGCCTGGCTGCCGTTGATTCGTCACGCCGGCGCGATCTTCATGGGGCGCCACACCAGTGAAGCCCTGGGCGACTACTGCGCAGGCCCGAACCACGTACTGCCGACCTCCGGCACCGCACGTTTTTCGTCGCCGCTTGGGGTGTATGACTTCCAGAAGCGCTCGTCGATCATCTTCTGTTCGCCCCAGGGCGCGTCCGAACTGGGCAAGACCGCGTCGGTGCTGGCCCGTGGCGAGTCACTGAGCGCCCACGCGCGCAGTGCTGAATACCGCATTCTTGAAGAGGGGAAATAAGGCATGAGTAAATTCTGGAGCCCTTTCGTCAAGGATCTGGTGCCATACGTGCCCGGTGAACAGCCGAAGCTGAGCAAACTGGTCAAGCTCAACACCAACGAAAACCCCTACGGCCCATCGCCCAGGGCGCTGGCGGCGATGCAGGCCGAGTTGAACGACAACTTGCGTCTGTACCCGGACCCCAACAGCGACCTGCTCAAGCAGGCCGTAGCCAGCCATTACGGGATCGATGCGGGCAAGGTCTTCCTCGGCAACGGTTCCGACGAAGTCCTGGCGCACATCTTTCACGGCTTGTTCCAGCACGACCTGCCGCTGCTGTTCCCGGATATCAGCTACAGCTTCTATCCAGTGTATTGCGGCCTGTATGGCATCACCTTCGACGCGGTGCCATTGGACGAGCAGTTCCAGATTCGCGTGGCCGACTATGCGCGGCCCAACGGCGGGATCATTTTCCCCAACCCGAACGCGCCGACCGGCTGCGTGCTGGCGCTGGACGCCGTGGAGCAGATCCTCAAGGCCAGCCCGGACTCGGTGGTGGTGGTCGATGAAGCCTATATCGACTTCGGCGGCGAGACGGCCATCAGCCTGGTGGACCGCTATCCGAACCTGCTGGTGACCCAGACCCTGTCCAAATCGCGCTCACTGGCCGGTTTGCGGGTGGGCCTGGCCGTGGGCCACCCGGACCTCATCGAGGCGCTTGAGCGGGTCAAGAACAGCTTCAACTCCTATCCGCTGGATCGGCTGGCGATTGCAGGCGCGGCGGCGGCGTTCGAGGACCGTGAGTACTTCGAGAAAACGTGCCGATGGGTGATCGACAGCCGCAACAAGGTGGTCGCACAACTGGAAGATAAAGGCTTCGAAGTGCTGCCGTCAGCCGCCAACTTCATCTTCGCTCGTCACCCGCGACACGACGCTGCCGGCCTGGCGGCCAGGTTGCGTGAGCAGGGTGTGATCGTGCGGCACTTCAAGCAGGAGCGGATTGCCCAGTTCCTGCGGATCAGCATCGGAACGCCGGAGCAGAACCAGGCGCTGATTGATGGCCTGGGCGAGCTCTAAGCCACACTGGAGATAAAAATGTGGGAGGGGGCTTGCCCCCGATGGCGGCCTCTGGGCCGACCAGGATGTTGGATCAGATCGAGTACATATCCGTTTCTGCGGTAACGG
>NZ_CVTN01000065.1:30441-45672 GCF_900004915.1 Pseudomonas sp. 31 R 17
GCCGGGTTACCCACGGATTCAAGCCTGCGTTCGGCCAGCGTGGTTTAACGGGGCGCCTGAGATCAAGATCAAAAGCAGATCAAGATCAAGAGCGACTCGCTGCGCATCGTGGTTACGGTTGAGCGTTACAGAGTTGTGTAGATACCTATGCCCCGATGGCAGTGTGTCAGTCAATAGATGTATTGACTGACACACTGCCATCGGGGGCAAGCCCCCTCCCACATTGGGTTCCAGGGTGTTAGTTAGAGCAGCGGTTCGTCAGGTTTCTTGTTCTTCCAGCCATCGTTGCCCGGCAGCAGGAGGTTCAAACCAATCGCCACCACCGCACACAGGGCGATGCCCTTGAGGCCGAAATCGTCCGGGCCGGTGCCGGTGCCTACCAGCACACCACCAATCCCGAACACCAGGGTCACCGACACAATCACCAGATTGCGCGCTTCACCCAGGTCGATCCTGTGGCGGATCAGCGTATTCATCCCCACCGCCGCAATCGAGCCGAACAGCAGGCACAGAATCCCGCCCATCACCGGCACCGGAATGCTTTGCAGCAGCGCGCCGAACTTGCCGATGAACGCCAGGCTGATCGCGAATACCGCGGCCCAGGTCATGATTTTCGGGTTGTAGTTCTTGGTCAGCATCACCGCCCCCGTCACTTCGGCGTAGGTGGTGTTGGGCGGGCCGCCAAACAGGCCGGCGGCCGTGGTGGCAATCCCGTCACCCAGCAAGGTGCGATGCAGGCCGGGCTTCTTCAGATAGTCGCGACCGGTCACGCTGCCTACCGCAATCACGCCACCGATATGTTCGATCGCAGGGGCCAGGGCCACCGGCACGATAAACAGGATCGCCTGCCAGTTGAACTCCGGCGCGGTGAAGTGGGGCAGGGCGAACCACGGTGCGGCGGCGATCTTTGCCGTGTCGACCACGCCGAAGTAGAACGACATGGCAAAACCCACCAGTACGCCGGAGATGATCGGCACCAGGCGGAAAATGCCCTTGCCGAACACGGCCACGATCAAGGTGGTCAGCAGGGCGGGCATCGAGATCAGCATGGCGGTCTGGTAGTGGATCAACTCGGCGCCGTCGCCGGACTTGCCCATGGCCATATTGGCGGCAATCGGCGCCATGGCCAGGCCGATGGAAATGATCACCGGGCCGATGACGACCGGCGGCAGCAGTCGGTCGATGAAACCGGTGCCTTTGACCTTCACGGCAAGGCCCAGGAAGGTATAGACGAAACCCGCCGCCATCACCCCGCCCATGGTCGCCGCCAGGCCGAACTGGCCCTTGGCGAGAATGATCGGGGTGATGAACGCAAAGCTCGATGCCAGGAACACCGGCACCTGCCGTCCCGTCACCACCTGGAACAACAACGTGCCCAGGCCTGCGGTGAACAGTGCGACGTTTGGATCAAGACCTGTGATCAGCGGCATCAACACCAGCGCGCCAAATGCTACGAAGAGCATCTGTGCGCCAGACAGGATCTGGCGCCAAAGCGGGTCGTTGAATTCATCCTGCATGGTCACGCGTCCTTCTGCTTGGTGCCGAAGATCTTGTCACCGGCATCGCCCAGGCCCGGGATGATGTAGCCGTGTTCATTCAGGCGTTCGTCGATGGAGGCGGTGTAGATCTGCACGTCAGGGTGCGCTTTCTCGACGGCGGCGATGCCTTCGGGGGCGGCCACCAGCACCATGGCGCGAATGTCGCGGCAGCCGGCTTTTTTCAGCAGGTCGATGGTGGCGACCATGGAACTGCCGGTGGCGAGCATCGGGTCGATGATCATGGCCAGGCGCTCGTTGATTTCCGGGACGAGTTTTTCCAGGTAGGTGTGGGCCTGCAAGGTTTCTTCATTGCGGGCCACGCCCACGGCGCTGACCTTGGCGCCCGGGATCAGGCTGAGCACGCCTTCGAGCATGCCGATACCGGCGCGCAGGATCGGGACCACGGTGATTTTCTTACCGGCGATTTTCTCCACTTGTACGGGACCGGCCCAACCGGGGATCTCGTAGGTCTCCAGGGGCAAATCCTTGGTGGCTTCGTAAGTGAGCAGCGCTCCGACTTCCTGAGCAAGCTCACGGAAGTTCTTCGTGCTGATGTCGGCGCGGCGCATAAGGCCGAGTTTGTGTCGGATCAGCGGGTGGCGGATCTCGCGAGTGGGCATGGGAAAGGCTCCGGCGGCGGGCAAAAAAACCGGCCTAGATTAATCTATCCGAGGGTGTTGTCCTATAGACATCAAGTACGTTAGTCCATAAAGGCTTGATTGGAGCGCAGTAGAAGCGTACCTTCGCCCGCTTTTCTTGCCACAGCACCCCCTGGAGAGCGCCATGTCCGCTGATCTCGAGCATATCCGTCAAATCATGCACGAGGCTGACTGCCTGTACACCGAAGCGCAAGTCGAAGCAGCGATTGCCAAGGTCGGCGCGCACATCACCCGCGAAATGGCCGACACCAACCCAGTGGTTTTTTGCGTGATGAACGGTGGCCTGATCTTCGCCGGCAAATTGCTCACCCATCTGCAATTCCCGTTGGAAGCGTCTTACCTGCACGCCACCCGCTATCGCAACGAAACCAGTGGCGGCGATCTATTCTGGAAAGCCAAGCCGGAAGTGTCGTTTATCGACCGTGATGTGCTGATCATCGACGACATCCTCGACGAAGGGCATACCCTGGGCGCAATCATCGACTTCTGCAAACATGCCGGCGCGCGTAAAGTGCACACCGCCGTGCTGATCGACAAAGACCACGATCGCAAGGCACGCCCCGAGCTGAAAGCCGATTTCGTCGGGCTGCCGTGCATCGACCGCTATATCTTCGGTTATGGCATGGACTATAAGGGCTACTGGCGTAACGCCAATGGCATCTACGCCGTTAAAGGAATGTAATCGATGGCCCGTTTTCTTGATCAGACCTTATTTGCAGAGTTGGCCGAGAAAGCGGGCGACAGCCCCCGTGGCCGGCACCATCACAACTTCCACCAGATGGAAGAGCCGTGTCATCGCCTCGCCGTGGCCCTGCAACCGAGTACCTATGTGCCGCCTCATCGGCACCTGAGCGCGGACAAGGCGGAAACCTTGCTGGTGCTCAAGGGCCGCTTGGGTTTGCTGATATTCAGCGAAACCGGTGAAGTCCTCGCCAAGCGCGTCATGCAGGCGGGCGGCGAGTGCGCGGGCGTCGACCTGCCGCCCGGCGTATTCCATGGCCTGGCGGTGCTGGAACCCGATACGGTGATGTTCGAATGCAAGGCCGGGCCTTATCGGCCGGTGGGTGAGGGTGAGCTGGCCACCTGGGCACCGCGCGAAGGCGATGCAGGTGTGGCCGACTACCAACGCTGGATGCTTTCGCAGTTCGATTGAACTGACCAAGATCCAAATGTGGGAGGGGGCTTGCCCCCGATGAGGTTGGGTCAGGCACACAGGTATGGGCTGACACACCGCTATCGGGGGCAAGCCCCCTCCCACATTGGCTCTTCAACGCTTTCGAAGCCTGTGCACCACAGGTAGACTTCAAACCCCGTGTCAATGTCTGCAGGCTGGAGTCGGTAATGCGTAAAGATAAAATACAGGTGATCGGTGACGAGATCGGCGACGACCAGATCAAGTTGTTCCTGAACTTCGAACCGGTCGATGCGACTTCTCCGTCCCTGCACAAACTGATCAAGGCCTATCGCGGCCTGCGTATCGACGACTTCGAGCGCTTCCTGGGGTTCTTCAAGGCTGCCGGCCTGGACCTGGACGGCAAGGATGAGCATGGCCAGACCTTTGTCGACCTGATCAAGGACCAGCGCCACGCCGCCGAGTACATCGCGCTGATCGACAACGCTCGCGGCTGATTATCCGAAGCAATAAAAAACGCCCCGGCCTCAAAAGAGTCCGGGGCGTTTCGCTTTTAACGGTAGGCGCGAGCTTGCTCGCGAAGAACCTGAGAGCGCCGCGTTAATCCACTTGCGCTGCGTTATCGTTGACGTTTTTCGCGAGCGAGCTCGCTCCTACAGGCTCCACCAGCTCAAGGCTGATGTTGTTCTGCGTATTGATCGTGCGATACAGCTCGGCATCCGTCTCCAGCACTTTTTCGCGCGCCGGGAAGATCTCGTGCAGCTTGGTCGCCCATTCACCGTTGGCTTTCTCCGGGAAGCAGCGCTCGATCAAATCCAGCATGATCGACACCGTCACCGAAGCGCCCGGCGAGGCGCCCAGCAGTGCCGCCAGCGAACCATCCGCGGCGGCAACCAGCTCGGTGCCGAATTGCAGCACGCCGCCTTTCTTCGGGTCCTTCTTGATGATCTGCACGCGTTGGCCGGCCACTTCCAGGCGCCAGTCTTCGGCTTTCGCTTCGGGGTAAAAGCGGCGCAGGGATTCCAGGCGCTGCTCCATGGACTGGCGCACTTCGCTGACCAGGTACTTGGTCAGGTCCATGTTGTCGCGAGCCACTGCCAGCATCGGGCCGATGTTGCCGGCGCGGATCGACATCGGCAGGTCCAGGAACGAGCCGTGCTTGAGGAACTTGGTGGTGAACCCGGCGTAGGGGCCGAACAACAGCGACTTCTGGCCATCCACCACGCGGGTGTCCAGGTGCGGCACGGACATCGGTGGCGAACCCACGGCCGCCTGGCTATAGACCTTGGCCTGGTGCTGCTTGACCACTTCCGGGTTATCGCAACGCAGCCACTGGCCGCTGACCGGGAAACCGCCGAAGCCTTTGCTTTCTTCGATGCCCGAAGCCTGCAGCAGCGGCAGGGCCGCGCCACCGGCGCCGAGGAACACGAAGCGGGCATCCACTTCGCGGCTGTTGCCGCTGTTGACGTCCTTGATGCTGACGGTCCAGCCCGCACCATTGCGCTTGAGGTCGGTGACACGCTTGCAGTACTTGACCTGGGCGTCCGGCGAACTGGTCAGGTGGTTGAGCAGTTGGTTGGTCAGGGCGCCAAAGTTGACGTCAGTGCCATTGATCACGCGGGTGGCGGCGATTTTTTCATCGAGCGGGCGGCCCGGCATCATCAGCGGCATCCACTCGGCCATCTCGCTGCGGTCTTCGGTGTAGTGCATGTCCGAAAACGCATGGTGCTGGACGAGGGTTTCAAAACGCTTCTTGAGGAAGGCAACGCCGTTGTCGCCCTGCACGAAACTCAAGTGCGGGACCGGGCTGATAAAGGACTTGCACGAACCAAAGGTGCCCTTTTTGGCCAGGTACGCCCAGAACTGTTTTGACACCTCGAACTGGGTGTTGATGTGCACGGCTTTCTTGATGTCGATGGAACCATCGGCGGCCTGCGGCGTGTAGTTCAGCTCACAGAGCCCGGCGTGGCCGGTACCGGCGTTGTTCCACGGGTTGGAACTCTCCGCGGCACCCGAGTCCATCAGCTCAACGACTTCCAGCTTGAGGCCGGGGTCGAGCTCCTTGAGCAGTACGGCCAGGGTGGCACTCATGATGCCGGCCCCTACCAGAACTACGTCGACTGCTTCGTTATGCGCCATTTAACGCGTCTCCAAAATCTGCAGCACCAAATTGACGGCATGGCTGCCAGGAGTGACGGGGCGGTTCACGTGTTGCCCCAGGTTACCCATGGCGAGGATCGCCATGTCCGTTTCGCAATTCTTTGCAACTTCAGCGCACGCTTCCTGCCCGGCTAATCTGCCTATGAACGCATTCATGGGCGCCTGTGGCAATTCGACTTATGGTCAAAGCGTGCGATTCGTGCAACCAATCCGTAGCGGACAGGCTCAAGCTCCGGTTATTGAGGAACGCTCGGTCCTGTGTTGGGCTGTTTCAGACGCTGATGGTGCTTGTACAAACGCCAAACTATTCATTTGCTCGCCACACTCTTGTGAAGTTGTGAAAACCCGTTTTTTTCACGCTCTTTTGAAGACGTGAACCTCAAAAAAGGGCTGCCCCAGCCTGGCACCTGGCCCGCAAAACGGGCAAACAACTCAAGTGGCCGAGCGCAATGGCAGCTCTGGCAGATTCGATAAAGACGGGTGGTTTGCACAGGAAACAGCAAGCACGCCAGCTTCACTCGATCTGTGTGGGCGGCTCTCTGTGGGCGATTTGGAGGTTAATGCCAAGGCAATAACGATGCTGCGGGGCCCGATCAGGAGACGTCCTTATAATCGGGGGGAGATTGTAGCGAAGAACGCCATGGAAATGGGCGTGTTTTATGACTTTTATTAGTGCGCCGGTCAGGAGGCCAACGCCTGGTGCGATTGTGCGCGTACAAACTGAGGGCTTACCCTGGCACTGGCCGGCAGCGGGCGGTGCATCCAGCCCAGATGCGTCTCCGCGACTTCGACCCAGCCTTCACCGACGGGCGGCAGGCTGCATTGCTTGAACGCCAGGCAATGACCGTGGGCATCGAGCAGGGCAAAGTGGCGGTGGCGGCTGTGTGACAGGAACAGTGACTTGAGAAGGCGCATGGCTGTGTACCGGTTGCGTTACATGCTTGAAGGTTGTCAGTCTGGCATGACAGGGGAATGACGTTTTGATGGGAAATTGTAATTTGCCGATGCCTTCAGCTGCGGTTCAGGATCGCTGGTGGGTGATGCGCGTGCACCGTTATACTGGCGGCCTGTGTGCGCCTAGTCCTGGAGAAATGAGTATGTTGCAACGCCTGTTGTTCGGTTTGATCACTGTGACCAGTTTGGCTTTGGTTGGCTGCGCCAACAGCCCGCAACAACTCAGCCCGCAACCTAAAGTCACGGCGCAGTTGGCGCCGGTTGGTCACGGCCAGCCTGTATCGGTGCGTGTAGTGGACGGTCGCCCGTCACCGACCCTCGGTTCCCGTGGCGGCCTGTACCCGGAGACCGCGCTGATTTCGGTGACCGGCCAGGACGTGCTGCCCAAGCTGCAGGCCCAGGCTGAAGCCGCTGTGCGCCTGCTGGGCTTTACCCCGACCAATTCGCCCGGCGCGCCGCAACTGACCGTTACCTTGGCCGAACTGAAATACCAGTCGCCCAAGGAAGGCCTGTATGTGACCGAAGCGTCCATCGGCGCAACCTTCAAGTCCGACGTCAGCGCCGGTACCCGTCGCTACAGCGGCCGCTATGCCGCCTCCCTCAACCAGCGCTTCGGCATGTCGCCGAACCAGGAAACCAACACCAAGCTGGTCAGCGACGTGCTCAGCGATGCGTTGACCCGACTGTTCAAGGACCCAAGCATCGGCCAGTTGCTCAGTTCGCAATAAGCTGTTCACGCAAAACCGGGCTCATCGCTGAGCCCGGTTTTTTTATGCCTGTCGCTTTCAGGCGGCGGTATCGACGTAAAAATCCAGCATGCTCACGCCCGTGAGTAAATCCAGTTCCGGCAAGTCGGCATGCGGGTGCCCGGCGAGGGCGCAATACACCAGCCAATGGCGGTCCTGGACATTGAAGGCAAGGCCGCCGATCAGGGCTTCCTGTTCATCGCTCGGGGCGATCAGATACAGCCGGTCCTGGTTTTGCGCGTGCAGCATGACAAGCTCCTCAAGCGTCGAAGGGCAACAGAGTGGCCTGTTAAGGTGACGTTCAGGTGACGCTGTAAATTACTGGATACATTAAACCGTCAACGGGGAGGGAGCATTAAAGGCGCAGGGAGCCACTATCGTTCAGGTTCGTATCTGGACCGATACCCGAATACTGTTTCGCCGAGGTTTTGCGATGGCGCTGCTGATCAATGCTGTTGCCCTGATGGTTGCCTGCTGCGGCGCCATACTGCTGTTCATCACTCGCCTGCGGGCGCAACGGGCGATGGCCGAACTCACCGCGCAAAGTGAAGAGCGCGCCATTGACCAGCCGATGTTGTTTCTGGACACGCGTACCGAACGGGCGCATCGCCAGGCTTACCGCGTCGGGTTCGTCGGCCTGGGGTTGGCGCTGGCCATTTCCTGGCTCAGTACCCACTTCTAAGAACACCTGCAGACAAATGTGGGAGGGGGCTTGCCCCCGATAGCGGTGGGTCAGATACAGATAGGCTTACTGACACACTGCAATCGGGGGCAAGCCCCCTCCCACATTTTGTTCGATGTTTACAGAGGGATCCCGGCCTTGACCCGGTATTGATTGCGCACTGGCGTTGCATATTGCGTCACCAGGTAAGGACGATGCTCGGACGGACATTCGTTCAGGCGCCGCTGCCACTCGGCCTTCGCCTTGGCCAGCTCATCGGCCGGGAATACGTCTTCGGCCTTTGGTACATCCAATTGCGGGTCGGCATCGTGCCATTGGGCGTAAGCCAGGTAGTGCACCGGGAACAGCCGATAACCACCGAGAATCTGCCGGTCCATTTCGACCGCCAGCAACTTGGTGTCCTCGAAGCGCTCGGTAATCGGTGGCGCGAAATTCACGTGCACCCGGCCTTTGTAACCGGTGATGCCCAGCGCAATGCTCACGTCATCCTCGCCCGGCGCCTTGCTGTAGGTGCCGGTGGTAGCGCGGATATACAGCTCGCGGGCCTTGGCGGCGTCGCACGGATCATACTCGTAGCTGATCGACACCGGCGTCAGGTTCAACGACTGGATGACTTCGGCGAACGGCTCGTCCTTGCGGCTGACGTGGAACATCTTGAGGATCGCCGATTCGGTGCGATCATCCCCATCCTTGGCCCGGCCTTCCGCCTGGGCGATCCAGATCGACTGGCAGTCGTTGCGGATCGAATGGTTGATGTAGGCCGACAGCAACTGGTAGGCCGCCATCTTTTCCTTTCGCCCGGTGATCGAGCGGTGCACGATGAAGCTCTTGTTCAAGCGCATCAGGTCGCTGACAAACGGTTTCTGCAGCAGGTTGTCGCCGATGGCGATGCGCGGCGTCGGCAGGCCGGCATGGTAGACGGCGTAGTTGACGAAGGCCGGGTCCATCACGATGTCACGGTGGTTGGCCAGGAACAGGTAGGCGGTGCCGGACTTCAATTGCTCGACGCCGGTGTAGGTCACGCCGTCGGTCGCGCGGTCGATGGTATGGTCGACGTAATACTCGACTTTATCCTGCAGCGTCGCCACGGTGGTGACGCCGGCGAATTCACGGCGCAGTTTGCGCGCGATCATCGGCTTGAGCAGCCAGCCCAGCGCGCCGGCAAAGCGCGGGAAGCGAAAGTGAGTCAGGATGTCCAGAAAGGCCTTGTCACTGAACAGCCGGTCCAGTACTGCGGGGACTTCGCTGTCGTTGTAAGGTCGGATGGTATCGAATTCGCCCATCATGCTCTCTTGTTAGAAACGGCTAGGGTAAGTAAAGGAAATACCAGGGGCGGCGTGAGTAAACGGGCTCAGCCGGCAATAGCCCTGTCAATAGACCGGCGATTATACGCACAAGTCACCTGGGAGACTGCGATGCTGGAAACTGCGCTGTACGATTGTCCTTATTGTGGGGAAACGGTCGAAACGACGGTGGATTTGTCCGGCGGTGATCAGGTTTATATAGAAGACTGCCAGGTGTGTTGCCGACCGATCACCTTCGACCTGCAGGTCCATGGTGAAGAGTGGATGCTCGAAACCCGCAGCGAGAATGACTGACAGGTATATCCATGCAGCGAATCTACGAACCGGAAAACCTCATGGAAGGCGAGCTGCTGCAGCAGATGCTTGCCAGCGAAGGCATCGAGGCGCACCTGGTGGGCCGCCATTTGCTCGGTGGCACGGGTGAGCTGCCGATCTTCGGCTTGCTGGGACTGGAGGTCGATAATGATCAAGCCGCTTGCGCACGCGAGCTCATAACCGCCTATAACGACGCGCAGCCCTTACCCTTTGATGACGCCGACAGCTTGCCCGACGTATTGGTCTGTTAGGCTGTCGGTCGGTTTACCCAAGAGTCGTGTTGCCCCATGTGTGGACGTTATGCCCTGTTTCGCTGGAACCCCGCCTTTGCTGCCTTGCCGGGTTTCCCGGCCGATCAGCAGGCCCAGTGGAATATCTCCCCCAATGATTCGGTGCTGATCCAGCGCGCCATCGATGGCCAGCTCAGCCTGGCGCGTGCGCGCTGGGGGCTCACACCGCCGTGGCTCACCGACCTCTCCCGCACACCCGCCCATGCCCGCGCCGAAACCCTGGCCGAGCAGCCGATGTTTCGCGAAGCGTTCCGCCAGCGCCGCTGCCTGCTGCCGGCCAACGGTTTTTACGAATGGCGCGGCACCCAGCGCAAGCGCCCATACTGGCTGACACCGGGGGAAGGCTCCACGCTGTTTTTTGCGGCGATCTGGGAGGCGTACCCGGTGCAGGAGCAGGTGTGGTTGAGCACGGCGGTCATCACTCAAGCGGCGCAGGCCCAGCGCCGACCGTTGATCCTGGATGAAGCGGGGCAGGCCGCCTGGCTGGACCCCGAGACGCCGCTGCATGTGCTGCAAAGCCTGCTGGCCGGTGAGCCTGCCGCGTTGCGCGAGCGGGTGCTGGCCAATATGGTCAACGATCCCAAGCTCAACGGGCCGGAGTGCCTGACCCCGGCTTGAGCCTGAGCTTATCGGCCGGCACGTGGGAGGGATCCGAAATACACCCGTTAAACGTCTGATGTATCTGGCGCGGATACAAATGTCCGCCTACGATACGCGCCATGTTTCCAGGGAGCGTGTTCATGAAGAAGTCATTGGCGGTAAGTGGGTTGGTTGCAGCGATGCTGCTGGCCGGGTGTCAGTCGGTCAACACTACCAGCGGCGGCGCGGTGGGGGTTGAGCGCAAGCAGTACATGTTCAGCATGCTGTCGAGCCAGGAAGTTGACCAGATGTACGCCCAGTCCTACCAGCAGACCCTGGGCGAGGCCAGTGGCAAAGGGATTCTGGACAAGACCAGCGCCAACGCCAAGCGCGTGCAGGCCATTGCCAATCGCCTGATCGCCCAGGCACCGACCTTCCGCCCGGATGCGGCGCAATGGAAGTGGGAAGTGAACCTGATCAAGAGCGACGAGATGAACGCCAACTGCGGGCCGGGTGGCAAGATCCTGGTGTACAGCGCATTGATCGATAATCTCAAGCTCACCGATGATGAACTCGCCGCCGTGATGGGCCATGAAATCGCCCACGCCTTGCGCGAACACGGCCGCGAAGCCATGTCCAAGGCTTACGGCATCGAGATGGCCAAACAGGGCGCCGGTGCAATATTCGGGCTCGGCCAGGACAGCCTGGCGCTGGCCGATACCGTGGCCAACTATGGCATGACCTTGCCCAACAGCCGCAGCAATGAAAACGAAGCCGACCTGATCGGCCTCGAACTGGCCGCCCGCGCCGGTTACAACCCGAACGCGGCCATCACGCTGTGGAACAAGATGGCCAAGGCCTCGGAAGGCGCGCCGCCGGAGTTCATGAGCACTCACCCGGCGTCTGATAGCCGCATTGCCTCGTTGCAGGCGGCGATTCCGAAGGTCATGCCGCTGTACCAACAGGCCAAAAAATCCTGATATTCCAAGCCTGGTAAAGATCCAAATGTGGGAGGGGGCTTGCCCCCGATAGCGGTGGGTCAGCTGAGGAATGCTTAGCTGAAACACCGCTATCGGGAGCAAGTCGAATCGTCGCACCGCCCCTCCCACATTGGATTGGGTTTACAGCCCTGGTTCCTTAGATCCAGCCACTGCTCTGCATGGCCTTGTACACCGCGACAATCGCCAGCACAAAAAACGCCGTAGCCGCCAAGCGCCGAATCAAGGTCAACGGCAGCTTCTCCGCCGCAAAATTCCCCGCCAGCACCACCGGTACGTTGGCAATCAACATACCCAGGGTGGTCCCGATAATCACCAGCCACAACTCCGGATACTGGGCCGCCAGCATCACCGTGGCGATCTGGGTCTTATCACCGATTTCCGCGAGGAAGAACGCAATCAGCGTGGTCAGGAACGGTCCGAACTTGCGCGTGGTACTGGCTTCGTCATCGTCGAGTTTGTCCGGCACCAGGGTCCACAGCGCCGTGGCGCAGAAGCTTGCCGCGAGAATCCAGTGCAGCACCGCGTCGGAGAAGAAACTTCCGAACCAGGCTCCCACTGCACCGGCAGCCGCATGGTTGGCCAGGGTCGCGGCGACGATGCCGGCGATGATGGGCCAGGGCTTGCGAAAGCGGGCAGCGAGAATGAGTGCGAGCAGTTGCGTCTTGTCGCCGATTTCGGCCAGGGCAACGATTGCGGTAGGTACGAGCAATGAATCCAGCATCAGGTAGGTTTCCAGGGGCGGGTCGACACGGCTATGACACGTACAGCCTTCCCGCCCCGGGTAAGGTGTGCGTGTCATAGGTCTTGTCAGACCCCGGTCCGTCTGTGCGGACTCCTGGGTCGCATACGCCATGGTCTGCTGACCAAGTATGTTGACGTATGCCGGACGAGCATGGCGCTCGTGGGAGACTACTCCCCTAGGACGCTGCGGATTCTGCCTAGGCAAAACCCTTTCGGCAAGCGTTCTTTTTCAAACGCCCGTCAGGGACGCTTGGCCCGGTAGATGCGAAAACCGTTGCCCTCGGCCTTGATCGCGCAGATGCCCAGATGCTCTTCGATCAGCGGCTGGTATTTCAGGAAGCTGTTGGCGACCAGGCGCAGTTCTCCGCCTTTTGCCAGATGTTTGCCTGCTTTTCGCAGCAGGTTTTCCGTGGCGAAGTAATCCGTGTGCACCCCGACATGGAACGGCGGGTTGCTTAAAATCGCATTCAAACCCATCGGTGCGGCGTCGATGCCGTCACCGGTCAGTACTTCGGCTTCCAGGTCATTGGCAGCCAGGGTCAGGCGGCTGCTGGCGGCGGCGAAGGCGTCCACATCAAGCAGGGTCACAGTGTTGTGCGGGTAGCGACGTTTCACCGCTGCTCCCAATACACCGGCGCCGCAGCCAAAGTCGAGCAAATGCCCGCTGGGCAGCTTGTCCAGGTGTTCCAGCAACAGCTCGGTGCCCCGGTCCAGGCGACCATGGCTGAACACGCCCGGCAGGCTCACCACCTTGAGCGGCCCGTCGACCAGCGGTACCTCGAAGGTTTGCGCCAGGCTATCCAGGTCGGGCGCCTGCGGCGCGTTGCCCACCGTGACCTGCCAGAGCTGGCAGTGCCGCGCGTTATCCAGCTTGCGCGGTTTGCCGAAGGGGATCATCTGCTTGGCCGCGCTTTCGATGCCGGCCTTTTTTTCGCCCACCAGAAACAGCTCGGCGCCGGGCAGGCGCGCGGCCACGGCGTTGAGCAGGTAGTCGGTGAGGTCTTTGGACTTGGGCAGGAAAATCACCGCGGCCTCAAATGCGCGTTCGGGCACCTTCACGCCGAACTGGCTGCGCTCGGGAAAACGCGCCTCCAACGCCGCCTGATCGCCGGCATGCCAGCTCCAGCCGTGGGCGTTGGGCAGGCGGCCGAGCAAATCGTCGGCAGGCAAGCCGACCAGCAGCAGGTTGCCTTGAAAAAGTTCGGCCTGGCGAAGCAGTACTTCACTGCGCGGATCCATGGTCTGCTCCTTGAAAAGGGGCGCAGTTTATCAAGCGACGACGCGCAGCGGGGCACCGTTGAAAAAGCCCAGGGCGTTTTCGCTCAATTGCGCGACGATCCGCTGCCGGGCTTCACGGCTGCCCCAGGCATTATGGGGCGTGACGATCAGCCGAGGGATATCACCGGCCAGCAGCGGGTTGCCGTTTACCGGAGGTTCGACACTCAACACATCGGTGGCCGCACCACCCAGGTGGCCGTTGCGCAATGCGTCGGCCAGGGCCTGTTCGTTGATCAAGCCACCGCGTGCGGTGTTGACGATAAACGCGCCGGGCTTGAGCAAGGCCAGTTCGCGAGCGCCGATAAAGTCGCGGGTGTGCTCGTTGAGCGGGCAGTGCAAGGTCAGCGCGTCGACCTGTGCCAGCAGTTCATCCAGCGGCACGCGGTCGGCGCGGGCAGGGCGCCCGGGAATCGCGCCCAGCACCACGCGCATGCCAAAGGCTTCGGCCAGACGTGCCACGGCGCTGCCCAGTTCGCCATGGCCGAGCAGGCCGAGGGTCTTGCCTTCCAGCTCGACAATCGGGTAGTCCAGCAGGCAGAACTGCTTGGCCTGCTGCCATTTGCCGGCTGCCACATCGCGCTGATAGTCCTTCAAGTGCGTGGCCAGGTTGAGCAGCAGCATGATCGTATGTTGCGCCACCGACGGCGTGCCGTAGCCCTGGCAGTTGCTCACGGTGATGCCCTGGGCACGGGCGGCTTCAAGGTCGATGTTATTGGTGCCGGTGGCCGACACCAGGATCAGCTTGAGCTCGGGGCAGGCCGCCAGGAGCTCGGCGCTGAGCGGAACTTTGTTAGTGATGGCGACTTGAGCGCCCTGCAAGCGTTCGCGCACATTCTGCGGCGTGGTCTGCTCGCACAGCTGCAGCTCGCTGAAGCAGTCATGCAACTCGCTGAGGTCGAGGTCGCCGAGGTCCAGGGAGGGGTGATCGAGGAAGACGGCGCGGCGCTTGTTCATCATCAACTGTACCTTTTGCGGCGGAGTTCGAAGGCGTAATCTGCTGAGCCTATCAGATGAAATAATCCGTTACTTAATGGAGTGAGCATGTACGTCGCCGAGTTTTTGACCGTAGCCTTGATTCACTTGTTGGCGGTCGCCAGCCCCGGGCCTGACTTCGCCGTAGTGGTGCGTGAAAGCGTGACCCATGGCCGTCGCGTCGGCACATGGACTGCGCTGGGCGTCGGTTCGGCGATTTTCCTCCACGTTGGCTACTCGTTGCTGGGCATCGGCTTGATCGTGTCCCAGTCCATCGTGCTGTTCAATGCATTGAAATGGGCGGCGGCGGCGTACCTGCTGTATATCGGCTTCAAGGCGCTGCGCGCGCAACCGGCCAAGCCACCGGTGGAAGGCGAGCTGCATCGCGAAGTGGGCGAGCGCACCCCGCGGGGCGCGTTTACCGCAGGTTTTGTGACCAACGGTTTGAATCCCAAGGCCACGCTGTTTTTCCTCTCGCTGTTCACCGTGGTGATCAACCCGCACACACCGCTGGCGGTGCAGGCCGGTTATGGCGTGTACCTGGCGGTGGCGACGGCGCTGTGGTTTTGCCTGGTGGCCATGTTGTTCAGCCAGCAGCGCGTGCGCGCCGGGTTTGCGAAGATGGGGCATTGGTTCGATCGCACCATGGGCGCGGTGTTGATCGCGATTGGGGTGAAGTTGGCGTTCACGAGCATGAAGTAATCGCTGCCCTTGAGCGGGCACGGTAAAAAATGTGGGAGGGGGCTTGCCCCCGATAGCCATAGGTATCGACACACCTGCGTAGCACCCAACCGTAACCACGATGCGAAGCGAGCCGCTCTTGATCTTGATCTGCTTTTGATCTTGATCTCAGGCGCCCCGTTAAACCACGCTGGCCGAA